>JASLBS010000094.1 GCA_030146405.1 Arthrobacter sp.
GTGACGGCGGAACCGATCGCCCGTCGGTCGGTGCCGAGCGGGGCCTCACGAAGGAGTTCGGCAACCTCGTCTTCCACACGTCGCTCATCGGCGTCCTGGTGTCAGTGGCCATCGGAGGACTGTTCGGGTACAACGGGCAGAAGGTGATCGTGGAGGGTGACAGCTTCGTCAACACGCTCATCGGCTACGACAGCTTCGACCCGGGCTCGAACTTCACCGGGGACCAGCTCGAGCCCTACTCGATCCGTCTCGATTCGTTCGACGTCCGCTTCGACCGCGAGCAGGAGAGCCACTACGGCCAGCCGCTCGACTTCACCGCGAACCTCACCACCCAGGACGGCCCGGGCGCGGTCGAGGAGCAGCAGGTCCTCAAGGTCAACGCGCCGGTCACGATCGGTGGCACAAACGTATACCTGGTGGGGAATGGTTATGCCCCCGTGGTCACCGTACGTGACGGCGAGGGCGAGATAGCCCAGCAGGGGCCGGTGGTGGCCGTTCCCTCGGACGGCCTGTACACCTCCCTGATGGTGATCAAGGCACCCGATGCGCAGCCCGATCAACTCGGTTTCGTGGGGTTCTTCCTCCCCACCGCCTTCATCGACGAGGCCGGCGTCTCCTTCTCCAGGGATCCGGACCCGTTCAATCCGCAGCTGAACCTCAATTCCTACTACGGGGACCTGGGCCTCGACGACGGAGCGCCGAAGAACGTCTACGTCCTCGACACCGAGAACCTGACGGAGCTCAACAGCAGGAGCAACGACAATCGCGGGCTCGTCCTCGGCGTCGGGCAGACGGTCGAGCTCCCCGAGGGCAAGGGTTCCATCACCTTCGACCGCGTGCAGCGCTACATCGCACTCGACATCCATCACGACCCGGGCCAGCTCGGCGCGCTCGTGTTCTCGACCCTCGCCCTGGTGGGGCTCTCTGCGTCGCTCTTCATCGGCCGCCGACGACTGTGGGTCCGTACGGGCGAGCACCCGGATGGCAGGATCCTCGTGGAGTACGCATTGCTCGCCCGTGGGGAGGACCACCGTCTCGCCGGGGAGGGAGCCGCCGTGGAGAAGTTGCTGACGGATCGCTGGCTCGTGCCGAGCGGTTCGCCGGGGGAAAATGAATATCAGGAAGCCGGAGCGTCATCGACCGCTGGCGCAGGGCAGTCACACCACAACACAAAGGACAAGTCATGACACCACCGGTCAATGCCGAGCTCGGGCAGCTCAGCGAGCTCTTCATGCTGCTGGCCTCCATCGCCTACGTGGTGGCCCTGGTCTTCTTCGTGCTCGATCTCATCAAGTCGAGTCCCACCATCGGCACTCTCGAGAGCCGCCTCGCCGGCGAGCAGGCGTCGACGCCCCGCGTCCTGGCCGGAGTAGGTGGCCGTACCGCCGGGTCGACGTCGATCGGCACGACGCCACCGGCCGTCACTGCCGACGATTCGATGGACTACAGCGCCGGGCCGCGCCGAGGGGCTGCACGCATCGCAGTAGCGCTCACGGTGCTGGCCGCCGCCATCCACGGGGCAGCCGTGGTGAGTCGGGGTGTCGCCGCCCACCGGGTGCCGTGGGGCAACATGTACGAGTTCTGTACCACCGGAGCGTTCTTCGTCGCCGTGATCTTCCTCATCACGCTCACGCGCAAGGACCTGCGCTTCGTGGGATCCTTCGTGGTGGGCCTGGTGGTCATCATGCTGTGTGCCGCGACCGTCGGTTTCCCCACACCCGTGGCCCGGCTCATCCCCGCACTGCAGAGCTACTGGCTGATCGTGCACGTGTCCATCGCCGTGGCTTCGTCCGCGCTGTTCACCATCACGTTCGCGATGTCGGTGCTGCAACTCCTGCAGACCTCCCGCGAGGTGAAGCTGCAGGCGGGGAGGGCGGACACGGCCAGGTTCCTGCGGCTCGTGCCCTCCGCCCTCAGCCTCGAGAATCTGTCCTACCGACTCAACGCCGTGGCCTTCGTGGGATGGACGTTCACGCTCATCGCCGGCGCCATCTGGGCGGAGCAGGCCTGGGGCAGGTACTGGGGCTGGGATCCCAAAGAGGTGTGGACCTTCGTGATCTGGGTGGTCTACGCCGGGTACCTGCATGCTCGTGCCACCCGTGGATGGACCGGCACCCGCGCCGCCTGGCTCTCGATCACCGGTTACCTCTGCGTGGTCTTCAACTTCACGATCGTGAACATCTACTTCGCGGGCCTGCACAGCTACGCCGGGGTCTAGCCGATACGGTATGAGGCGGCCATCGGCATCCGGGACCACCGGTTGCCGGAATCCGCAGTCAGTCCGGAATCACAGAAGGTCCGCGGCATCCGCCGCGGACCTTCTGCCGTTCCCGATCATCGGTGCCCCGATACGCTCCGTAGGTTTGGGTTTGGGTTTGGGTTTGGGTTTGGGTTTGGGTTGGGGTTTGGGTTTGGGTTTGGGTTCGGGTGCCCGGTGGCGCTGGACGTGCGGATACAGGCTCGCTCCGAGATACGAGCGGCGAACCCGGAGGCCACCGATACGGGCTCCTGGCCCACGCGCACCGAGAGGACGACCGATCAGGGACGACGGGCCGTTCGAGCAACGCGCCATCAGGTGCGGTGTCAGGGGTGGTGCAGGCCCGCTGAATCAGGTCCTGCGTCATCATTGCCCTCGTGCTTGCCCTCTTGACCGGGTTCGTCCTTGCCGGCCTCGCGGGCCTTCGCCTCACGCTCCCGCTGCTCCTGCTCACGACGGCGTCGCTCCTGGTCCCGGGACTGCTGCCAGCGCTGAGCCTCGAGGTTCTGCAGGAAGGCGGGATCGTCGTCCGGGGCCGTGGGCCTGCGGGGAGCGGCGCGGCGAGGACCTGACGGCCCTTCGCTCCGGGGACGGCCGAAGAGGAACCACATACCGGCACCGATGAGCGGCAGCACGAGGATGGTGATGAACCAGGCGGTCTTCGAGATGCTCCGGACTTCATGTTTCCGGCTCATCACGCAGTCGATCAGTGCGTAGATGATGACGGCGACTCCGAGGATTGCAGCGAAGAGTAGGAGGCGGGGCATACCCCAATTGTAGGCGAGTAAGCTTGGAGCGTGGCCTTCTTGAAATTCTCAGCCCTACGGCTACTGCTGATCGTGGTGTTCTACGTGGTCTGCGTGCAGGTGGGCCTCGGTCTGTTCGTGTCCGCCGTCGTCGCTGCCATCCTCTCGTGGTGTGTCACCTACCTGTTCTTCAGGAGACTCAGGGACGATGCCGCCGCCACGCTGCAGCGCAGATTCACCCCGGGAGCTCCGCCGCTCCGAACCGCCGTGGAGCTCGACGACGCCGCAGCAGAGGACTCGTTGGATCCCAACATGCCGGTCAACGCGGACCGCAAGCCGCGCAACAGCGCGGGCTGAGCCACGGGGGTGCCACGTGCTCGTTCGACTGCGTACTTCCCGGCTACACCTGTACTGAGGTCCGGGTGCGTCCCACCCCGGTGACGGGTGAGTATTCGGCTGCACTGTCCTAGCAGCCTCAGCAGCCTCAGCAGCGTCCTAGCAGCAGGAGCAGGATGTCCCCGCCTCGCTCGGCTGCGTGTTCGTAGTGGTGCGGTCGCGGTTCGTGAGGACGGGCGCGCAGCAGGTGTCCCCCTTCCACGCATCACGTCCCTCCTTGACCGCGACGGCGGCGATGATCAGGGCGGCGATCGGATCAGCCCATGACCAACCCAGTGTGCTGTTGAGCAGGAGCCCGATCAGCAGGACTCCGGACAGGTAGGTGCACAGCAGTGTCTGCCGGGAGTCGGCCACGGCCGAACGGGAGCCGAGCTCCCGGCCGGCCCTGCGCTGCGCCCAGGACAGGAAGGGCATGATCGCCAGGCTCATCGCAGCGAGGACGATACCCACCGAGGAGTGCTGCGCCTCGGCCGCCCCGAGCATGCTTCGCATGGCATCGAAGGAGACGAACGCCGCGAGACCGAAGAAAGAGAGCGCGATCAGGCGCAGCGCGGTCTTCTCGCGGGCCTCCGGATCCCTGCCGGCGAACTGCCAGGCCACGGCGGCCGCGGACAGGACCTCCACGATCGAGTCCAGACCGAACCCGATCAGTGCGCTCGAGGACGCCACCGTGCCGGCGCTGATCGCGACGACCGCTTCGATCACGTTGTAGAGGATCGTCGCCGCGACGAGAAGCCGGATCCGACGGGACAGGACGGCACGCCGCTCGGTGTCAGGGGTTGCTCGTGGCGTTTGCGCGGCGGTGGGGGAACTCATCAGCAGCATGCCTCTCCGTCGACATGCTGTTCCGGCACGGTGCAGCAACAGGGCGACGCCTTGATCGCCACGACGTCCAGGAGCGCCGTGAGTGCAGTCCCGAGATTGCTGTCGGCCAGCTCGTACCTCACGCGCCGGCCCTCGGGAACGGCGACGACGAGGCCACAGCCGCGCAGGCACGTCAGGTGATTCGACAGCCGCTGCTTGCTGACGCCCGCCTTCTCGGCGAGGTCACCGGGGTACGACGGCGCCTCCCGGAGGGCCAGCAGCACCCCGGCACGCACGGGGTCCGACAGCGCGTAACCGAATCGCGCGAGCACGGAGTGTTGCGTCAGCGTTTCCATGCCTCGATAGTACATCGCTTCATGTACCGTCCGGGTCGCTGAAGTGCCGGGTAGCGGTCGGAGCAGGGGGTGGCTGCCCCTACGCTGCCCCTCCGCTGGCGCCCTGCTAGCGCAGGGCCACCGTGAGCACGATCCCCAGGCCGAAGAGGGCGCTGAAGGCCAGGTTGAGCAGACCCGTCTGCTTGAGCACGGGAATCAGGCTCTGACGCTGTTGACCCTGCAGCATGAGGCGGCTCGGCGCCACGCAGGCCGGAATGAGCACCAGCACCAGCAGGACCCAGGGGTACTCAGGCGTCAGGAGCAGGGGGAGCAGGACGGCGACCGCGAGCATCATCACATAGCCGAGGCGTGCCGCCGGGTCCCCGAGCCGCACGGCGAGGGTCTTCTTCCCCACCGCACGGTCCGTGGGAATGTCACGGACGTTGTTGGCCATGAGGAGCGCCATCGCGATGAGTCCGGTGGAGATCGCACCGATCCACGCGGCAGCGCTCAGTTGATCCGCCTGGGTGAAGGTGGTGCCGAGGGTGGCCACGAGCCCGAAGAACACGAACACGAAGACATCGCCGAGTCCGCGGTAACCGTAGGGGTTCCGGCCTCCCGTGTAACCCCAGGCCGCTGCCACGCAACCCAGGCCCACGAGGATCAACAACCAGGCCTGGGCGAGAACCACCAGGGCCAGCCCCGCGAGCATGGCCACCCCGAAGCAGAGGAAGGCGGCCCGCTTGACCTGCCCGGGCAGGGCTGCCCCCGAGCCGGTCAGCCGCAGCGGTCCCACCCGATCATTGTCGGTTCCACGGATGCCGTCCGAGTAATCATTGGCGTAGTTCACGCCGACCTGCAGCAGGACGGAGACGACGGCGGCCAACACCGCGTGAAGCGGTCGAAAGGCCCCGAGACCGAAGGCGGCGGCGCTTCCGACGATCACCGGAGCGAACGCCATCGGCAGCGTTCTGGGCCGGGCTCCTTCGAGCCATTGGGCGGCAGTGGCCACGGGATGTTCCTTCTGGTGCGTCGGGTGGAGACAGCGTGATCGAGCGGCTACGCGTGCTCGAGGAGTGTGCGGATGGTGCGGCGATCCGGTTTGCCGCCGGGAAGCAGCGGGAACGCATCGAGCGTCACGATGGATTTCGGGACAGCATGCGCTCCCAGTTCGATGTGGACGGCCTGCCGGATGACTTCGGCGTCGATGTCACCGACGACGGCTGCGGCCACGGCCGAGCCCCACTCCTCGCTGGAGATGCCCAGCACGATCGCCTGCTCCACACCCGGGAGCGCCTGGATGACGTCCGCGACCCTGGTGGCCGAGACCTTCAGTGCGCCCGTGACGATGACGTCGTCGAGCCGTCCGTGGACGGACACGGAACCGTCGAGTGCCACGTCACCGGCGTCGTCCGTGACGAACCAGCGCCGCCCGGAGTTGAAGGTGAACTTCTCCTCGGTGAGCTCGGGGGAGTTCAGATAGCCGTCCGCGAGGACCGGCCCGCCGATCCACAAGCGGCCCTCCACCGAGCTGAGATCCACACCGTCGAGCGGTACGCCGTCATAGACGCAGCCGCCGCACGTCTCGCTCATCCCGTAGGTCTCGACGACCTTCAGGTCGTGGCTGCGGGCGAGAGCACGCAGTGGGGCCCCGGCGGCGGCGCCGCCGAGGAGGATGGCGTCGAAACGCCGCAGGAGGCGGAGTGTCTCCGGCTGCGGATCGGACAGCAGGCGGTGCAGTTGCGTGGGGACCAACGAGGTGAACCGGATCCGGTCCGTCAGTTCCGACGCCGCCTCGACGAAGCCCTCCGGCGTGAACCCGGAGGAGGTGTCCATGACCCAGGGTTGCGTTCCCGCGTACAGGGAGCGGACGAGCACCTGGAAGCCGGCCACGTAGTGCACGGGCAGGGTGAGGAGCCACTGCCCCTCGGCCCGCAGCGCGAAAGCGGTCCCCATGGCGGAAGCGGCGAGCGCCTCGACACTGAGCATCGTCTGCTTGGGTGTTCCTGTGGAGCCCGAGGTGCTGATCACGGCGGCGATCTCGTCATTGGGCAGGGTGCCCTCGAAGGCCTGCTCGGGGAGCACGTGAGGTGCCACTGCGGGCCCCTCGCCGGCGAGGGCGGCGGCGAGCGGCTTCAACAGCTCGAGGGGATCGAATCCTTGCGGGGTGTGTACGGGGAGGAGTTCCACGCAGCTCCTAGAAGTAGTGGGGGAAGGAGGACCAGTCGGGAGCACGTTTCTCGAGGAACGCCTCCTTGCCCTCCACCGCCTCGTCCGTCATGTAGGCGAGGCGCGTTGCCTCCCCGGCGAACACCTGCTGTCCGGCCAGGCCGTCATCGGCGAGGTTGAAGGCGAATTTGAGCATGCGGATGGCCTGCGGACTCTGGCGAGCGATATCAGCCGCGTAGGCCAGTGCGGTCGTCTCCAGCTCGGCGTGGTCCACGGCCTCGTTGACGGCACCCATGTCCACCATGTCCTGCGCGGAATACTCGCGTGCGAGGAAGAAGATCTCCCGCGCCTTCTTCTGGCCGATCTGGCGGGCCAGGAGTGCGGATCCGTAACCGGCGTCGAAGCTGCCCACGGTGGCGTCGGTCTGCTTGAACTTGCCGTGCTGCAGTGAGGCGATGGTCAGGTCCGCGACCACGTGCAGACTGTGCCCACCACCGGCCGCCCAGCCGTTGACGACGGCGATCACCACCTTGGGCATGGTGCGGATGAGGCGCTGCACCTCGAGGATGTGCAGCCGCCCGGCACGCGCAGGATCGATGGTCTCCCTCGTCTCCCCTTCCGCGTAGCGGTAGCCGTCGCGGCCCCGGATACGCTGATCGCCGCCGGAGCAGAAGGAGTGGCCGCCGTCCCGCGGGCTCGGCCCGTTGCCGGTCAGCAGCACGGTGGCGACGTCGGGCGTCATGCGCGCGTGGTCGAGGGCCCGGTACAGCTCGTCCACGGTGCCCGGGCGGAAGGCATTGCGGACCTCGGGGCGGTCGAAGGCGATCCGCACCGTGGGGAGGTCCCGCACCACGCCTCCCTCGTCGTCGCGCTCCACCTGGCGGTGGTAGGTCAGGTCCGTGAAGTCCTCGAAGCCTGCGACCGCGCGCCATCGTGGCGGGTCGAAGAGGTCGGATACCTTGGCGGGGAGCTCTGAAGTCACCCGTCGAGTCTAGCGGCGCACTGGTGGCCGTCCGTCAGGGCCGGCGGATACGCTTCCGGCATGGATGACGACGCACCCTTCCCCTCCGCAGACTTCGACCCGACGGTGCTGTGGGAAGGTGCCGTCAATGCGCGGGACCTGGGCGGGACCGGGGACCTGGTGCAACCCGGTCGGATCTACCGGATGGGTCGGCACGAGTGGGTCAGCGAGGTCGGGTGGGACGCGGCGTGGGAGGACGGCGTCCGTACCGTCATCGACCTCCGCAATCCGTTCGAGCTCGGTCGGCGTGAGGTGGACCCGCCCGTGAGTGAGGAGTACCTCGCGCGTTTCACCTTCGTGAACCTGCCGACGGAGGACCGGTCGGACGCCGAGTTCGTGGCCCTGAGTGGCCCGTATCTCAGTACCCCGGAGTACTACCGCGACAACCTGGAGCGATGGCCGGAGAAGTTCACGGCCATAGCCCGCGCGTTCCTCTCGGCCCGGCCGGGGGGAGTGGTGGTGCACTGCGCCGCGGGGCGCGACCGGACCGGGATGGTGCTCGCACTCCTTCTCGCTGCTGCGGGAGTGCCACGGGAGGCCATCATCGCGGACTACTCGGTGGCGGTGACCGCGATGAACGAACGGTACCGGAGCCAGGAGACACCGCACGAGCCGCCGAGGACGGACGGGGAACTCACCGTCTGGCTGGATGACGCGCAGCAGCATCTCGGGAAGCTGCTGACCGACCTCGACGCGACGGCCTTCCTGGTCGGGGCAGGGCTGACGGACGTGGAAGTGGCCGAATTGCGCGCCCGGCTCACGGATCCGGACTGGCAGCCCTAACGCGGGAGTCCGAGGTCCGTGGAATCCCGGACGGCGGCCAGGTACCCGGAGCGGTAGCCCTCAGCCGTGGGATGGAGATTGTCCGGTGCGTTCTCCTGGTACGTGATCCAGGAGTCCGATGAGCCCAGGCCATGCCCCTCGAAGGGTGCCACCAGGTCGATGAAGGTGAAGTCGTACGCCTCGGCCTGCCCCCGGACGAGACTGTTCAGGGCGTCGGTTCCGGCATTGAACGCTTCCTGTGACTCCCGCGGGAGCACGGAGTCCCCGAGGTCCGGTGAGAACAGGTGGGGGTACCCCGTGACGAGCACGGCGGCATCGGGCGCTGCCGAACGGATGGCGCCGTAGAGCTCGGCGAGATCGCGCTCGAGCACAGGGAAGACGCTCTCGTTCTGGGTCTCGATCACCTGTTCACAGACGGCAGGAGGTTCGATCGCGCAGGCCGCGACCACCTCACCGAAGCCGGCGTCGTTCCCTCCCGCGGAGATGGTCACCAGTGACGTGTCCCCGGAGAGGTCGCCTGCGTCGACGACCCCGGCGACCTGCTCGGGCAGGTCGATCGGCCCTCCCGCTACGGAGGCCGCTCTCGCCCCCGCGCAGGTGGCATCTGCCACGAGGGT
>JASLBS010000203.1 GCA_030146405.1 Arthrobacter sp.
GAGAACGTGCTCATGGGTTCGCGGGCAGAGGGCGCGGAGGCCGAGCGGATCCTCGCGGAGGCGCTCGAGGTGGCGCAGGCGCAGTTCGCCTACGAACTGCCCGAGGGTCTCGACACCCTGATCGGTGAGGAGGGGCTCAGCCTCTCCGGCGGCCAGCGCCAACGCATCGCCCTCGCACGGGCCATCGCGGCCCACCCCACCGTGCTGGTCCTCGACGACCCGCTCTCCGCACTGGACGTGGCCACCGAGGAGCGGGTGGAGGAAGGACTTCGCGCCGTCCTCGGTTCAACCACCACGCTGATCGTGGCGCACCGGCCCTCCACCGTGGCGCTGGCGGACCGCGTGGCACTCCTGCAGGCAGGTCGCATCACCGACGTGGGCACCCACTCCGAGCTGCTGGCCCGCAACGAGCACTACCGGTACGTGATCGCCAGCCTCGACGACGAGGAGATCGCGGAACTAGGCCGCGCCGCGAGACCCGAGCACGACGACGAGGAGGCGCTGGCATGAGCCGCACCACGGCAGCACCGGGCGAAGCGCCGAAGCCGGAGGGAGCCACCTCCTCCGGCGTACTCAACGAGGACGACGTCCTGCTCGACCGTGCCCAGAGCAAGTCCGTGCGCTCGAGGTCCTTCCGGCTCCTCGGTTCCCTCATCAAGCCCAACCGCAGACAGTTCTACTGGACCGTGCTGCTCGTGGTCATCTCGCAGGCCGCCCGTGTGGCGGGACCCGCGATCATCGCCTTCGGCATCGACAACGCGCTGCCCGCGCTGCTCGACGGCGACCCCGTGCTGCTGTGGATCGGTGGAGGCACCTACCTCCTGGCGGCGGTGCTCGCCTCCGTCCTGACCGCGGGCTACGTGCGCGCCACCGCGCAGCTCAGCCAGACCATGCTCCTCGATCTCCGCCTGCGGGTGTTCCGGCACACGCAGCGCCTGAGCCTCGAGTTCCACGAGAAGTACACGTCGGGGCGCATCATCTCCCGGCAGACCTCGGATCTCGAGGCGCTCCGGGAACTCCTCGATTCCGGTGTCAGCTCGCTGGCGTCCGGTGCCATGTTCATGCTGTTCACGGCCGTGACCATCTTCGCCCTCGACTGGCGCACCGGCCTGCTGATCATGGTGGCGGCGATCCCCATGTTCTTCCTGGCCCGCTGGTACCAGAAGCACTCGCAGATCGCGTTCCGGGCGTCCCGCGTGGTGTCGGCGAGGCTGATCGTGCACTTCATCGAGACGATGACGGGCATCCGCGCGGTGAAGGCCTTCCGTCGCGAGGCGGTCAACGCCCGGCGTTACGACGAGCTGGCGGAGGACTACCGCAGGGTCACCGTACGTTCCATCAACCTGAACGGGATCTTCCAGCCGGGGCTGGTGCTGATCGGCAATGTCACGGTGGCCGTGGTGCTCCTGGTCGGCGGCTTCCGGGTCCTGGGCGGCACGCTGGAGGTGGGCGCACTCCTCGCGCTGCTCCTCTACAGCAAGCGCTTCTTCCAGCCCGTGGATCAGATGGCCATGTTCTACAACTCCTTCCAGTCCGCGTCCGCCGCCCTGGAGAAGGTCTCCGGGCTGCTCGAGGAGGAGCCCACCGTACGCCCCCCGAAGAACCCGGTGGCGCTGCCCCGGCCGCAGGGGGCGATCGAGTTCGACGACGTCGAGTTCCGGTACGGCAACGGCCCGGTGGTGCTCCCCACGCTCAACCTGACCATTCCCGCCGGCCAGACCGTTGCCCTGGTGGGACAGACGGGCGCGGGGAAGTCCACCCTGGCCAAGCTGATCGCCCGGTTCTACGACGTGTCCGAGGGGAAGCTGACGCTCGACGGCGTGGACCTGCGTGAGCTGGCCCCGGCGGACTTCCGCCGTGCCGTGGTGATGGTCACGCAGGAGGCGTTCCTCTTCAGCGGGTCCGTGGCGGACAACATCGCGCTCGGCAAACCGGAGGCCTCCCGCGCCGAGATCGTGGCCGCGGCTCAGGCCGTAGGGGCGGAGGAGTTCATCCTGGAGCTGCCCGAGGGCTTCGACACCGATGTGAACAAGCGCGGCGGGCGTGTCTCGGCCGGGCAGCGGCAGCTCATCAGCTTCGCCCGCGCCTTCCTCGCGGACCCGGCCGTCCTCATCCTCGACGAGGCGACGTCCTCCCTCGACATCCCGAGCGAGCGCCTGGTGCAGGAGGGGCTTCAGAAGCTCCTCGGTAACCGGACGGCCCTGATCATCGCCCACCGCCTCTCCACGGTGGCCATCGCGGACCGCGTACTCGTGGTGCACGACGGCTCGGTGGTGGAGGACGGCACGCCGTCGGACCTGATCGGGGGTACCGGCCGGTTCGCCACGCTGCACGCGGCGTGGAAGGACTCCCTGGTCTGAATCCACCGGAACAGGCCGCAACCCGGTTTTCCTCGTACCTGATCCTCGGCTATTCTTGGACAGTTGCCGTTCAGGAGCATTGCTCAGGACGCAGCACCGGGGTGTGGCGCAGCTTGGTAGCGCGCGTCGTTCGGGACGACGAGGTCGCAGGTTCAAATCCTGTCACCCCGACCACAGCGAGAGGCCCGCCGGCACCAGCCGGCGGGCCTCTCGCCTTCCCTAGGTGAAGGTGCGCCCGGTCAGCCGCTCATAGGCATCGATGTACCGTGCGCGGGTCCGCTCGACGACGTCATCGGGTAGCGCCGGGGGCGCGGACGTCCGGTCCCAGCCGGATGCGTCCGAGGTCAGCCAGTCCCGCACGAACTGCTTGTCGAAGGAAGGCTGTGCCTGCCCCGGTGCGTAGAGCGCGGCGTCCCAGAAGCGGGAGGAATCGGGCGTCAGGACCTCGTCGCCGAGGGTGATGACCCCGGTCGCCGGATCCAGCCCGAACTCCACCTTGGTGTCCGCGAGGATGATCCCGCGCTCCCGCGCGATCGCCTCGGCCGCCCCGTAGATGTCCAGGGTCAGGGTACGGAGCTCGGCTGCTGCGTCGTCCCCCACCGTCATCACGACGGCGTCGTACGTGATGTTCTCGTCGTGCTCCCCCACCTCCGCCTTGGCCGACGGCGTGAAGAGGGCAGGGAGCAGGCGCGAGCCGTCCACCAGCCCGTCGGGCAACGGCAGGGAGCAGACCGTCCGCGACTCCCGGTACTCCGCCAACCCGCTGCCGGTGAGGTAGCCACGGGCGATGCACTCGATCGGATACATGGCCAGCCTGCGGCAGATCATGGCTCGCCCCTCCACCGCGGCAGGTACGCCACCGGCCGCGTCGGAGGCGACCACGTGGTTCGGGATGCCGGCGAGCCGCTCGAACCACCAGAGGCTGAGCTGCGTCAGCACGCGCCCCTTGTCGGGGATCTCGGTGGCGAGGACGTGGTCGTAGGCGCTGATGCGGTCGCTGGCCACCACGAGGACGACGTCGTCCTGCCCGTCCTCCGGCTCGTACAGGTCGCGGACCTTGCCGGAGTAGACGTGCCGCCAGCCCGGCAGCTCCGCGTGGTCGGGGGCGAAGCCGCTCATGCCGGGGCCGCCGTCGGTCCGGTGACCTCCACCTCGCCGAGGGAGGCCTTCAGCGCGATGTCCGTGCGGTAGTGCCCGCCCTCGAGTTCGATCAGCGAGAGGCTCTCGTAGGCGGTGGCGCGGGCGGCGTCGAGGGAGTTCCCGAGTCCGACGACGGCGAGCAC
>JASLBS010000242.1 GCA_030146405.1 Arthrobacter sp.
CACCAGCCGCGACCCGTACATCGTGGGCAAGCCGAACCCCATGATGTTCCGCTCGGCGATGAACCAGATCGACGCCCACTCCGAGACCACGGCCATGATCGGCGACCGCATGGACACCGACATCATCGCGGGCATGGAAGCGGGCCTCCACACCGTCCTGGTGCTCAGCGGCATCACCCGGCCGGAGGACATCGACGCCTATCCCTTCAGGCCGGCCCAGATCTGCGACTCGGTGGCGGACCTGATCGACCAGGTCTAGAGGAAATGCCTGCGCCCGCCGCCCGTCGGCAGCGGAGCGTACTCCCGCTGCACGGCGGACACGATGCTTTGGTAGATGCCCGAGTTCCACTGCGGACTGGCGTGCGCGGGCAGGGCCCCCTCCGTCACGTAGTCGACGGACACGACATTGTCGGGCAGCCCCCGCGCCCACCCGGGCCGGGCGGTGGAGTAGTTCACGACGCCGTCGTTGGGGTTGCCCGCGAAGACCACCTTCGTGTCGCCGAGCGAGAGCTGAAATCTCGAGACGTCGAAATGGTAGATGTACGAGGATTGCGACTGGATGAGTTCGCTGCTGGGTGCCAGTGGTGACACCTGCTCCAGGGTCTGGTCCAGGATCTGGCGCCAGGTCCGCTCGTTCTTGTGCACGATCCGCTCCCCCAGCTCGTAGGTACCCCGGAGGCTGATCGGCAGGCGCACGCCGGCCTCGTAGAGGTACACCACGCCGTCGAACATCCGCTGGTCCTGCACGTCGAACCGGCTCGACGGCGAGGAGTCCAGCAGTATCAGTTCCACCGGGATCCCGCGGTCACGCAGGCGTGCTGCCACTTCCACCGCCACCATCCCGCCGAAGCTGTGACCGTAGAAGTACAGCTTCTCGAGGCGGAAGTTCGCCACGTAACGGTTCATGGCGGCCACGATGTTGTTGATGTCCAACCCGGTGTTCGAGTACCCCATCACCGCCATCTGCCCGCGTCGGGAAAGGGACGGGCGCAACGAGTTGAGGATCCACAACCCTTCCTCCCAGCTGGTCTTGTACCCGGGGAAGAGCACCCAGCGATCGTTCGGGAAACGGGACCGGGCGCGGTCGTCGTCGAGCAGGAGGACGCGCGTCTGTTCCCGCTGGGACTGGATCACGCGGGTGAGACCGAGATCCGCGGCCACCACGGCGGTAGCGGCCGAGCCGATCAGGAAGGACCTGCGCGACGCCTTCCGGAACTCGCGGGCACGCGCCAGGGCATGGGCGTGGTCGTCCCCCACGCGCCCCTCCATCGCAGGTTCCTCACCGGGACCGTTCGTCAGCCCAGACCCAACTCTTCCTTGCCGAAGGCGAACAGGTACGGCACTCCGGCCTCGGACTCGATGCGCTCCTTCGACCCGGTGCTCCTGTCCACGATCACCGCGACGGCCTGCACGTCCCCGCCCGCACGGCGCACCCCCTCGACGGCCGTGAGCGCGGACCCACCGGTGGTCGAGGTGTCCTCGAGGACCACCACGGGACGTCCCGAGACGTCCGGGCCCTCGACCTGCCGACCCATCCCGTGGGTCTTCTGGACCTTCCGGACCACGAAGGCGTCGATCGGCCGGCCTGCGTTCGCGGCAGCGTGCAGAACGGCGGTTCCCACGGGGTCCGCCCCCATGGTCAGGCCACCGGCCGATTCGAAGGCGATGCCGGCGTCGTCGAGCAACTGGAGCATCACGCGTCCCACCAGCACAGATGCCTCGTGGTGCAGCGTGATGCGGCGCAGATCGATGTAGTAATCGGCCTCCACGCCGCTCGAGAGGGTGACCCGCTCGTGGACCACCGCCAGATCCTTGATGAGCTCCAGCAGGCGGGAACGGTCAGCGGTGTTCGCGGAGGTCTCTGCGGTCATGCGGCCAGTCTAGCGAGCGGTGGCTCGTGCTCCGACACCGGGTGTCAGCCCGCACTGCGCGCGCTCGCAGCATCGATCGCCTCCGGGGAGAGGACGTGGGAGATCGCCAGGACGGCGGCCCCGGTTGCCCCCGCACTCCGCCCTGAGACCGAGGGGGCGATCCGGAGATGTTCGGTGGCGAGTGGCAGGGAACGCGTGTAGACGACCTCCCGGATCCCGGCCAGGAGGTGCTCCCCCGTCTGCGCGAGGGATCCACCGATCACCACGACGGAAGGATTGATCAGGTTCACGCACATCGCGACCACGTCACCGATGTGCCGACCGGCCTGCCGGATGACCTGAAGCGCTGTGGGATCACCGGAACGCACCAGGTCGATGACCCCCTGGCTACCGAGCACGTCGGTCCGGGACGAGCTCCCGAGCGCGGCAGCGAGCGCAGGGCCACTGGCCACGGCCTCGAGACAGCCGGTATTGCCGCAGCGACACGGCGCCTCACCGCCCCCGACGACACGCACGTGTCCGAGATCGCCGGCGGTTCCCTGCGCACCGCGCTGCAGGACACCGCCGGAGATGATGCCCGCTCCGATGCCCGTTGCCACCTTGATGAACACGAGGTCGTCCACGTCCGGCCAGTTGGCGCTCTGTTCACCCAGCGCCATGATGTTGACGTCGTTGTCCACGAGAACGGGCACGTCGAAGCCGGCCTGGACAAGTCCAGGAACGTCGCAGCGATCCCACCCGGGCATGATCGGCGGGTTGATCGGACGTCCCGTGTCATGCTCCACCGGCCCCGGTAGGCCGATGCCGATCGCTGCAAGATCGTCGATGCTCCGGCCGGCGGTGGTGAGCAGCCGGGCGACGGTGGAGACCAGCCACCCGAGTACCACCTCGGGCCCGTCCGCGATGCTGATGTCCTGCCGCTCGCCGGCGAGTTCGTCCCCGGCGAGGTTCGCGAGGATCACGATGGCGTGGGTTGCACCGAGGTCCGCTCCGACGACCACCCGGGCTGCGGGGTTGAGGGCGAACAGTGAGGGTGGGCGTCCACCGGTAGAGGCCGCCCCGCCGATCGGCGACACGAGGCCGAGGGACATGAGGATGTCGACGCGCGCGGCGATGGTGGAGCGGGCCAACCCGGTGATCTGCGCGAGTTCCGCACGTGTCCTCGCCCTGCCGTCCCGGAGGACCTGGAAGATCTCGCTTGCGCCCGACGGCGATGGCACCGATGACCGCCGGCGCGAACCGCCATGGCTGGTCAGGACCGATACGGGATGGAGTGAGGACACACTTTCAGTAAAGCACGAGCATTTTGCTGGTTGATCACTGCCGGCTTTTGCATGTCTATCGACAGAAGTACGTGTTCCATGTCACAGTTGGCGCGTGGACAGTGACGTCAGCACCCGAGGAGTTCCCGCTCCGATCCTGCGTGTGACAGGACTCTCGAAGAGTTTCTTCGGTGTACCCGTCCTCGAGGATGCGGCGCTCACGCTCCTTCCCGGCGAGGTCCATGGGCTCGTCGGTGAGAACGGAGCGGGGAAGTCCACCCTGATGAAACTGCTGGCCGGCGTGTACACCCGGGACGCAGGGGTCATCGAGATCGACGGTGACCCGGTGGACTTCAGCCATCCAGTGCAGGCGCACGGGGCCGGGCTCTCCACCGTGTTCCAGGAGTTCAACCTGTTGCCCGAGCGCACCGTCGCGCAGAACATCTATCTGGGGAGGGAACCGAAGAAGGGCCTGCTCATCGATCGCCGCATGATGAACCAGCGCGCCGGAGAACTACTCGCAGAACTGGGTGTCACCAGCATCCGGCCCACGGCCTCGGTCGGCTCGCTGTCGGTGGCGCAGCAGCAGATCGTCGAGATCGCGAAGGCCGTGGGCTACGACGCCCGGATCATCTCCATGGACGAGCCCACCGCGGCACTCGCCGGGCCGGAGGTCGAACTCCTCTACGGGATCATCGACCGGCTCCGGAGACGCGGCACCGCCATCCTGTACGTGTCCCACCGGCTGAGGGAGATCTTCGACCTGTGCGACACCATCACCGTGCTCAAGGACGGCCGCGTGGTCACCTCGGGTCCGGCATCGGAACTCGACGACGCCGCCCTGGTCCGGGCGATGGTCGGCCGGCCGATCTCCGCCTACTTCCCCGACGCCGAGCCGGGCACCACGATCGGGGCTCCGCTGCTCGAGATCAGTGGAGGCGGCAATGAGCAGCTCGACGATGTCCGACTCACCCTGCGGGCCGGGGAGATCGTCGGTGTCGCGGGACTCCAGGGATCCGGCCGGACGGAACTGGTCGAGGCGGTCTTCGGCGCCACCCCCTTCACCCGCGGCTCCATGGCGCTCGAGGGTACCGTCTACCGCCCACGAACGCCCCGCGACGCCATCCGGCACCGGATCGCGCTCATCACCGAGGACCGGAAGGCGCAGGGCCTCAGCCTCAACCAGTCCATCCTCGACAACGCCCTCAGCGTGGTGCGATCCGTCCATCCCTCCCGCACCGGCGCAGCCCGGGGAAAGGCTGCGGGCGTGTTCTCGTCCCTCGAGGTCGTGGCCCGCGACCTCGACCAGGAGGTGCAGTACCTTTCCGGCGGCAACCAGCAGAAGGTCGTCCTCGCGAAGTGGCTGGCGATCGACCCCCTGGTAGTCCTGCTGGACGAACCCACGCGCGGGATCGACGTCGGCGCCAAGGTCGCCGTCTACTCACTGATGCGCCAGCTCGCGCGGGAAGGCAGGGCCATCCTCATGGTCTCGAGTGAACTGCCCGAACTACTCGGCATGTCCGACCGCATGATCGTGATGCGGGACGGCCGGATCGCCGGGGAACTGCCGCACGGAGCCACCGAGGAGCAGGTCCTCCAGCTCGCGACCGGAGCGCGGGAGGCCCAGCTGTGAACCGCCTGACCTCGACGCACATCGTGTACCTCGTGGCGCTGCTGACCATCGTCGCGGGCACCGTCCTCGTGGGGTCGACGGGTCGCAGCTTCTTCAGCACCGGCAACATCTCGGACATCCTGACGGGCACCAGCATCCTCGGGTTCATCGCCATCGGACAGACGCTCGTGGTCCTCGTGGGCAGCCTCGACCTGTCCGTCCCCTACGTCATCAGCCTCTCCAGCCTGGTGGGCGCCGGCATCATGGCGGACCGGGCGAGCAACATCCTGCCCGCGGTGATCGCCGCCCTGGTCGTCTCCGCCCTGATCGGGCTCGCCAACGGGCTCGTGGTCGCCGGACTCGGGGTCCACGGCTTCATCGCCACCCTCGGCATGGGGCTGATCGTGAGCGGTTATCTCGGCTCCACCTACCAGGGCAGCTCGGGCCAGGCCCCCCTCGCCTTCCGCCTCGTCGGAGCCACGGGAATCGGACCGGTCCCTGTTTCCACGCTCATCATGCTCGCCTGTGCCGGAGTGGTACTCCTCATGCTCAGCTCCACGCGCCTGGGCCACGCGATGTACGCGGTGGGCGGCGACGCCCCCGTCGCGAGGATGTCCGGCATCACCACCCGCACGCCGGTGATCGCGGCGCACGTCATCTGCTCGATGATGGCGGGCCTCGCGGGACTGCTGCTGGCTGCCCGCCTCGGCGTCGGCAGCCCCACCATCGGCTCGCAGGGTGGCTACGCCCTGCTGTCCATCGCCGCCGTCGTGCTCGGGGGAACGCTGCTCGCAGGCGGCAAGGGCTCCCTCGTCGGCACCCTCGGGGGCGTACTCATCTTCGCCATGCTGGACAACATCATGAGCGTCCTGCAGATCAATCCCTTCCTGAAGGACGTCGTCCGCGGCATCGTGATCGTCGTCGCGGTGGCCGTGTACGCGCGGCGCAGGGTGGTGCATCACCCTGCGCGATTCGGCCGGGGCGTCCCGACGGACGACGACGGCGCTCCCGCTGCAGGCGGGGGCGACGGCGGTCGTGGCCCCCGGGACGCCGGCGTCGGCACCCGGGACGAGGCATCGGCATGAGCGCCCTGACCGGCCGTGCGATCCTGGAACAGAACCGCTCCCCGCGCGGGATGCGTCTGCTGCGCGCCCTGCGCACGCCCAGCGGCGCGATCTTCGTCCTCGTCGCCGTACTCCTGGCCGCCGTCCTCGCCGCGAACCCGTCCTTCGGGGAACCGAGCTCGCTCATCCGGTTCATCGGACGGACGGCCCCCATCGCGATCGCCGCCATCGGGCAGTACTTCGTGATCGTGTCCGGCGAGTTCGACCTCTCCATGGGATCGGTGGTGACCGCCCAGGTCATCATCGCGGGAAATCTGATCGGGCAGGACGAGTCACGGGCGCTGCCGGTGCTGGCTCTCATGCTCGCCTTCGGCGCCTTCGTCGGACTCGTCAACGGACTCGTGACAACGCTTCTGAGGGTGCCGAGCTTCATCGTCACCCTCGGGACGATGCTCGCGCTGCTCGGCCTCGTCCTGTACTGGACCGGAGGAGCGGCCACCGGTAACCCCGCGGACAGCTTCCGGCAGATCGGCCGCGGCGGGATCCGGGACGTCCCCGTCCTCGACGTCATCCCCTATCCCGTGATCATCCTCGCCGTCACGGCGGCGGCCGCCTTCTGGCTGATGCGCAGGCCCTACGGGCGGACGCTCGTCGCCGTGGGGGACAACGCCCGCGCTGCCGCCCTGACCGGAGCTCCCGTCTGGTGGGTCCGCACGCGTGCCTTCATACTCTCCTCCCTCGCAGCAACAGTGGCCGGGATCATCCTCGTCGGCTACGCCGGGGTACACCCATCCGTCGGCCGGGGCTACGAGTTCACCGCCATCACCGCCGTCGTCCTCGGCGGCGTCGTCCTGGGCGGCGGCCGCGGCTGGGTACTCTCGGCAGCAGCCGGAGCCTTCGCCCTCGAACTGCTCTTCACGCTCCTGAACTTCCTCGGCGTCCAGTCGACCTGGCGCGACAGCGTCCAGGGCGCGATCATCATCATCGCCGTGGCGGCGGCGTCCCGCACCTGGCAGCGCAAGCGCCGCGGCGCGAGTAGCCGGGCCCAAGACCCACACCATCCGATAACCGCACCGCAGCCCGCACCGGGCACCACTGAGGGAGGAACATGATGCGTGGAAGCATCCTGGGAAAGGTCACGGTCATCGCAGCGACGTCGCTGCTCGCACTGACCGCGTGCACCACCGACTCATCGATCGAGAACCCGCCGGCCGCAGAGGAATCGGCCGCGGCGGAACCATCCGCAGCCGAGCAACCGTCGGAGGACAGCGGGGAGTGGTTCGACCAGGCCGTCTACGACGAGCAGGACCAGCAGCGCTCGGCCACCTTCGAGGGGGACCCGGAGCAGCCGTACCTGCAGTACATCGACGGCGACATGACAGACACCTCGGCCTTCGTGGCCGACGGGGCGCAGAAGGCGTGCTTCTCCAACGCATCCATCTCCAATCCCTGGCGCCAGACAGGCTGGATCACCATGAACCAGCAACTGCAGGTACTGCAGGATTCCGGTGTCATCTCCGAGATGGAGACACGCGACGCCCAGGACGACGACAACACGCAGATCGCCGACATCGACTACTTCATCGCCGAGGGGAACTGCGACGCCTTCATCATCTCCCCCAACTCGACAGCGGCCATGACTCCGGCCGTCGAGCGCGCCTGCGACACCGGCAAGCCGGTCGTCGTGTTCGACCGCGGTGTCCAGACCGACTGCGCGGTCACCTTCATCCACCCGATCGGGGGCTTCGCCTGGGGCATCGACACCGCGGAGTTCCTCAGTGAGCGGCTCGGCGAGGGGGACAAGGTCGTGGCGCTGAGGATCCTGCCCGGCGTCGACGTCCTGGAGCAGCGCTGGGCTGCAGCCGAACGGATCTTCGAGGAAAACGGCATCGAGGCCGTCGACTACTTCACGGGTGCTGACCCGGTGGAGATCAAGTCGATCATCTCGGACGAGCTGGCCACGGGTGATGTCCAGGGCATCTGGATGGACGCGGGTGATGGAGCGGTCGCGGCGATCGAGGCGTTCGAGGACGCCGGAGCGGATCTTCCCGCGATGACGGGGGAGGACGAGATGAGCTTCCTGCGCAAGTGGGACGGAACGGGCCTCGACGCGCTGGCGCCGGTCTACTCCAACTTCCAGTGGCGCACCCCGCTGCTCGCGCTGGAGAAGATCTTCGCGGGTGAGGAGATCCCCACGGAGTGGGTGCTCCCCCAGTCGCCGATCACCGAGGAGGAACGCGCCGAATTCCTCACCGCCAATGAGGGAATGCCCGACGGCCATTACGCCAAGTTCGGTGGGGAGGACCTTCCCGGTTACCCCGCCGTCTGGCAGGACCGCCAGATTCCCTGACGGAGCACCACGCACCATCGGACGATGATCAGTACAGGAGGGAGGCAGGACCGTGGACACAGGCCACGTCCGCCCCATCGGCGTCAACACGTGGGTCTGGACGTCCCCACTCACCGACGCGGACCTGCCTCCCCTGCTCCGCCGGATCGCAGCGATGGGATTCGACGGCGTCGAGCTACCCCTCGAGGAGGTGGGCAATCTCACGGTTCCCGCGGTGCAGGACATCCTGGCCGACACCGGCCTCTCCCCGACCGTCGTCGGCGCCATGGCGCCCGGCCGGGAGCTGATCGATGCTTCCGACGCGACGATCCAGGAGACGCAGCGCTATCTGCTGGAATGCGTGGAGCTGGCCGGGGCCATCGGGGCCGGAAGCGTCTGCGGGCCCTTCTACGCGCACACCGGTCGGCTCTGGCGAATAGATGACGCCGATCGTTCCGCGGCGTACGCGGAACTGCGAAGGAACCTTGCACCGGTGGCGCGTCGCGCGGTCGAGCTCGACGTGGTGCTCGGCATCGAACCCCTCAACAGGTACGAGACATCGTTCGTCAACACCGTGGACCAGGCGCTCCAGGCCCTCGGACCGCTCCTCGGTGCAGGTGTGGGCCTGGCCCTGGACACCTACCACCTCGGCATCGAGGAGCGATCGTCGGCCGACGCCATCCGCAGGGCGGGGGAACACCTCGTCCACCTGCAGGTATGTGGCAATGACCGAGGGGCTCCGGGTGGCGACCAGACCGACTGGACCGGCATCTTCGCAGCCCTCGAGGATGTGCACTATCGGGGACCGCTGAACATCGAGAGTTTCACCGCCCACAACGCGAGCATCGCCACTGCCGCCGCCGTGTGGCGTCCCCTTGCCGCTTCCCAGGACGAACTAGCGCACAATGGGTTGGTTTTCCTCCGTAGCGCAGATCCATCGCGGTCCCGGAGCGGACCACGCCAACTAGGAGATACTCCATGACCACTGCAGTGCCCACGACCGCCGCGGGTTCGGTTCCCAGGCCCCTCGGCGTCGCCATGATCGGTTACGCCTTCATGGGTAAAGCCCACTCGGCCGCCTGGCGGACCGTCGGCAGTCATTTCGACGTCCCCTCGATCGCGCGCCGCGTGATCGTCGGCCGGGACGCGGAGCGCACAGCTGAAGCTGCGGCCCGCTACGGCTGGGAGGAATCGGCCACCGATTGGCGGGACGTCATCCACCGGGACGACATCGACATCGTGGACATCTGCACGCCGGGCTACCTGCATGCCGAGATCGCCATCGAGGCGCTCAGAGCGGGCAAGCACGTGCTCGTCGAGAAGCCATTGGCCAACACCATCGCCGAGAGCGAGCAGATGGTCGCCGCGGCGGTCGAGGCAAGGTCCCATGGGGTCCGGTCCATGGTGGGATTCAACTACCGCCGGGTACCTGCACTCGCGTACGCGAGGGACCTCATCGCCGAGGGCCGTCTTGGTGGTATCCGCCAGCTGCGGGTCGCGTACCTGCAGGACTGGCTCGTCGACGCGGAGTCGCCCATGACCTGGCGGCTGCGGAAGGAATCCGCCGGATCCGGTGCCCTGGGTGACATAGCCTCGCACGCCCTCGATCAGGTGCAGTTCCTCACCGGTGACGAGGTCACCGAGGTCTCCGGCAGGCTGCGCACGTTCGTCGAGGAACGCCCTGGACCCGACGGGCCCGAACCGGTCACGGTGGACGACGCCGCATGGATCACCGCTGAGCTCGCAGGTGGTGCCGTCGCCACGGTCGAGGTCTCACGCGTCGCAACGGGTGTGAAGAACGGCCTGCGGATCGAGGTCTTCGGCGAGCGCGGAGCACTCCGTTTCGATCTCGAGAACCTCAACGAACTGTGGCTGATGGAAGCCATCGGGCCCGCGACAGAGCAGGGCTTCCGCCGGATCCTGGTCAGCGAACCGGAGCACCCGTATCTTGATGCCTGGTGGCCGCAGGGTCACATCATCGGCTGGGAGCACACGTTCACCCATCAACTACAGGACTTCCTCACGGCTATCCGGGCCGGCGAGGACCCCCAGCCCTCGTTCGGGGCAGGCCTGCAGATCCAGCGCATCCTCGCCGCCGTCGAGGAGAGCGCGGCGGCGAAGAGTGCCGTGGTGCAGATCGCCCCCCAATCCGACCCACAGCAGTAGTCCCTACATCCCGAGGAGCTCGCATGACCCGCAACTTCACCCTTTTCACCGGCCAGTGGGCGGACCTCCCGTTCGAAAAGGTCGCCGAACTCGCCGGTCAGTGGGGTTATGACGGCCTCGAGATCGCCGTCTCCGGCGACCACCTGGACGCGTGGCGGTGGGACGACGACGACTACATCCAGGACCGCCTCGACATCCTGGAGCGCAACGGCCTGAAGGTCTGGGCGATCTCGAACCACCTGAAGGGCCAGGCGGTCTGCGACAATCCCATCGACTTCCGGCACCAGGCGATCGTCGGGCCGAAGGTGTGGGGCGACGGCGACCCGGAGGGTGTGCGGCAGCGTGCCGCGGAGGAGCTCAAGCTCACGGCCCGCCTCGCGAAGAAGCTCGGAGTGGACACCGTGGTGGGGTTCACCGGTTCGTCGATCTGGCAGTACGTGGCCATGTTCCCTCCCGTCCCGGCCGAGGTGATCGACGCCGGGTACCAGGACTTCGCGGACCGATGGAATCCCATCCTCGACGTCTTCGACGAGTGCGGGGTCCGCTTCGCCCACGAGGTACACCCCTCCGAGATCGCGTACGACTACTGGTCCACGCACCGCGCGCTCGAAGCGATCGGCCACCGGCCCGCATTCGGGCTGAACTGGGACCCGAGCCATTTCCTGTGGCAGCAGATCGACCCCGTGGCGTTCATCTCGGACTTCAAGGACCGCATCTACCACGTGGACTGCAAGGACACGAAGATGCGCATGGGCGGAGGACGCAACGGCATCATGTCCTCGCACCTGCCCTGGGGCGACCCCCGGCGCGGTTGGGACTTCGTCTCGACCGGGCGCGGCGACGTGCCGTGGGAGGACAGCTTCCGCGCCCTGACCGCGATCGGTTATACCGGGCCCATCTCGGTGGAGTGGGAGGACGCCGGCATGGACAGGTTGCAGGGCGCACCGGAAGCACTGGCCTTCCTCAAGGGCTTCGACTTCGCGCCGTCGGGCACATCGTTCGACGCCGCCTTCAACCAGTAGGGTCTCCACCCCACCTCGCTCTTCCTCCCTCTGCCCACCCCGATGCACATCGAGGTGGGCAGAGTCGTTCCGACCCCATCTCCCCGACAGCGGCCCCGCCGTGCTTCTCTCTTCCCGTGATTCGAGAGAGCGCTCTCTTGACGATGTGACCTTCCGCACATACAGTGGTTCCACACCTCAGAGAGCGCTCTCTCGCCCGTCGGCGTATGTCGCTCCAACACACACAAAGGAGTGATCGTGGAATACTCGCGACTCAGGAAAATCACAGCCCTCGCCGGCGTAGCGTCCCTGGCCCTCGTTGCCTCGGGCTGCAGCGGAGGCGGGAGCGACGAGCCGGCCAGTGCCGACAATCCCGTCAATCTGACCGTCACCACGTTCGGGCAGTTCGGTTACGACGATCTGTACGCCGAATACGAAGAGCAGAACCCCGGAGTGACCATCGAGGCGACGAACATCGATGGCAGCGCGAACGCCCGCACCGATGCGTTCACCAAGCTCGCGGCCGGTTCCGGACTGAGCGACGTCGTTGCGGTCGAGGAGGGCTGGCTCGGCTCCATCATGGATGTGTCCGACCAGTTCGTGGACCTCAACGAGTACGGCGCCGAGGACATCAAGGACAACTGGGTCGACTGGAAGTTCGAGCAGGGAACCGACCCCGATGGCCGTGTGATCGGCCTCGGCACGGATATCGGACCCCAGGCACTGTGCTTCAATCAGGAACTGTTCGAGGCTGCGGGGCTGCCGACCGACCGCGAGGAGGTCGCCGAGCTCTTCGGTGGCGACGACGCGACGTGGGAGACGTACTTCGACCTGGGCCGTGAGTACAACGAGACCACGGGCAAGGCCTGGTACGACCAGTCCGCGTTCGTCTGGAACTCCATGGTGAACCAGATGGACGAGGGCTACTACACGGCCGACGGCGAACTGAACATCGAGGGCAACGAGGCCATGCGCGCCCAGTTCGACCTCCTCGCCGCCGGCACCGCCGACGGCCTGTCCGCCAATCAGCAGCAGTTCAACTGGGGCAACGGCAAGGCCTTCGTGGACGGCTCCTTCGCGGTCCACGTCTGCCCCGCCTGGATGCTCGGCACCATCAAGGAGCAGCTGGAGTCCGCCGGCGGCGGCCCCGAGACCGGGTGGGACGTCGCCGACGTGTTCCCGGGCGGGGCCTCCAACTGGGGAGGCGCCTTCCTCTCCGTCCCCGAGAGCTCCGAGCACCCCGCCGAAGCCGCCAAGCTCGCCCAGTGGCTGACCGACCCCGAACAGATGGTCAAGCAGTCCGCAGCCGCGAACAACTTTCCCAGCACACTGGACGCCCAGGCGGAGATCGTCGAAGCAGCCGTCCCGAACGAGCTCTTCAACGACGCTCCGTACGGCGAGATCTTCGCATCGCGCGCCGAAGGCGTCGTGGCCCAGTTCAAGGGCCCGCAGGACTCGGAGATCCAGGAGAACGTCTTCGCGCCTGCGCTGAAGATCCTGGACAACGGCACGGGTACGGCCGACGAGGCCTGGAACGAAGCCATCTCGCTTCTCAACGACCGCGTCGTGAACAACTAGCAGCACCGGCCGCGGGGCCTCCGGTACCAGCGGAGGCCCCCCTGGAGTCTGGAACCCTCATGACCACGACACTGAACCGCCCGGCAGCGAGCAGTCCTGCCCCTGCGAAACCCGTCCTCACCTTCCGTCAGCGGCTGAATGTCTTCGACATGAAAGCCTCGCCCTACCTGTACATCGCACCGTTCTTTCTCCTCTTCGCCCTGGTGGGCCTGTTCCCTCTCGGCTACACCTTCTTCGTCTCGCTCTTCGACTGGCACCTGCTCAAGGGGCAGGGCGAGTTCGTGGGGCTGCGGAACTTCCAGGAAGTCCTCCAGGACCGCTTCTTCTGGAACTCGCTGTTCAACACGATGAGCATCTTCCTGCTCTCGACCATCCCGCAGCTGATCGTCGCAACGGCCATAGCTGCCGTGCTGGACCAGAACCTCCGTGCCAGGACGTTCTGGCGCATGAGCATCCTGCTCCCCTACATCGTGACCCCTGTTGCCGTCGCCCTGATCTTCGCGAACCTGTTCGGTGAGCAGTACGGGCTGATCAACAACATCCTGGAGAGCTTCGGGATCGACCGGGTCCAATGGGCCAACGAGACGCTTCCGAGCCACATCGCGATCGCCACCATGGTGAACTGGCGCTGGACGGGCTACAACGCCCTGATCCTGCTGGCAGCGATGCAGTCGGTGCCCCGTGACATCTACGAGTCCGCTGCGATCGACGGTGCCGGGCCGTTCCGCCGCTTCTTCAGCATCACATTGCCGAGCATCCGGCCCACCATGATCTTCGTGGTGATCACCGCGACGATCGGCGGGCTGCAGATCTTCACCGAGCCCCGCCTCTTCGATCCGAGGACGTACGGGGGAACGGCCGCGCAGTTCCAGACGACCGTGCTCTACCTCTACGAGATGGCTTTCCAGCGGCAGAACTTCGGCAAGGCGTCCACCATCGCGTGGCTCCTGTTCCTCATCATCGTGCTGTTCGGCCTCGTCAACTACCTGATCTCACGAAGGATCGCCACCACCGGCGACGCGCGTGGGCCGGGCAGGGGCGCCGGCAGCCGCCGGCGCAAGCGCTTCCCGGCGCCCTCCGTCGTCCTCCCCGCCGTAGGCCCCCAGCCGCCGGCACCCGGCGCCGAACCGGCACCGGACCTGGCCGCGGGACCGGTCGGGACCCCCGAAGACACGACACCGAGGAGTGGGCAATGACCGTCACCGAGACGAGGCCGCAGCAGACCCGCGTCCCGAACGACCGGAGCCGATCCCTCCGGAAGAGCATGTTCGGCAACGGGCGGCGGCCGGGATTCCTGACCTACGGCCTGCTGATCGCCTTCTTCCTCGCCTCCGCCTACCCGCTCTGGTGGTCGGTCATCATCGGCAGCCGGTCCAACGAGGCACTCGGGGAGACGTGGCCACCCCTGTTCCCGGGCGGCAATTTCTGGACGAACGTCGGCGAGGTCTTCGACACCATCCCGTTCTGGCTCGCCCTGGGCAACAGTGTGCTGATCTCGGGGATCATCACCCTGTCGGTCGTCGGATTCTCGACCCTGGCCGGGTACTCCTTCGCGAAGCTCCGCTTCCGGGGACGCAACGGCCTCATGGTCGCGGTGATCGCCACGATGGCCATTCCGACCCAACTCGGCATCATCCCGCTGTTCATGATGATGCGCACGCTCGGCTGGACCGGCGAGATCGGTGCCGTCATCATCCCCACGCTCGTCACGGCATTCGGTGTCTTCTTCATGCGCCAGTACCTCGTGGACGTCATTCCCGACGAGCTGATCGAATCCGCCAGGATGGACGGCGCCTCCATGATCTCCACCTTCTGGCACGTCGCTCTTCCCGCCGCCCGTCCTGCCATGGCGATCCTGGGGCTGTTCACGTTCATGACCGCGTGGACCGACTTCCTCTGGCCGCTGCTGGTGCTCGGTCCCGGCAACCCCACCCTGCAGACGGCGCTCAGCCAGCTGCAGTCGGCTCGATACGTGGACTACTCGATCGTCCTCGCCGGCGCCGTTCTGGCTACCCTCCCGCTGCTGGTGCTCTTCGTCATCGCAGGCCGTCAACTCATATCCGGAATCATGCAAGGAGCAGTGAAGGGCTAATGCCACTCGACGCACAATCCCACCCGAACAACGACCGCAGCGCCAGGACCTGGCCCGAGGGCTTCCTCTGGGGCTCGGCCACCGCCGCGGCGCAGGTCGAGGGCGCCAGCCACGAGGACGGCAAGGAGGACTCCGTCTGGGACGCCTTCGCACGCGTCCCCGGAGCCATCGCCCACGGCGACACCCTCAAGGACGCCGTTCAGCACTACCACCGCATGCCCCAGGACGTCGCGATCATGAAGGACCTCGGGCTCGGCTCCTACCGCTTCTCGACGAGCTGGTCCCGCGTCCGTCCGGGCGATCGTGGTCCGAATGCGGCTGGGCTCGACTTCTACTCACGCCTCGTGGACGAACTGCTCGGTGCCGGGATCCTGCCATGGCTCACCCTGTACCACTGGGACCTGCCGCAGGCGCTCGAGGAGAAGGGCGGCTGGGCCAACCGCGACACCGCCTACCGCTTCGTGGACTACGCCACCGACGTCTACTCCGCCCTCGGGGACCGCGTGGAGCACTGGACCACGTTCAACGAACCGTTCTGCTCCTCCCTCCTCGGCTACGCCGCCGGGGTGCACGCCCCGGGCCGGCAGGAGCCGGCCGCAGCAGTGGCCGCCATCCACCACCAGCACCTCGCCCACGGCCTCGTCGTCGACGAACTCCGTGCCCGCGGGGCCCAGCACCTCGGAATCACGCTCAACCTGAGCAACTCGATCCCACGCGATGCGTCGGACCCCGTCGACCTCGACGCCGCCCGCCGGTTCGACTCGCTGCAGAACCGGATCTTCCTCGATCCGATCCTGCGGGGCGCCTACCCCGAGGACACCCTCGCCGACCTCGAGCAGTTCGGTATCCGGGACGTCATCCAGCCCGGGGACCTGGAGATCATCGGTACCCCGATCGACTTCCTCGGCGTCAACCATTACCACGACGACCTCATCAGCGGACACCCGATCGACGAGGGCGGCGACGGCCACTCCGGCGGCGCCACACGACCCACGTCGTCGTGCTGGATCGGATCCGAGGACATCTCCTTCCCGAGCCGAGGACTGCCGCGCACGGCCATGAACTGGGAGGTCAACCCGGACGGCCTGCGGAAACTCCTGGTGCGTCTCGGCGAGGAGTACCCCACACTCCCGCCGCTCTACATCACGGAGAACGGGGCGGCGTACGACGACGTCGTCAGCAGTGACGGAGCGGTGCACGACAGCGAGCGCACCCGGTTCGTCCTCGACCACATCGACGCCGTGGGTCGCGCGATCGACGAGGGGGCCGACGTCCGGGGCTACTTCGTCTGGTCACTGCTCGACAACTTCGAGTGGTCCTGGGGGTACGGCAAGCGTTTCGGCGTGGTCCGGGTGGACTACGACTCCTTCGAGCGCACGGTGAAGGACAGCGGGTTGGCGTACGCGCGGGTCATCGCCGCAGCGACCGCACCGGCGCTGTCCCCGGCCGGCATCTGACGTAGGCTTCAGCCATACTTTCGAGGCCTACGAGATGACGGTGACGATGACGCAGGACGCAGGTGGGCCCCGGCCTGCAGCCACCCTCGAAATGGTGGCTGCCCTGGCCGGGGTCTCGCGGGCGACCGTCTCACGCGTCGTCAATGAGTCGCCGAGCGTGGACCCGGAACTCGCGCAGTCCGTGAAGAAGGCCATCCTCGCGCTCGACTACACCCCCAACCGGGCAGCACGATCGCTGGCCAGGAGACGGGCCAATTCCGTGACGCTGGTCGTCCCGGAATCGACGTCGAAGGTCTTCGCCGATCCCTTCTTCGCATCGGTCGTGCAGGGCATCGCGCTCTACCTGACCGACACGGACTACACGCTGAACATGGTCATCTCCTCGGAGGCGAAGCCGGAGAAGACACGCAGCTTCCTCCTCGGCGGGAACGTCGACGGTGTCCTGGTGGTGTCCCACCACAGTGGTGACCACTCCTGGACGCATCTCTCGGGATCGCTCCCCATGGTCTTCGCCGGCAGGCCGCTGGTCGGCAGCAAGGAGAGCTACTACGTGGAGGTCGACAACGAGCAGGCCGCGTACACCATCACCCGGCAGCTGACCGACAACGGCAGGAAGCACATCGCCACGATCGCCGGCCCGCAGGACATGCCCCCGGGCATCGACCGCCTCGCGGGCTGGCGGGCCGCGGTGCAGGAAGCGGGCAGGGGTGAGGGGCTGGTCGAGGTGGGCGACTTCACGCTCGCGTCGGGGGCCCGCGCCATGCATCGGTTGCTCGACCGCGGTGCCCCGATCGACGCCGTCTTCGCCGGTAACGACCAGATGGCCGCCGGTGCCTACACCGCCATCCAGGGCCGGGGCCTGCGGATCCCGGAGGACATCGCCGTCGTCGGATTCGACGACGACTCCTTCGCGACCTCCGTGACGCCGGCGCTCACGACCGTCCACCATCCGATCGTCGAACTGGGCAAGAAGATGGCCGAGACCCTCGTGAACCTCATCGAGGGCAAGCCGGCGGACCGGGTGACCAGGATGCCGACCGCGCTCGTCATCCGCGACTCGGTCTGACCCGCTCGAACACACCCCTCCTGCAGTACCCTCCTGCGACAAGGCGCCGCCGTGCGCACCCGCCTGCTCCGGCGTACCCTACGGCGGTTCCAGCTCCGAAAGGCCAGTCCGATGATCCCGGCTCCCATCACCTCCATCGCTCCCTCGACGGCGACGGGCCGTCCCCTCCGCTGGGGTGTCGTCGCCACGGGTTCGATCGCGGCCCGCGTGGTCCACGACCTCGCACTGCTCGACGACGCGATCCTCCAGGCCGTGAGTTCTCGGACCGAAGCATCCGCGCGGGCCTTCGCAGTGCAGTTCGGCTTCTCGTCCGCCTACTCGGACGAGGCAGGGACGACCGGCTACGAACGGCTGGTCTCGGATCCCGCGGTCGACGTGGTCTACATCGCCACACCGCACGCTCAGCACCACGCCGTCGCTCTGGCCGCGCTCAGGGCAGGGAAGCATGTGCTGTGCGAGAAGCCCCTCGCCATGGACGCGCGGCAGGCGGCGGAGCTCGCCGACCTCGCCAGGGACCGCGGACTGTTCCTCATGGAGGCGGTCTGGACGCGGTTCCTGCCGAGCTTCCGCCGCGCCGTGGAGATTCTCCGCTCCGGCGAGATCGGGGCCGTGCGGTGGCTGCAGGCGGACCTCGGTTTCGCTCCCGCCTTCGATCCGACGTCGAGGACGTGGGATCCGGCGGCCGGTGGCGGCGCCCTGCTGGACCTCGCGGTCTACCCGCTGACGTGGGCTCTCGGAGCTCTCGGTGAACCCGCCGACGTCGCGGCCCACGGGGTCCTCACCCCGGAGGGCATCGACCTCCAGAGCGCACTCTCCCTGACCTACGGGAACGGCGCACACGCACAGCTCATCACCTCGATCGGAGCGGACTGCCCGAGCGTGGTGACCGTCAGCGGGACCGAGGGCTGGTTGCGCTCGTCGGCCCCCCTGTTCAACCCGGCCGAACTGGTGATCCAGCCGCGCCGGGGAACGCTGCGGACGGAGCGTTTCGAGGTCTTCGGTCACGGCTTCAGCTACGAACTGCGGGAGGTCACGCGCTGCCTGCAGCACGGGCTCGTCGAAAGCCCGTTCATGACGCCGGCGGAATCGGTGCGCATGATGGAGCTCCTCGACGAGGCCCGTCGGCAGACGGGACTGCGTTACTCGAGCGACGCGGAGACCGCTACCTCATCACCCGGTGCGTAACCTCGTAGAAATCGAAGCGGAGTAGCCTTGGGGCATGCGAGAGATGCAGGCACAGATCATTGCGGACATGGGCGTTCGGCCCTCCATCGATCCGGCAGCGGAGGTCCGCAGCAGGGTCGCCTTCCTGAAGGACTATGTCCGGTCGACGGGTACCCGCGGGTTCGTCCTCGGAATCAGTGGCGGCCTCGATTCGACCCTCGCCGGGAAGCTCGCGCAACTCGCGGTCGATGAGCTCCGCTCCGAAGGGATCGACGCCGATTTCATCGCGATGCGTCTGCCGTACAACGTCCAGAAGGACGAGGACGACGCCCAGGCAGCACTCGACTTCATCCAGCCCCGCACGTCGAAGGTGTTCAACGTGGCCCCCGCCGTCGACGGCATCCAGCAGGAGTACGCGGACACCACGGGCGAGAGCATCTCGGACTTCACCAAGGGCAACACGAAGGCCCGTGCCCGCATGGTCGCGCAGTATGCCATCGCCGGTCAGCACGACCTCCTCGTCGTGGGCACGGATCACGGCGCCGAGTCGGTGACGGGTTTCTTCACCAAGTTCGGCGACGGCGGTGCGGACATCCTGCCGCTCTTCGGGCTGAACAAGCGCCAGAACCGCGCCCTGCTCAAGGAGCTCGGCGCTCCTGCCGCACTGTACGAGAAGATCCCGACGGCAGACCTGCTCGATGAACTCCCGGGCCAGGCGGACGAACAGGAACTCGGTCTCACCTACGAGCAGATCGACGACTACCTCGAGGGCCGCGAGATCGACCCTGACGCAGCGACGTCGATCGAGCACCGCTACTGGATCACACGTCACAAGCGCACGGTGCCCGTGACCATCTTCGATGCGTGGTGGCGGGACTAAACACCGCCATTGGTAACGTAGGGACCGTGAAGATCGCCACCTGGAACGTCAATTCCCTCCGTGCCCGCGCCGACCGCGTCGAAGCCTGGCTCACCAGGTCCGACGTCGATGTCCTGGCCATCCAGGAGACCAAGTGCAAGGACGAGAACTTCCCCTGGGAGTTGTTCGAGAACAGCGGTTTCGAGGTGGCACATTTCGGGTTCAGCCAGTGGAACGGTGTGGCGATCGCCTCACGGGTTGGTCTCGACGACGTCGAGCGGACCTTCCCGGACCAGCCGGCGTTCGGCAAGCCGGGGGTGGAGGCCGTGCAGGAGGCGCGCGCCATCGCCGCGACGTGCGGCGGAGTCCGGGTGTGGAGCCTGTACGTCCCGAACGGGCGCGGACTCGACGACCCCCACATGCCGTACAAGATCGAGTGGCTCGACACCCTGCGAGCACACGCGCAGGGCTGGATCACCGAGGATCCCGAGGCGCAGATCGCCCTGATGGGTGATTGGAACATCGCACCGCAGGACGAGGACGTCTGGGACATCGACCTCTTCGTCAACGGTGGTTACACGCACGTCAGCCCTGCCGAACGCGCCGCCTTCCAGGCGTTCCTCGACTCCGGCTACACCGATGTGGCACGCCCGTACACGCCCGGTCCCGGCTCCTACACCTACTGGGACTACAAGCAGCTGCGCTTCCCGAAGAAGGAGGGCATGCGCATCGACTTCGTGCTCGGCTCCCCCGCGCTGGCGGCCCGCGCCTCCAACGCCTTCGTGGATCGCGAGGAGCGCAAGGGCAAGGGCGCCTCGGACCACGCTCCTGTGATCGTGGAACTCGACGGGAAGTGAGCCGGGTGGGCGGACGAATCGGCGGGCCTTTCCCGTACGTCTCCTATCTACGCGTCTACGAACCGCTCGAGGCCTTCCCCGATGCGCAGCAGCTCGTGATGATCGACCAGCGTGAGCGGGACCGCGAGACCACCGAGGCACTCGAGCACGAGCAATCGCGCCAGCGCATCCTGCGGCCCGTCTCGGACCCGTTCCCGCACCACGAGACGGACCTCGTGCGCGTCACGCACTTCCCCGGCCCGAACGACGCCACCGCTCCCTACTACTGCCCCAACCAGCTGGCGGTCCGTACCACCCTCGCCGCGGAGTCCCTCGACCAGAGCCTGCGCGGACCCCTGATCGACGTCCTGGTGCCGGAGATAGCCCGCGAGGCGCACCAGGCGCGGTTGGATCCGGACACGTTCGCCGATTCCGTCGCGAAGCTCCACACGCGCTCGGCCACGTGGGGTGTTCCGTTCGCCTGGTTCGCGCTGATCCACGAGGACGATCTCACCGAAGTGGTGGAGGACGACGGCCGCGTGACCACGGTGCGGGTCACCGCGAGGATCGGGGACTGCATCGACCGTGGGCGCCGCTCGGTCGCCCAGCTCGCCGTGGGAGCGCCGGAGATGGATCTTCTCGATGAGCTCACGGAGATCGTCGAATGGCTGGAGGTGTTCCGGCGCGACGCCGTCGTGGAAGTGGACTACGGCCCGGTGGCGGACCGTGTGTTCCCCGACGATTCACCCATGGACGTGCGACTCGGGATCGAGAGCCTGGCCGAGGCGGACATGGTGGGCGCCGCGGCGTCCTACCGCCGCCTGGCCTCCCGCTGGATCCCGATCCGTCAGCTGGCCCGAGCCTCCTAGCGAAGCGGTCCTCGGACCAGGGACCGCCCGACCGTCACGGGGACGCGTTCCGGTGTTCCTCCGGCGGTGACGCCGATGGTCACTTGTGGGCGCAGTGCGCCTCGAGCCAGTCCTGTACGGGTGACACCGCATGGCGGAAGGCGTCCTCATCGAAGGTGCCGGGGCCCCCGGGCGGTGCTCCGATCGAGTGGGCGAGCGTGGTGAAGTCCTCGTGCAGGTCCGCGGGCACCCTGTCCCGGAGGTCCAGCATCTGCTGCTCCAGTGCCTGGAGGTCCTCCGGGGCGGACGTGGACCGCAGCGTCAGGGGGGCGAGCATGGCCGTGGTGACTCCACCGGCCACGATCACGCAGTGTTCGGAGGGATCAGCGGTGGTGGCCGCGCCCGCCTCTCCGTCACCCGGGGCGTTCTCGCGAAGCGATGTCGGTGCGGGTCCGGACGGCGTGGCGGGAGCGCTCTGCTCGGCCGGAGGGCTCGCGGGCATGCTCAGCATGGTCGCGGTGGGCTCCGCGGATCCTTGGCTGCATCCGGTGAGAACGGCGACCACCGCACAGAGGCCGGCAGCGGGATACAGGAGTTTCACTGGGGCCTTTCTCGTCTCGGTTCGAAGCCGGTGGTTGAACGCATGAACTCCGCAGCACTCTCCCGGCTTCCCGGCGGAAGGATGGTGCCGGGCCCCGCTCGGCGCGAAGCCGGCGGGCTTCGTCCGCCCGTACCCTTCGTGCGACGGGCACTGCACCCGGTGGAGCCGTCGAGATCCTACGGCCCGAACCCCGGTGTTTGCTGGGAACCGACGATCCGCGGGAACCCGGTGAGAAGCCGGCCACTGCCTCCGCGCGCCCGGTGCGGAGGCACGAGCTCAGGGCAGCTCCGCGGCCACACGAAAAAACCCCGCGTTCCGTAGGAACTGCGGGGTTTTCAGCGGTGGCTCCGACCGGCGTCGATCCGGTGACCTCTCGATTTTCAGTCGAACGCTCTACCAACTGAGCTACAGAGCCTTGCGATCATCCACTCGATGATCACCGTATCCAGCCCGGCCGGATCCTCGAGGAAACCTGCCGCCTGAGCGACCCTGACGGGACTTGAACCCGCGACCTCCGCCGTGACAGGGCGGCGCGCTAACCAACTGCGCTACAGGGCCTTGCTGTACTTCTCTTACTGATCTTGCATTTTTCGCAAGAGCTTCAGCCTACCAGCACTTTTCGGTGCCGTTGACCGCCCCCTGAGGGCCTCTCCTGCGTACCCCCAACGGGATTCGAACCCGTGCTGCCGCCGTGAAAGGGCGGTGTCCTAGGCCGCTAAACGATGGGGGCCCGGGCCACGAATCGGAGTACACCGATCCTCCGGAGGACGTGCATCTCCAGCGGATCTCTCCCTGTCGTGGACCTATAAAACTATAGGGGGAGATTCTCCATTACACAAAATCACCCGCATTCGGGCTGACCGCGACGCCCTCCGGTGTGCACGCGGGTGCCCGGCGCCGATCTGTACGATCGAGGGGTGCCGTTCGAGATCACACACGAGGAGTTCGAGGAAGCCGTCGATGACGCCATTGACGGGATCCCGGACGACCTCGCCCAGGCCATGAACAATGTCGCCATCCTGGTGGTGGAGGAGTACGAGCCCGGCCCGGGCGAACCTGCCCACACCGAGCTGTTGGGACTCTACGAGGGGACCCCGCTGACCGAGCGTGATTCCTGGTGGGGAGCCGGTTCCCTGCCCGACCGCATCAGCATCTTCCGTGGCCCGCTCATGCGCCTGTGCGGGTCCCGCGAGGAACTCGTGGAGGAGATCCTCGTGACCGTGGTGCATGAGGTGGCACACCACTTCGGCATCGACGACGACCGCCTCCACGAATTCGGGTGGGGCTAGCGCCTCCACCCGGAGGTACAGCCCGCCCTACCTCGCCGGGGGCACCATCGGCCCGAACGAGCTGCGGTCCTCGAGCCGCGGATCCGCCCTGTCGGGCACCACGAGCACGGGACCACGCGCATGGTGCAGGACGCCCTGGCTCGTGGAGCCCATGAGCATCCCGGTGAAGCCACCGCGCCCCCGCGTTCCCAGCACGAGCAGTTCCGATGTCGCCGACGCCTTGATGAGCACCTCGGCCGGCGGACCGTCGAGGATCTCCGCGTGGATCTCCACGTCCGGGTAGTGACTCGAGAGCCAGTTCCGCCCAGCGGCGAGCTGTACCGCCAGGTCGGTGTGGAGAGCCTCACGGTCCACCGGTGCGGGCACCCAGGCGAGCGAGCCACTGAAGGGTGCCACCGAGCAGATGAGGTTCAGCGGGAGCCCCCTGGAACGGGCTTCCTCCGCGGCCGTGAGGGATGCCATGCGGGCCTGTTCGGAGCCGTCCACACCCACGGCCACCACGGGTTCCACTGGTGCCGCGGACGCTTCCCGGCCGGTTTCCCCACCGGGTCTCGCCTGACCCGGACGGGACCCGGAGCGCAGCGGGATCACCGCCGTCGGACACTTCGCGTGCGCCGGGAGGGCGCTGCTGACGGATCCGAGGAGCCGACCCACGAAACCCCCGCGGCCCCGCGAACCCACCACCATCAGCTCGGCCTCCTCCGACAGGTCGAGCAGCACTCCCGCAGCATCGCCGACCTCGATCCGCCAGTGCACCTCGACCGGGCTCCCTTCCAGGCGTCCCAGTGCGTCATCGAGGACCGATTGCGCGTTCGAGCGGATCACATCGTCGTTGATCGTCGCGTACCCCGCGTCCATGCTCGACGCTGCGAAGACCGGCACGGTGTAGGCGGTCACCACATAGAGGGGTGCTCTCCGCCGCTCCGCTTCCCGTGCGGCCCACAGCAGGGCGCCGATGCTCTGCTCCGAACCGTCCACACCCACCACGATTCCGTGCTGCGCCAGCCCCGGCACTGAACCTTCTTCGTTCCCTCTACCCATGGGAGCCTCCCTCCGTCGAATGTCGACCACCGCCTGAAGTGCTCGGTCCACCATTTGTAACCCACAGGTCGTCGCCGGTCTATCCACCCCTGGGGAATTTGTATAAGCTTCAATAACCGTAGCGGTGGCCGGTCCCTCGGGACCGGAGTTTCCCGTGCGTAGTGCTCTTGACTGACCCGTTCGCAGCCAAGAGTCCGTACGGTCCGGTAGAGGCCCGGACCGTACGGGACCAATGCTTCGTGTGGAGGTAACTCGGTGAACTCCTTGCCGCTCGACCCGCTCCGATCTGCAGCTGCAACCTCCGCCACGACCGAGCATACGAGCACGGTGGTCATCGGCTCCGGACTGTCAGGCCTCGCGGTGGCCAGCGAACTCAGCCGCCGCGGCATCGCCTCGATCGTGGTCGAGAGCCTCGAATGCTCCGATTCGGGAGCCATGCGCACCGTCCTCGCCGACTCCGTCTCCCTCTCGGAGCGGACGGAACTCATGCGCCTGCTGCGCGGGTACGCCGCAGCACACCAGCTCGACGTCCGCCAGACCACGGTTGCCGAGCATCTCAGCGTCATCGGCCATCCGAAGCTCATCGCAACGTCGGTGGGCCGGAAGAAGTGGGCGGTACAGACGGCCGACGGCGTCCTGCTCGCCGATCATGTGGTCCTCACCAAGTACCCCCAGAACGAACTCCGGCGATTCCTCCGGTCCATGGGGATCGCGATCGGACGGGACCTGAAGGCCGTACTGCGCGCGATCGGCCTGCACCTCGTGGG
>JASLBS010000256.1 GCA_030146405.1 Arthrobacter sp.
ACTGGGGTTCTGCCTCGGGTCCCGGCTGCAGATGACCTGGTTGGAGGAGGGAGCACCGTCCACCCTGACACCGGGCAAACGACCCCGCACCACGCTGACCCCCACCCTCATCCTGAAGGACGACGCGCCCGTCGCGGCCCTCGGCTCGCCCGGCGGTGACCAGCAGGACCAGTGGCAGCTGCTCTACATCCTCCGCACGATTGTGGGTGGCTACACACCGCAGCAGGCCGTGGACGCCCCGGCACTGCCCACCACCTCCGTCCCCGGGTCCTTCTGGCCCCGCACCTGGGAGCCGGGCGGCGCCGTCGTGGAGGACCGGCTGGGCGAGGACGTCATCACGGAGCTGGAGCGCCGGGGCCACGTGATCACCCGGGCGGGGGACTGGGCGCTGGGCCGACTCTCCGCAGTGACCTGCGACCACGAGACCGGTGTGCTGTCAGCCGCCGCCAATCCTCGGGGAGCGCAGGGATATGCTGCAGGACGCTGAGAACATCCTGGAAGTCACCGATCTCGAGGTGAGCTTCGGCGGTGCGCCCGTGCTGCACCGGATCGGCTTCTCGATCCGGCGCGGGGAACGTGTGGCGATCGTGGGCCAGTCGGGGTCCGGCAAGTCCACGGCGATCGGCGCGATCCTGGGCCTGTTGCCCGGTAGCGGGCGCGTCACGCACGGCTCCATGGTGCTGGGGGCAGGCCGCACCCGCGGTGGGGTGGAGGACCTCGCCACGGCGGGTGAACCCGTGCTCCGGACCATCCGTGGACAGCGTGTGGGCCTGGTACCGCAGGATCCCATGGCCAATCTGAACCCGGCCATGAAGGTCGGGCCCCAGGTCGCCGACGCGCTGGTCGCCAACCGCCGCGACCTCGGGCCGGCAGGGAAGCTCGATCGCTCCGAGGTCAAGGCGCGGTCCGTGGCGCTGCTCTCCGAGGCAGGCATCCCGGACGCCGAACGGCGGTACGGCCAGTACCCGCACGAATTCTCCGGTGGCATGCGCCAGCGCGTCCTCATCGCCATCGCGCTTGCGGGGGAGCCGGAACTGCTGATCGCGGACGAGCCCACCTCAGCGCTGGACGTCACCGTGCAGCGGCAAATCCTCAACCACCTGCAGTCACTCGTGGACGCGCGGGGCACCTCGCTTCTGTTCATCACGCACGACCTCGGTCTGGCCGCCGACCGTACAGATCGCATCATCGTGATGTCCGAGGGCACCATCGTGGAGGTGGGTACCCCGCGCCAGATCCTGCTCGACCCCCAGGAGGAGTACACCCGGCGGCTCGTCGCAGCCGCGCCGGCCGTGACCGCGCTCGATGCCGGCCCGGGGTCCGGTAACGGCCCTGGCACCGACACCGCTCCCGGAATCATCCCCGCTGGTGGGGCGCACGCCGTCGGAACGTCCGCCGGCGGGGTGCCGGCAAGCAGCGAGCCGGACCGGAAGGAGCAGCGCGCAGCATCGATCCTGGTGGTGGAGAACCTCGTGAAGGAATTCCCGTTGCGCGGGCAGCGGGGCGGTACGGTCCGGGCGGTCGATGACGTGTCCTTCGAGGTATCGCGCGGGACCACCACCGCCGTCGTCGGTGAGTCGGGTTCCGGCAAGACCACGGTGGCACGGATCATCCTCGGGTTGGAGACGCCGTCCTCGGGTCGGGCACTGATCGACGGCGAGTCGTTGACCACCACGCGCGGGCCCGACCGACGGGCCTTGCGGCGCAAGGTGCAGCCGGTCTTCCAGGACCCCTACGGTTCCCTCGATCCCACCTACAGCATCGAGAGACTGATCGACGAGCCGCTGCGCATCTTCAAGGTGGGGGATCGGGCCGGCAGGCGGGAGAAGGTCGCCGAGCTGCTCGACCAGGTGGCACTGCCGCACTCCGTGGCCCAGCGCAGGCCCAACGAGCTCTCCGGGGGTCAACGACAACGCGTGGCCATCGCTCGCGCGCTGGCGCTGGAGCCCGAACTGCTCATCTGCGATGAAGCGGTGTCGGCCCTAGACGTCCTGGTGCAGGAGCAGATCCTGGTCCTGCTCGCGGACCTGCAGGACCGTCTGGGTCTCTCCTACCTCTTCATCACGCACGATCTCTCCGTGGTGCGCCAGATCGCCCACTCCGTGGTGGTGATGTGCTCAGGGCGCGTGGAGGAGAACGGCACGGTGGACGACGTCTACGCCCGGCCTCGGTCCGAGTACACCAGGGAACTGCTCGGAGCGATCCCGGGGGCAGGGTTTGCGGCCTGAGCAGGATCCGGGACCGCAGCGGGTGCTCGATTCGATCCGGCACGACATCATCCTGGGCGAACTGTCGTCAGGAACCCGGGTGACCGAGGCGGCGCTCGCCGCTAGGTACGGCGTGTCCCGGGTACCCGTGCGCGAGGCGCTCCGGGCACTGGAGGCGGAGGGATTCGTCGATTCGAAGCCGTACGCGGGGTCCACGGTGGCGGCGATCCCCCTCGACGATGCCGAGGACCTCTTCGCCGTCCGGAGCGTCATCGAGGCCACGATCGCCCGGCGGGCGGCCCGTCGATCGGCGGCCCAGGTAGCAGGTGATGCGCCCGACATCTCCTGGTGGACGGCGCGTCGTGCCCTCACGGACATCCTCGACGACGGCGATCGCGCCGTCGATGTCAGTGCACTGGCGGACCTGCCGGAACTGAACATCCGCTTCCACCTGGGTGTGGCGGATCTCGGCGGAAGTGCGTCGCTCACCGCTTTGCTCCGCCAGATCTCGGGGAAGATCGAGTGGCTCTATGCAGCGGACGTGGACAATCGCGGCAAGCAGTCCTGGGGGGAACACCGCCTGGTGATGGCGGCGATCGATGCGGGCAACGAGGCCGAGGCCGAGCGCTTGATGGCGGGCCACGTGGAATCATCGCAGCGCGGGTACCTGGAGCGGTTCGCGGAGAAGGGGTGAACCGGTGGCGGGAACAGGACCGGAGCCGGAACGGAACGGTCCGGACCCCGGCCCTACAGGAACGGACGCAGCGGGGCGAGGATGAACTCGCTGATCCGTGCCACTACGTGCCGGCTGTCCCACTCCTCCTTGGTGAGTACCCGGCTGTTGGAGGAG
>JASLBS010000261.1 GCA_030146405.1 Arthrobacter sp.
AGCGCCGGGTCCTCCAGGCGCTGTCCGCCGTCGCCCTTTTCAACTACGTCGACGCACGTGACGCGGGCGATTTCGTGGTGGCGTGGACCGAGCGGTCCCACAGCGTCCCCAACGGGAGCTGCTTCTTCGTGGGGGCAGCCGATGCGCTCGCCCTCGGCCCCATGGACAGGCTGCTGCCGGAGCACATCCCGAACATCGGTGGCCTGGCGGCGGGGTTGACAGGCACACGGCCCGTCTTCAGTTCCGACCGCGCCGAGCAACTGCTCGGCTGGCGGGCGCGGAGAAGCTGGCGCACCGAACTGCCACCGTCCACCCTTGAAGCCCTCGCCGCAACCGACCCGACGAAGAACGGTGCCACCCTTGCCTGACCTCACAGATCTCCGGGGAGTGCTCTTCTTCCCGGTCACACCTTTCGACGACCGTGACCGCGTGGACACCGACCTCCTCGCCCAGCACGTGACCACCCGGCTGGACCACAATCCTGCCGGCATCTTCCCGGCGTGCGGCACCGGTGAGTACCACGCCCTGACCGTCGGGGAGTACCGGGAGGTACTGGACACCACCGTGCAGACCTGCGGTGCACGCGTCCCCGTGGTCGGAGGCACGGGAGGACCCCTCGGTCACGCCCGGCAGATCGCGGTCGAAGCCGAACGCGCCGGCGCGGACGCGCTGCTGGTCCTGCCGCCCTACCTCGTCGGCGCCCCTCAGTCCGGCCTGGTGGCCTACATAGCGGCCATCGCGGCCGTGACCGACCTGCCGCTGATCGTGTATCACCGCGCCAACGCCGCCCTGACACCGGCGACCGTGGAGATCCTCCTCGGCAATCCCAGCGTCATCGGCTTCAAGGACGGCGTCGGCGACATCGCCCTGGCGCAGCAGTTCGTTCTCGCTGCGGACCGCGCGGGCAGGCAGGACGTTCTGTTCTTCAACGGCCTGCTGACCGCCGAGCTGAGCCAGGCCGCCTATCGGGCAATAGGGGTCCCGCACTATTCCTCGGCCGTCTTCGCGATGGCACCCGCCGTGGCGAACGCCTTCTACGCCGCCTACACGGACGACGACGACGAGCGCCAGCGCACGCTGCTGAGTGAGTTCTATGCGCCCCTAGTCCAGTTGAGGGATGAGGTGCCCGGTTTCGCGGTTTCCCTGGTCAAGGCGGGCGTGCGCCTGGGTGGCCTTCCCGTCGGATCTGTCAGGGCACCACTCACCGACCCGGACCCGGGCCAGGTGAAGCGGCTGCAGCAACTGATCGACCGGGGGCAGGAACTGGTCTCGTGACGGGCTCGTCGATCGACGCGGTCCGGACGCGACTCATTCGCATACCCCTCAAGCGACCGTGGGCGGCCGATGTGCTCGACGTCGGCATCATCGAGGTGGTCGTGACGACGGCGGACGGGTCCACCGGCAAGGGCTTCTCCTGGACCCCGACCATCGGCGCACACGCCGTGCAGGCCTTCCTCGAGCACGACATCATTCCCTTCGTCATCGGCACACGGCCCCGTCCCGAGCTCTGGCAACAGGTGTGGGAGAGGGTGCACGAAGCAGGATCAGGCGGGATCTCGACCATCGCTCTCGCCGGGCTGGACCTGGCGCTGTGGGATCTCTCGTGCCGAAGCCAGGACAGCTCGCTCAGCGAGGTACTCGGTCGGAAGCACGACTCGCAGCCCACCTACGGCAGCGGCGTCAATCTCCACTACTCGGCCGCGGAACTCCAGCAGCAGGTGGAGCGCTGGCTCGCGTCGGGGCATCGCGCGGTCAAGATCAAGGTCGGCAGGCCGGATCTCGCGGAGGACGTCGACCGGGTGAGCATGGTCCGGGAGGTGATCGGCCCGCACGTGCAGCTGATGGTCGACGCGAACCAGCGCTGGGACCTCAACCGGGCGGTGGCCGCAGCCGAAGCGCTCAGCCCTTTCGGCCTGCGCTGGATCGAGGAGCCGCTCCGTGCCGACGACACCCACGGGCATGCCGCCCTGCGGAGGGAGACGGGCGTTCCTGTCGCCCTCGGCGAGAACGCCCACACCATCCACCGGTTCCGTGATCTGCTCGAAGCCGGTGCCTGCGACATCGTGCAACCCAATGTGATCCGGGTGGGGGGCATCACGCCCTTCCTGAAGATCGCGGACCTGGCGAGGGGCTACGGCGTCGAGCTCGCACCGCATCTGCTTCCCGAGCTCTCGGGACAGCTGGCACTCGCCCTTCCCGAGACGACCTGGGTGGAGGACGTGGAGGACGCCGGGTTCGAGGAACTGGGCGCCCTGACGGGTCCCACCGGGATGACGATCAGCAATGGACGCATCAGCGGGGGACAGCGCCCGGGGCTCGGTCTCGACTTTGCCTGACCAGAACAACAACGGAGGACGACGACGATGAACGACATCATGACCACGAGCACCCAGGACGTCGACGCTATCGCCCGTCGCGCCCGCGAAGCCTTCACACTCACTGCGCGCACACCGGAGGACCAGCGGGGAGGGTGGCTGACTGCCGTCGCGGACGCCCTCGATGCAGCCACTGCCGAACTCGTCGAGGTGGCCGTCCAGGAGACACACCTGCCGGAACCGCGCCTCGTCGGTGAGGTCGCACGGACGACCGCACAATTGCGTCTCTTCGCGCGGGTCGTCAGCGAGGGCTCCTACCTCGAAGCCACCATCGATCATGCGGCGCCTCCCCAGCCGGACCTGCGTCGCATGCTGCGGCCGATCGGCCCGGTAGCCGTGTTCGCGGCGTCCAATTTCCCGTTCGCCTTCTCGGTGGCAGGAGGCGACACCGCCTCCGCGCTCGCCGTCGGCTGCCCCGTCATCGTCAAAGCCCACCCGGCACACGCGCGCCTCTCACGGCTGACCGCAGAGATCGTGGGGGAGGCCCTCCGATCCGTCGAGGCTCCCGACGGACTCTTCGCCCTGGTCGAGGGATATGACGCCGGTATCGAGCTGGTGCAGCACCCTGATATCGCCGCCGTCGCCTTCACCGGCTCGGTGTCCGGCGGGCGCGCGCTCTCCGACCTGGTCTCCGCACGGGAGGTGCCGATCCCGTTCTTCGGGGAGCTCGGCAGCATCAACCCCGTCGTCGTGAGTGCAGCGGCGGATGCCGCCAGGGGTGCCGACCTCGCTGAGGGACTCGTCGGTTCCTTCACACTCGGAACCGGACAGTTCTGCACGAAGCCGGGAATCGTCTTCGTGCCCCAGCAGGCGGCACTGGAACAGGCACTGCCCCCGCTGGTAGGAGGGCCGACCACCAGGATGCTCTCGGAATCGATCGCCTCGGGGTTCGAGGACGGGCTCTCCCGGTTGCTCTCCGTCGCCGGCGTCGAGAGCATCGCCGGTTCCACCGCGGCAGGCGCCGAAGGGGTATCGGCCGTCGTCCTGGCCACCGACGTCGACACCCTGGTCCGCCACCCTCGGGAACTGCTCGCCGAGGTCTTCGGACCGGTGACGCTGCTGGTGCGCTACGGCAGCGACGAGGAGCTCGACGTCGCCCTCGGTCAGCTGGAAGGGAGCCTCACCGCGACCGTTCACGCCGAGCCGGGCGAGGATGTCACCTCGCTCGTCCACCGGCTGGAGGTCCTCGCAGGCAGGGTTCTGTTCGATGGCTGGCCCACGGGTGTGGCTGTCGCCTGGTCCCAGCATCATGGGGGACCGTGGCCCTCCACGAATACCCAGTTCACGTCCGTGGGGGCGACGGCAGTGCGGCGTTTCCTGCGTCCGGTCGCCTATCAGGATGCTCCGGAGGGGGTGCTGCCCGATGCCCTCAGGGAGTCGAACCCGCTGCGCATCCCGCGCCGCATCGACGGGGTCCTCGAACTCGGAAGCTGACCGAAAGCGGTGCTCGCGCCTCGGGGGCCGGCGTAGTCGATCCGGGGACGCTCCTGGCCACGGTCCGGGAGGTTCCCCCTATGGTGACCACCGTGCTCCTGGGTCCCGACGACCTGTCAGGGTTCTACGCCAGCGCCTTCATCCTGGAGCCGCGGGTCGCAAAAAGGGCGTGGTCTACAGAGGCCCGCCCTGGTCCGATGAGGGCGATTGCCAGAGCTGCGGTGCCCAGGAGCAGGACCAGTTCATACCCGTTGTCCGAGACGAACACGCCGGAGGACAAATGGACGAGCACCAGGGCGCCGGCCATGTTGAGGGCCAGCAGAAGCGCGACTGGCCGGGTGAGGATGCCGAGGATGAGCGCGATGCCACCGATGAGTTCCAGTGCCGCGACGGCAGGCGCGGCGAGTTCGGCGAGGGGGATGCCCATCTCGCTGAAGGCGGCCTGGGTACCGGCGATCGTCCATTCTGTGTACTTCTGCCAGCCATGTGCGGCGAAGAGGAATCCGACGACAATGCGCAGGAGGGTCTGGGCGGTGGTGGTCATAGTGGAGTGATTCATGAGAGTCCTATTCGAAGAGGGGGGCCGGGACACGTGCTGTTGCGGAACTGACCGGTTGATCAAAGCCGCAGCGCTGTGTTCTGGCGGACGAGTGCAAAGCCGCTCGCCCAGGAGATCTGTTCGTCGACGGTGAAGGTCAACTGCAGGAAGCCGATGTCGTTACCGGCGAACCGGCTTCCAGAACAACTATTCCGACTTCCGCTGCAGCACCGACTGATCCGGAAGCGAGTGGTGCGGCCGACCGTTGAAAGTTGTAGATACAACAAAAAAGCTAGCACCGATTGGTTGTAAGTACAACCAGGCATAGAATGGGTCCATGGGGGGACCGAGATGGCTCACGGCGGAGGAGCACGCTGCATGGGTGCGCGTGGCGGCTGTCCTCGAGTTGCTGCCCGGTGCTCTCGATACCCAGCTCACGCACGATGAGGATCTGACCCACTTCGAGTACTTCGTCCTGGCGTCCCTGTCGGAAGTGTCCAACAGGACGCTGCGCATCAAGGCACTCGCGTCCTTGACCAACGCGACCCTGCCCAGGCTGTCGCGGGTTCTCACCGGGCTGGAACGGAAGGGTCTCGTCGAGCGATCACCCAGCATCGAGGACCGGCGTGCAACGAATGTCATCCTGACGGAGGTCGGCTGGGCGAAGGTCGTGCACTCAGCGCCGGGCCATGTGGAGAACGTTCGCTCCCTGGTATTCGATCAGCTCAGCACTGACCAGGTCAACCAGCTCTCCGACATTGCAGCAGCATTGCTCACGCGGCTCGATCCGGACGGTCGCATGTTCGCTACGCAGGGCGAGCAGGACGCCACGCCCGAGCCATCATAAATCGCCGATAATCTACATTATGTCAGGTAGTGGTTAGAGGGCCGCTTGTGCAAGCCATCGAAGCCGGTTCGATCAAGCACCACCGTGTATGGCTGTTGCTGGGCTTCCCACCCACTCGCGGAGTAAGGCGATCGTCTCCGCGGGGCGATCGCGGTGGGGACTGTGCCCAGCTCCGCTTATCACCTCGTAGTGCACGCGCGAGGTTGCCCGCAGCACCTCTGCTGCAAGCGATGGACCGAAGATGGTGAATACGTCCGGGTCGCCGGCGAGTATGAGCACGGGGACGCGAAGCGCGGACACGTCTGCCAGCAGGTCCCAAGGTGCATTCTCATCGAAAGTTGCGGCAACGGCGGTCGGATCAGCGGCGCGCAGGCCGGCGAATCGCTCGGTGTGGTCTTGGGCGTCCCAGTGAGGCTGCTCGACGACGATCTGCTCGAACGAACTGTGAAGGGCGTCGAGCTCGCTTCGGCGTACCTCTGCCCGTATGCCCTCCTCAAGCCGGATGACGGGGTCGATCAGTACGAGCTTCAATCCCCAACTGAGATCTTTCGCCGAAGCGCGCACCGCG
>JASLBS010000025.1 GCA_030146405.1 Arthrobacter sp.
CACCTCGCCGATATCCGGGAGAAGCTCGAGGCCACGCGGCTGCGGCCGGGACACTGACCGTTGGCGTACCACCTGGGACCCGCGCGCGACGCCCTGCAGCCGGTGACGGCACCGTGACCGCCGGGGACGAGGATGCACCCCGCCGCGTGCGGGTCACGGCTCCGAGGACCGCCGCCCGCGCCACCGCGGCGTCCTTCCCCGTGTCCCGCGAGATGGCCGAGCAGTCCGAGGTGGGCCAGTTGTTCGTCACGTCCCTGATCAGGTCGCAGCTGCGCCTCGCACTCGTGGTGGCCGGCGGTTTCCTCGTCATCCTCATCGGGATCCCGGTGCTGCTCGCGGTGTTCCCTGACATCAACAACGTCACCCTCCTCACCGTGCCGATCCCCTGGCTGATGCTCGGCCTCGGGGTGTACCCGCTGGTACTCGGGTGCGCCGTCCTCTACGTCCGGAGCGCCAGCCGCAACGAGCGCCGCTTCCAGGACCTCGTGAATGATGAGTGACTCCCTGCTGGAGGGAGGGCTGCAGCTGAACCCGGCGATCGGCTACACGGCCCTCGTCCTCGTGGCCCTCAGCACCGTGCTGATCGGCATCCACGGTCTACGGATCTCGCGGACCACCGGTGACTTCTATGTGGCCTCCCGGACCGTCCGGCCGTGGTGGAACGCGTCCGCGATCGGTGGGGAGTACCTGTCCGCCGCGAGTTTCCTCGGCATTGCCGGCCTGATCCTGGTCTCGGGCGTCGATGCGCTGTGGTTTCCCATCGGCTACACCGCGGGCTACCTCATGCTCCTGCTCTTCGTCGCCGCGCCACTGCGACGCTCCGGCGCCTACACCATCCCGGACTTCGCGCAGTCCCGGCTCGATTCACTCCTGGTCCGCCGCGTGACCAGCCTGCTCGTGGTCGTGGTCGGCTGGCTCTACATCGTCCCGCAACTCCACGGCGCCGCCCTGACGGTCCGCATCACCACGAACCTACCCGCGTGGGTGGGACCGCTCGCCGTCGTGGTGGTGGTCTGCATCAGTGTGATGACCGGAGGCATGCGCTCCATCACGCTCGTCCAGGCCTTCCATTACTGGCTCAAACTCACCGCCCTCGCAGTGCCGATCGTCTTCATCCTCCTCCGCCTCGGTGCGGACGGCGGACCGATCACCGCGGGCGGAAGTGCCTTCACCGCCGATCTCGACACCCTGGCGGACGCCTCGCTGTACGGAACCATCTCGCTGGTCATCGCGCTGCTGTTCGGCACCCTCGGGCTGCCGCACGTGCTCGTCAGGTTCTACACCAACCCGGACGGGCCATCGGCGCGCAGGACCACGGTGATCGTCCTCGGCCTCCTCTCCGTCTTCTACCTCTTCCCCACGGCCTACGGCATCCTCGGGCGGATCCACACACCGGACCTCGCGGCCTCGGGTGCGGCGGACGCCACGGTGTTGCTGCTGCCCGGACGGATCCTCGACGGCGCCACCGGTGACCTGCTCTCGGCCCTCGTGACCGCCGGGGCCTTCGCCGCCTTCCTCTCCACTACCAGTGGACTGGTGGTGTCGCTCGCGGGGGTGGTGAGCCAGGAGTTCTTCCAGGGCAGCGTGCGGGGTTTCCGGCGCGCGGCCCTGCTCTCCGCGTTCGTGCCCCTCGTGCTGGCTCTGATGACGGACAGCCTGGCGCTGGCAGGGAGTGTGGGTTCGGTGTTCGCCTTCACCGCCTCCACCATCTGCCCTCTGCTGCTGCTCGGGATCTGGTGGCGCGGTCTCACCGACGCCGGAGCGATTGCGGGCATGGCCACCGGCGCGGTCCTCTGCGGCGGGGCGATCATGGCGGCCACGCTCCTAGGGCCCGGAGCGGACGAGCGCTGGGTGGTGCTCAGCTATCCCGCGCTGTGGACGGTACCCGCGGCGTTCGCCACCATGGTGCTGGTGTCCCGGACGACGGCGGATCGCAGGCCCGCGTCCGCTTCCCACATCCTCGCCCGGCTCCACACACCCGAGCCGCGCTAGCCACGCGGGCCAGGACGACCCCTGCTAGTCGATGCCCACCATGAGCTCGACCACGCGGTCCAGGAACGCGTCCACCTGGCTCTCCTCGTATCCCTCGGCACCTTGCGCTTCGCGGAACACGGCACGACGAACCACGTCGACGCTCAGGGGCACGCTGTTCTCCAGGTAGGCGAGAAGCTCGTCGCAGAGGCGATCCACGTCCTCGACGTGATAGCTCGTGCATCTGGACCGTGCCGGTCGCCGGAAGCGCTCTCCGGCCGGTCGGTGGAGGCGCCGCCGCAGTACCGCTGCGGTCCTCCCGATCCGGCGCAGCCAGACATCCTCGCCCTGCTCGGACATCAGGTGGTCGCGCTCACGCTGCGCGAGAACGTCCTCGAGCCGGTCCAGTGCCGCATCGACCGCCCGCGGTTCGTAACCGCCCCTCGCCGGGCTGAAAGCCATCGATCGTACGTCGGTACTGGTGATCATGTCGCCGTGGGGCTCGTCCGCCGTGGAGGATTCGCGGGCCTTCACCAGGAAACGGTCCACCTGCCGGGTGCTGTAACCGAGGTCCCGGCGGCCGACGCGGGCGAACGGAGAACTGACGGGGCGAGCGAGATCCATACTGCAATAATCCTTCTGCTGAGACCCACTGAGACCTTGGAAGAGCCGATCGGCGCCGGAGATCCACGCGCCGTTCTGTGCCTACAGCAATCCCGGTACCAATGTAGCGGACAGCAGGTACGCCACCGGTGAGGCGAAGACGATCGAATCGAGGCGGTCCATCACTCCACCGTGACCGGGCAGGATGGTCCCCATGTCCTTCACCCCGAGCTCACGCTTGATCATCGATTCGGCGAGGTCTCCCGCGGTCGCTGCAGCCACGATGGTGACGGCCAGGGCGAGACCGAGCCATACCGGCTGGTCCAGCAGGAACACGGCGCTGAGGCCACCCACCACGAACGCCCCGCCGATGGATCCGCCGAAGCCCTCCCACGATTTCTTAGGACTGATCTTCGGTGCCATCGCATGCTTGCCGAACAGGGCGCCCACCAGGTACCCGAAGGTATCGTTCGCCACCACGAGCAGCAGGAGTGTGACGATCACGAGATAGCCGCCGTCCGCCCGCATCAGCAGCATCGCGAAGCTGAGCATGAACGGCACCCACAGTATGGCGAAGGCACCCCCCATGAGGCTCCTCGCGGCATCCGGTGCGGGGTCCAGGGAACGCCACAGGAACAGGGCGAGCATCGAGAAGGCGGTCGCCGCTGCGAGACCCTCCGTGCCGCCGAAGTATGCGGCGAAGGGCAGTACCAGCGCGGCGGCCACCGTGGGGAACAGCGGAACGCGGATGTGCCGGATCGCAAGGGCGCGCGCGATCTCCCACACACCCACCACCCCGAACAGGGCCACGATGGCAACGAACGCCACCGGGAAGAAGAGGAGCCCTGCCAGGACCGGGATCAGGAGCCCGGCGCCCACTCCGATGGCGGCGGGAAGGTTGCGTCCGGCGCGCGAAGGCTTGCCGGGTTCCCGGATCGGGCGACGACGGCGGAACAGCCGCTGACCGGACCCCCTGCCGGCCCGCCCCGGGGCCGAGGGCTCCCCGTGCGGAGGCGCCACCGAACCCGACGGGATTGCGGCTTCCGACGTCGCGCTGCCGGTAACGGCCGTCCGGCGGGCGCTGTCTGGCCCGGCATCGGGCTCGGGCTGGAAGCCCTGCCCTCTGCCGGGAGGGTCGAGATCCGCCATCAGACCTCGAGCAGCTCTGTTTCCTTGCGCTTCAGCAGATCGTCGACCAGATCCACACGGGACTTGGTGAGCGCATCGAGTTCCTTCTCGGCGCGCGAACCCTCGTCCTCGCCGGCGTCGCCGTCCTTCACTGCCTTGTCGATGCCGTCCTTGGCCTTGCGGCGGACGTTGCGGATGGAGATCTTGGCGTCCTCGGCCTTGGTCTTCACCAGCTTCACGTACTCCTTGCGGCGCTCCTGCGTCAGCTCGGGGAGGACCACCCGGATGACGTTGCCGTCATTGGACGGATTCGCGCCGAGATCCGAGTCGCGGAGCGCCTTCTCGATGTCGTTGAGCACGCTGCGGTCGAACGGGGTGATGAGCAGCGTGCGCGCCTCGGGGTTCTGGAACGACGCCAGCTGCTGCAGAGGTGTGGGAGAGCCGTAGTACATCACCACCACTTTCGAGAACAGGGAGGCGTTGGCACGCCCGGTGCGGACCGTGGCGAAATCGTCCTTGGCAACCTCCACGGCCTTGTCCATCTTGTCGGTGGCTTCCAGCAAGGTCTCTTCGATCACAATGTCTCCTTCGATCTGCAGTCGGCTGCCCGGCAGCCGTTCCAGTGTTCAATCCTAGTTCAAGGCCGTCCGGCTCATCCGCGATGCTGCATCCGTCGCAGCACGAACTCCTCGGCGTGCTACCTGCTGACCACGGTGCCGAGCTTCTCACCAAGGATGGCCCGGGTCACGTTGCCCTCACCCTCCATGCCGAACACCACCATGGTGAGGTCGTTGTCCTTACACATGGTCATGGCGGTCTGGTCCATCACCCGGATGTCGCGCCGCAGCGCCTCGTCGTAGGAGAGGGTGTCGAGCTTCTCCGCCGTGGGATCCTTGTGCGGATCCGCCGTGTACACACCGTCCACGCCGCTCTTGGCCATCAGCACCTCGTCCGCATGCACCTCGAGTGCACGCTGCGCGGCGACGGTGTCGGTGGAGAAGTACGGAAGCCCCGCGCCTGCACCGAAGATGACCACGCGGCCCTTCTCGAGGTGGCGGATGGCGCGACGCGGAATGTAGGCCTCGGCCACCTGGCCCATGGTGATCGCGCTCTGCACGCGTGTCTCGACGCCTGCCTGCTCCAGGAAGTCCTGGAGGGCGAGGCAGTTCATCACGGTACCGAGCATGCCCATGTAGTCGGCGCGCGATCGGTCCATCCCGCTCTGCGAGAGTTCCGCACCGCGGAAGAAATTGCCGCCACCGACCACGATCGCCACCTCGACGTCGTCCACGGTCGCTGCGATCTGCTGCGCCACGGAGCGTACGGTCTCGGGATCGACGCCCAGCTTGCCGCCCCCGAACACCTCGCCGGAGAGCTTGAGGAGAACGCGGCGCCGCCCCTCGGGACCACCTGTCCGAACAATGGAAGTGGTGTCCATGAATTGCCTCCCGGGCGTAGAACTGTCAGCCGTTCCCAGATGGACGGCCGGTGATGCGGGTATGGGGTGTTGCCGGACCCGTTACAGGATACGGCGCGCTTCCCGGGCGCAGAAAAGGGCGGCCACCTCGATGGCGGCCGCCCTTCACCTCGGTGCTGTGGCCCCGGCCGGGCCTATGCTCCTACGCGGAAGCGGGCGAAGGCTGTCGCCGTGGCGTTCGCCTCCTTGAGGACCGCGGCGACGGACTTCTTCGCGTCCTTGGCGAACGCCTGGTCGACCAGGACACCCTCCTTGAAGAAACCGGTGAGACGTCCCTCGACGATCTTCGTGAGGGCCTGTTCGGGCTTGCCCTCGGCACGCGCAGTCTCATCGGCGATGCGACGCTCGGTCTCGACGAGCTCGGCCGGAACGTCGTCCCGCGTCAGGTACGTGGGCGAGTAGGCCGCGATGTGGACTGCGACGTCGTGGGTGACCTCGACGGCAGCGTCGCCCGATCCTTCGGCGGCGAAGAGGACGCCGACCTGGGCGGGGAGGTCCTTGGACGTCTTGTGCAGGTAGGCGTCGACGAGCTGGCCCTCGACGCGTGCGATGCGACGGACGTCGACCTTCTCACCGAGCAGTGCGCCTGCTTCGATGACGTGCTCGGAGACGGGCTTGCCGTCGAGCTCGAAGGCCATGAGCGCCTCGACATCGGCGGCACCGGACTCGATGGCTGCAGCGAGCACCTTGTTCGAGAAGTCGATGAAGGGACCGGCCTTGGCCACGAAGTCGGTCTCGCAGTTGACCTCGACCATGACGCCGACGCCGCCGTCGACGCGGGCAGCCACGAGGCCCTCGGCGGTGGAGCGGCCTTCGCGCTTGGTGGCGCCCTTCAGGCCCTTGATGCGGATCAGTTCCAGGGCTTTGTCGGCGTCACCGTCGGCCTCGTCGAGTGCCTTCTTGACGTCCATCATGCCGGCGCCCGTGCGCTCGCGCAGGGCCTTGATGTCAGCGGCAGTGAAATTTGCCATACGAACTCCTAAGTTGATGTGGATCTACGAAGAGCTTCTGCGGGACGGAGCCCGCGGTGCAAGCGTCACGCGGTGAACACCTGCTGAACATGCGGAAGGGGCGCGGTTTGACCCACACCCCTTCCGCACCGTTTATTACTCGGCGTTGCTGGCGGGAGCTTCCGGGGCTGGAACTTCCTCGGCAGGGACCTCGGCAGCGGCGGGAGCCTCGGCAGCGAGTGCCTCGGCCTCGACGGGGGCCTGGTCCGCGGCGGGCGACTCGGAGGTCGCGGGAGCCTCGTCAGCAGCGGGAGCGGCTGCCTCGGTGGTGCTGCCCTCGAGCAGTTCGCGCTCCCACTCGGCCATCGGCTCTTCGGCGGCAGCGGCGTCGTTCCCGTTGGCGCGGTTGTGACGCTCCATCAGGCCTTCGGCGACGGCGTCGGCGACCACGCGGGTGAGGAGGTTGACGGCGCGGATGGCGTCGTCATTGCCCGGGATGGGGAAGTCCACCTCGTCGGGGTCGCAATTGGTGTCGAGGATCGCGACCACCGGGATGTTGAGCTTCTTGGCCTCGTCGATGGCGAGGTGCTCCTTCTTGGTGTCCACGACCCAGATGGCCGAGGGGGCCTTGGTCAGGTTGCGGATACCACCGAGGTTGCTCTGGAGCTTGGTGAGCTCGCGCTTGAGGAGCAGGAGCTCCTTCTTCGTGTGGCCCGAGCCGGCGACGTCGTCGAAGTCGATCTCTTCGAGTTCCTTCATGCGCTGGATGCGCTTGGAGACCGTCTGGAAGTTGGTGAGCATGCCACCGAGCCAGCGCTGGTTGACGTAGGGCTGGTTGACGCGGTTGGCCTGGTCGGCGATGGCTTCCTGTGCCTGCTTCTTGGTGCCGACGAAGAGGACGGTTCCGCCGTGCGCGACGGTGGCCTTGACGAACTCGTAGGCACGGTCGATGTAGCCCAGCGACTGCTGCAGGTCGATGATGTAGATGCCGTTGCGCTCGGTGAAGATGAAGCGCTTCATCTTCGGGTTCCAACGGCGGGTCTGGTGACCGAAGTGGACGCCGCTGTCGAGCAGCTGGCGCATTGTTACGACTGGCATGTTCTGCCTTTCTTCAGCTTCGGCTCGAGCGCGGTGCGCTGCCGAGAGCTTGTTGACGGTTGTCTCAGTACCGGCCGGGGTGGCCGCTACATCCTGGTGCCCGGTCGTCGTCGTGGACATGCCCTCCCCCACCGGACTGGTCCGGACCGCGGGGTGGGCATTCCGGCGCCGGAATGGGGCGACGGATAGCAGGCACGCGTAGTCAGCCCGATGATCCGGGCACATCGATGCCGAGGGCACGATGAGGTGGGAGCAGCAGACTGCTTGCACCAGTGTACTACAGGGGCGGCACAGGACCCGGTGCGGGTACCTGCATCCGGGGTGCCGTCGACGCGTCCTCCTGGCGCGTCCACATACCGGGTCCGCGCGCTCCATCCGGGACCCGGGCGCGGAAGAGTTCCGCCATGGACGTCCCCGCTCTTCCGCCGACCGGTATGCCGCACCCCCCTCGAGGGCCCGTGTACGTCGGGCAGGACGGCCCCGCCACCGCCGGGCCTGGTGCTCGCACTGCCTCCACCCACCGCCGGAGCCGTGCAGAGCCGCGCCGGGTCCTCCGGATGCTCCCACGGACATCCGTTCCGGGCACGGCTCGCCGCATCACCGCCGTACTGGCACTCGTGGCGTGCATCCCGGCGGGCGGCGCGGGCCCTGCCTCGGCCGGACCGCCAGGTCATGCTGCCGACCGGCAGCAGGCGGGTATGGCCACCCGGCTCCTCCCGGTACCGTTCACCCCGGAATGGAGCTGGCCCCTGGTACCGAGGCCGGAGGTCCTGCGACCGTTCGAGAAGCCGCCGCAGAAGTGGAAGCCGGGTCATCGCGGTGTCGATCTGGCGGTCGTCGCCGACGGGCACACCCTGGTCCTGAGTCCTGCGGACGGGACGGTGTCCTTCTCCGGGGTGGTCGTGGACCGCGGCGTGCTCTCGATCGATCACGGCGACGGACGGATCAGCAGCTTCGAGCCCGTCACCACGGATCTGGTCGAGGGCCGGCGGGTCGGCCGCGGCGACGCGGTGGCGGCTGTCGCGGCATCCGCCCCGGACGGCCCACCACGGGGGCACTGCGGCCGGCCGTGCCTCCACTGGGGTGTCCGCGTCGACGGCGAGTACGTGGATCCGCTGGCCTTCGTGACGGACCGCCGACCGTCGGTCCTCCTGCCGCTCGACGACCGGACCCGACGTCGATGACCGGCGACGGCAGGAGGGCCGGACCGTGATCCGTCCGACCCTCCTGCCTCCGGCCGCTGGATGTACTGGCTAGACGAAGGCAGCGATACCGGTGATGGCCCGACCGGCGACGAGCGTGTTGATCTCCTGCGTGCCCTCGTAGGAGTACACGGCTTCGGCGTCGGAGAAGATCTTCGCCATCTCGTAATCGACCACGATCCCGTTGCCGCCGAGGATGTTGCGCCCGGCCGCGACGCTCTCGCGCATGCGTGCCGTCGTGAAGGCCTTGGCGAGGGCCGACTGCTCGTCCTTCGCCCTGCCGGCGTCCTCGAGCTGCGACAGGCGCACCATCATGCCCATGGAACTCATGGCGTTGCCGAGGATCAGGACCAGCTGCTGCTGGACGAGCTGGAAGCTGGCGATGGGCCGCCCGAACTGCTCGCGCTCCACGGCGTAACGCCGCGCGACGTCGAAGGCGGCGAGCTGCTGCCCCACGGCCTGCCAGCCGACAGCGAGCCTCGTGACCTTGAGGACCTTGTTGGTGTCCCTGAAGCTGTTCGCGCCCCTGAGGTGGAAATCGTCGGGCACGACGACGTCCTCGAGGACGATGTCGGCATTCTCCACGGTGCGGAGGGCGATCTTGTTCTCGATCTTCGTCGAGGTGAAACCGGGGGTCGTGGTGTCGACCAGGAAGCCCTTGACCTGGTCGTCCTCGACGTCGCGGGCGTAGATGACCACCCAGTCGGAGAACGTAGCGTTGCCGATCCAGCGCTTCGCGCCGTTGAGGATCCAGGTACTGCCGTTCCGGCGTGCCGTCGTCCGGGTACCCCCGGCGACGTCGGATCCTCCGAGGGGCTCGGTGAGGCCGAAGGCGCCGATCTTCTTCATGGCATAGATGTCGGGCAGCCACTCCTGCTGCTGCTCCTTCGAGGCGAGCATCTCGATCGAGCCGGTGAACAGCCCGTCGTGCACCCCCAGGAAGGTCGCGATCGAGGTGTCGGCCCGGGTGAATTCGGCGTGCGACATACCTGCGAACAGGGTGGAGTAGCCCTGGCGGTGCACCGGGCTCATGGGGTCGAGTTCGGCGAGCTTCGGGATGAGTTCCTGGGGGAACACGCCCCGGTTCCACCACTCCACGGCGTTGGGCCGAACCTCGCGCCCCAGCCAGGAGCGGATCTCCTCCAGACGGGACCGCTCCTTGTCGGACAGCAGCTCCTCGAAGGCGAAGAAGTCACCGTCCGGGTACGGAAGGCCGTTTCCATCGATCGACGTCCTGCTCATGGCATTCCCCTCACTCTGGTCACCGGCGACCAGCACTGGAACTCGATCAAGCGAACTTGACGGGCGCGCGACGCGCTCGTCATCAATGTTACCCGTCAGTAACTTACTGCGCCACCGGTACGTCCGGCGGAACGAGGAATGCGCCGGCCGCGGGAGCGGTCGGCGCATTCGGGAGGTCGGTGTCGACCGGGGGTAGGGCTGCTGGGGCTTGAACCCAGGACAAACGGATTATGAGTCCGCTGCTCTAACCAGCTGAGCTACAGCCCCCAGGGCGCTGGGCCCCTGACGCCCGTGGCACCGGATCGTGTTCCCGGCATCTGGCGCGTCTTCATTGTATGCGCACCACGACGTGCGTCCGGGCTTCGGGCAGGTCCGCGTGGGCTACCCCGCCGAAGCCCCGACCCGCTCCTCGCTCGCGGCGCGGACGGAGAGCGTGCCGTAGTAGAGCCCCTCGAAGGTCTCGAGGGTCGCGCCGATGTCGTGCGTGCCCACCAGGGCGCGGCTCGCCGCTCCCATCCTGCGCTGGTCCTCCTGCGGGAGCTCGAGGATCTCCGTGATGCGGCGACCCAGCTCACGGGAGTCCCCGGGTGGGAAGAGGTAGCCGTTCTCACCGTCGGACACCAGGTGGGGCAACGCCATCGCGTCGGCGAGCAGCACCGGTGTGGAGGCGGACATGGCCTCGAGCGTGACGAGCGACTGGAGCTCGGCGGTGCCGGGCTGGCAGAACAGGGCCGCACGGATGTAGCTCCTGCGCAGTTCGTCGTCGTCGATCAGTCCGCGGAAGGCGACACGGTCGCCGATCCCGAGTCGGGCGGCCTGTGCCTGCAGCGCGGGCTTCACCTCGCCGCCGCCGACGATCTCGAGATGCACGTTCAGGTGCTCGGGAGTCCTGGCGACCGCATCGATCAGGACGTCCACGTGCTTCTCCTCGGCGAGGCGTCCCACGAAGAGGACCGTGGGGTGCTCGTGCGGTTCGACGGTCTCACCCGGCTGCAGCTCGTAGGCCGTGGAGTCGATCCCGTTGGAGACGGCCAGCACCTCGCGGAGGAAGGCGTGGTCGTGCATCGCCTTCGCGGCCAGTGGCGTGGGCGTGGTGACAGCAGCGGCCTTGCCCATGACCCTGCCCATGTCCCTCCACGAGTTCTTCGCCACGATCCGCTTGAACCAGGCCGGGAAGGGCAGGAAGGGATTGATGTTCTCGGGCATGAAGTGGTTGGTCGCGACGACGCGGATGCCCCGCCTCACGGCCTCGTACAGCGTGTACTCCCCCACCATGTAGTGGCACTGGATGTGCACGACATCCGGCTGCACCCGGTCGAAGAGCAGGCTGATGTCGCGCCTGATCTCCCAGGGGAGGCAGATGCGCCAGTAGTCGTGGGTCGGCACGCTGTGCGAGCGGAGGCGGTGGACCGTCCAGTCGCCTCCCGGTTCGGTGAAGCTCCTGCCGTTGGACGCCCGCGGCGCGAGGACGTGCACGTCGTGTCCCCGTCCGGCCATTCCCCGGGCCAGCCTGTAGCCGAACTGGGCGGCGCCGTTCACATTGGGCGGGTACGTATCCGCGGCGATCAGGATGGTCAGGGGCTTGTTATCAGCCGGGTAACTCACGCGTGGATCCCCTACGTCGGTGTGCTGGTCTGGACTGCGGTGGCTCGGTCAGCGCTGCCGCTTCACCACATCGGGATGATGGCGGGACAGGGCAACCACCCCAACGATAGCAACGAGGGCCGCGGCTGCCATGCCCAGCGCGGTCACGGTGCGGACGTCCGGCTGGAGTTCCTCGAGGATGATGATGCCGATGGCGATCCCCACGATCGGATCGATGACGGTCAGTCCGGCGATCACGAGATCGGGTGGTCCGGTGGCGTAGGCACTCTGCACGAACCAGGATCCGAGGGCAGCCGCCGCGGCGAGGGCGACGAGGGTCAGGATCGGCACGTCGAGCAGGAAGCGGCCGTTCGGGTCGAGCAGGTGCCCGGCGACGATCTTGGTGAGGACGGCGACGAATCCGAAGAGCACACCGGCTCCCAGGATGTAGGCGAAGGCGTTCAGGCGGTGCTTGCCGACCGCGGCGAGGAAACCGAAGACCACGACGGCGGCACCCAGCAGGAGCACGACGGACAGTTCCTGCGCGCGGTCGACGGCGTGGTTCTCGCGTGTGACGTTCACGGCGAGCACCACGAACAGTGCGCTCCCGGTCACGCAGGCGGTGATCGCCGCGATCGTGGGGCGATTGATCCGGATCCCCTGGTCGCGGGAGTTGACGATGGTGGTGATCACGAGTGCGATGGCACCGATGGGCTGGACGACGGTCAGACTCGCGAGCGCCAGGGCGACCACGTTCAGGGCCATCCCGGTTCCCAGCAGGA
>JASLBS010000014.1 GCA_030146405.1 Arthrobacter sp.
ACCCGACCACACGAAGTGGTCGGCCGCGACGATCTCGACCTCTAGTTCGCCGTGTGATGCCATCGGGGTTACTTACCGGTCTGCTCTTGGATCTTGGCCCACTGGCGCTCGACGTCGTCGAGGCCGCCGATGTTGAAGAACGCCTGTTCCGCGATGTGGTCCAGGTCGCCGTTGCAGATCGCCGAGAACCCTTCGATGGTGTCCCGGATCGAGACCGTGGAACCCTCGACGCCGGTGAACTGCTTGGCGGTGTAGGTGTTCTGCGAGAGGAACTGCTGGATCCGGCGTGCGCGTGCCACGATCACCTTGTCCTCCTCGCCGAGCTCGTCGATGCCGAGGATGGCGATGATGTCCTGCAGCTCCTTGTTCTTCTGCAGGATCTGCTTCACGCGCACGGCGGTGTTGTAGTGGTCGTGCCCGATGTACTGCGGGTCGAGGATACGCGACGTCGAAGCGAGCGGGTCCACGGCCGGGTAGAGGCCACGGGACGCGATCTCCCGTGAAAGCTCCGTGGTGGCATCGAGGTGCGCGAAGGTGGTTGCCGGAGCCGGGTCGGTGTAGTCGTCGGCGGGGACGTAGATCGCCTGCATCGAGGTGATCGAGTGTCCCTTCGTGGACGTGATGCGCTCCTGGAGGAGACCCATCTCGTCGGCGAGGTTCGGCTGGTAACCCACGGCGGACGGCATGCGGCCCAGGAGGGTCGACACCTCGGATCCGGCCTGGGTGAAGCGGAAGATGTTGTCGATGAAGAGCAGGACGTCCTGGTTCTGGACATCGCGGAAGTACTCCGCCATGGTCAGTGCCGAGAGCGCCACGCGCAGGCGCGTTCCGGGTGGCTCGTCCATCTGGCCGAACACGAGCGCGGTGTCCTTGAGGACGCCGGCCTCCTCCATCTCGACCCAGAGGTCGTTCCCCTCACGGGTACGCTCACCCACACCGGCGAAGACCGAGGTGCCACCGAAGTTACGGGCAACACGCGTGATCATCTCCTGGATGAGGACGGTCTTGCCGACACCGGCTCCACCGAACAGACCGATCTTGCCACCCTTGATGTAAGGGGTCAGGAGATCGATGACCTTGATACCCGTCTCGAGCATCTCCGTGGAGCCCTCGAGCGAGGCGAAGCTGGGAGCCTTGCGGTGGATGGGCCAGCGCTCGGTGATCTCGAGCGCTGACTCCTCGACGTCGAGCGGCTTGCCCAGCACGTTGAAGATGTGGCCCTTGACGCCGTCACCGACAGGCACGGAGATAGCGGATCCGGTGTCCTGCACCACGGTGCCGCGGACGAGGCCGTCGGTGGCCTGCAGCGAGATGGCGCGGACGAGGTTGTCGCCGAGGTGCTGCGAGGTCTCGAAGGTGATCAGTCGCGTCTGGCCACCGAGGGTGATCTCCGTGGTGAGGGCGTTGTACATTGCGGGGATTGCGTCGGCCGGGAACTCGACGTCGACAACCGGGCCGATGACGCGTGCAATACGGCCGGTGGCGCCGGGGGCAACTGAGTCCGTACCGCGTTCAACAGTGTGGGCAGTCATCTCTCTCACTTCATTTACGTAGATGGCGTGGAACTAAGTCTAGCTGTGCACCAGGAACCCGCGCGGGCTCCGGGTGCTGAGGGGCGTCAGGATGCGTTGAGCGCGTCCGCGCCGGCCACGATCTCCGAGAGCTCCTGTGTGATCTCCGCCTGACGGGCGGTATTGCGCAGTCGGGTGTACTTCTTGATGAGTTCGGTGGCGTTGTCGCCGGCCGACTTCATGGCGCGCTGACGTGCGGCGAGCTCGCTGGCCGCTGCCTGCAGCAGGGCCGCGAAGATCCGCGACTCTATGTACCGCGGAAGGAGTGCGTCCAGTACCTGCTCGGGATCGGGCTCGTACTCGTAGAGCGGAAGGAGTTCACCACTGTGGGTCACTTCCTCCTCGACCACTTCGAGGGGCAGCAGTCGCATGACCGTCGGCTCCTGGACGACCATCGAGCGGAACTTCGTGTAGACGACGTGGATCTCCTCGACCCCGCCGTCCTCGTAGTCCCGCAGGAAGGTCGCGAGCAGGGTCTCGCCGATCTCACGTGCGGTGTCGAACTCGGGGGCGTCCGTGCCACCGGTCCACACCTTCTCGTACTCGCGTTGACGGAAGTCGAAGTAGGCCTGCGCCTTCCGACCCACCAGGAAGGCCTGGATCTCCTTGCCCTCACCGCGGAGCTTCTCGAAGAGACCCTCCGCCTGCTTGAGGGCACTGGCCGAGTAGGAGCCGGCGAGGCCACGGTCGGAGGTCATGACCAGGACTGCAGCACGCCGAACCTCACCGTGCTCGGTGGTCAGTGGGTGGTCGATCTCCGACTGCGACGAAACGGCGGAGACCGCGCGGGTGATCGCGTTGGCGTAGGGCAACGCCGCCGCGACACGCGTGCGTGCCTTACCGATGCGAGACGTCGCGATCAGTTCCATCGCCTTGAAGATCTTCCGCGTCGACGTGGTCGAGGCGATCTTCTGGCGGTAGACCCGGATCTGGGCTCCCATTCTTGTCCTTTCCTTCGCTTCCGCTGCGGGAAGCGATCAGGGCCAGGTCCTGCACACCGGGAGGGGCGTACGAGCCCCTCCCGGTAACAGTCCTCTAGCGCTTCTGCCTGACGATCTGCTCCTGCTCGACCGACTCGGACTCCATCGCGTCGTGTGCTTCGCTACCGGCACCGGGGCCGTTGGCCCCTTCACCGAAGAAGCCCTCCTTGAAGCTCGTGATCTGAGCCTTGAGCTCATCCACGGTGGAGTCCTCGAGCTTGCCCGTCTGGGCGAGCGTGGTGAGGACCTGCGACCGGTGTCCGAGCTGCTGCAGGAACTCGGTCTCGAAGCGGTTGATGTCCTCCACCGGAACGTCGTCGAGGTACCCGTTGGTACCGGCCCAGATGGAGACGACCTGCTGCTCCACCGGCATCGGCGAGTACTGACCCTGCTTCAGCAGCTCCATCAGCCGGGCACCGCGCGTCAGCTGCTGACGCGATGCGGCATCCAGGTCGGATGCGAACATCGCGAAGGCTTGCATGTCGCGGTACTGCGCCAGGTCGAGCTTCAGGGTTCCGGAGACCTTCTTCATCGACTTCACCTGAGCGGCACCACCCACACGGGAGACTGACACACCCACGTCCACGGCCGGACGCTGGTTCGCGTTGAAGAGGTCCGACTGCAGGAAGATCTGACCGTCGGTGATGGAGATGACGTTCGTGGGGATGTACGCCGAGACGTCGTTCGCCTTCGTCTCGATGAGCGGCAGACCCGTCATCGAACCTGCACCGAGCTCGTCGGAGAGCTTTGCACAACGCTCGAGCAGGCGGGAGTGCAGGTAGAACACGTCGCCCGGGTAGGCTTCACGTCCCGGCGGACGGCGCAGGAGGAGGGATACCGCACGGTAGGCCTCGGCCTGCTTCGACAGGTCGTCGAACACGATGAGCACGTGCTTGCCGCCGTACATCCAGTGCTGCCCGATGGCGGAACCGGCGTAGGGGGCGAGGTACTTGAAGCCCGCGGGGTCAGAGGCGGGAGACGCGACGATGGTCGTGTACTCCAGGGCTCCCTTGTCCTCGAGGGTCTGCCGGACGGCCGCGATCGTCGATGCCTTCTGACCGATCGCCACGTAGATGCAGCGGACCTGCTTGCTCACGTCACCGGAGGCCCAGTTGGCCTTCTGGTTGATGATGGTGTCCACCGCGATGGCGGTCTTCCCGGTCTGGCGGTCACCGATGATCAGCTGGCGCTGGCCACGGCCGATCGGGATCATCGCGTCGATCGCCTTCAGCCCGGTCTGCATCGGCTCGTGCACCGACTTGCGCTGGGTGACGCCCGGCGCCTGGGTCTCGAGCGCACGGCGTCCTTCCGCCACGATCTCGCCGAGATCGTCGATCGGCTGGCCGAGCGGGTCCACCACGCGGCCGAGGAATGCATCACCGACGGGTACGGAGAGGATCTCCCCCGTGCGGTGCACCTCCTGGCCTTCCTCGATGCCGTTGTAGTCGCCCAGTACGACGACGCCGATCTCTCGGGTGTCGAGGTTCTGTGCGAGGCCGAGCGTACCGTCCTCGAAACGGAGGAGCTCGTTCGCCATGGCGGAGGGAAGCCCCTCGACCCGTGCGATGCCGTCACTTGCCGTGGTCACGCGGCCAACTTCAACGCGCTCGGCGTTCCCGGGCTCGTAGGATGCCGCAAAGTCGTTCAACGCATTACGGACGTCTTCGGCGTTGATGGTCAATTCGGCCATCTGCAGTCCCTGCTCTCCTGTGTTGCGATCACCGGTTTCCCGGCGACCTGGATGTTGTTCGGTGTGGTTGTGCTGATCAGGCCGCGACGGCCTATCCCGCCAGCTTCCGGCGGAGCTCGGACAGGCGTGTCGCTACTGTCGAGTCGACCACTTCATCGCCGATGCTCACGCGCACACCTCCGACCAAGGATGGATCGATGGAAACATTCACCTTCAGATCACGGCCGTACATCACGTTCAGGCCGGACACGAGCTTCTCGTGCTGCGTCGGTGTCAAGGGTCGCGAGACGCTGACATTGGCGATCCACCGCTGCTGACGCGCCGCTACGAGCTCGAGGAACTTCTCCACGAGTGCAGCGGGTTTGAGTCCGCGCGGTGACGCCACCGCCTGGGTGATGAGGAGCTTCGCAGCATCCCCTGCCCCGGGTACGAGCTTCAGTGCCAGCGTGACACGCGATTCCGTACTCGCCTGGGCTTCGGACAGCGCACGCTGAAGACCGTGGTCCGAGGCGACAGTGGTGAGGAACTGGTGGAGCTGGTCTTCCAACCGCTCCAGGCCCTCCGCCCCTGCGCCGCCCTGCTCTGCGACGGCGATGACCACCGTGGCGGCCAAGACCTCCAGTGCATCACCGATGTCCCGTGGCGTCGCCCACCGCTCTGCGGCGAGATCGCGCACGACGCTCAATGCTTCGGCGGACACCCGCCCGGAGATCAGCTGGTCGACCAGTACTGCCTTGTCCTTCCCAATGCGGGAAGGATCCGTCAGGGCACGTCGCAGGCCGGCATTGCTGTCCAGGATCTCGAGCACACCGAAGAGATCCCGGGCGAGCGACAGCGTGGCGCCCTGTAGACGGGGCTCCAGCTGCTCACGCACACTGGCCAACGAGAGGCTCGATACACCTGCCATTACTTGGCTGCACCTGCACTGTCGGACGCCGCGAGGTCAGCGAGGAACCGATCGACCACGCGCGAGGACAGGGCGTTGTCCGCG
>JASLBS010000152.1 GCA_030146405.1 Arthrobacter sp.
TCCGGTCACGAACGTGACCGCCTGCGCTTTCGGCGGGGAGAACCTCGACATGCTGTTCATCACGACCACCCAGGAGAACATCGAGAAGGGCTCCGAACCGCAGGCCGGCGCCCTCTTCGCCGTCGAGCCGGGCATCGCGGGAGCCGCGTTGCCCATGTTCGCGGGCTGAGGAGGCAGGAGGGCGAGTACCCGTTGCTCCCACGGACGCCCGCTGCCGGACGTCCGTGGGAGCCAGGGCCGATCCGCACCGGTACACGCTCCTCCGTGGACGGGCCCCGGGCGAGGTCGTGCTCGTCCTGATCAGAGGATCGGCTGGCCGCCCGTCACCGCCACACGCGCGCCGGAGACATAGCTCGCCTCGTCGGACGCGAGCAGCACGTATACCCCGGCGAGTTCGGCAGGCTGTCCGGCACGCTTGAGCGGTACCTGCTGACCGAAGGTCTCCACTTCCTCGGCCGGCATCGTGGCCGGGATCAGTGGCGTCCAGATGGGTCCCGGAGCCACGGAGTTGGCACGGATCCCCCGTTCGGCGAGCAACTGGGCCATGGACGCAGTCATGTTCGCGATCCCCGCCTTCGTCGCCGAGTAGGGCATCAGCGTGGGCACGGGATTGTCGGAGTTGACCGAACTCGAGCCGATGATCGAGCCACCCGGTCCCATGTGCGGCAGAACGGCCTTCGTGAGGTGGAAGAACGCACTGAGATTGATGGCCAGCGTGCGGTCCCACTCCTCGTCCGGGATCTCCTCGATGCTCTCGTGGGACATCTGGAAGGCGGCGTTGCTCACGAGGATGTCCACGCGTCCGAACTCCTCCACGGCCTTGTCGATCACGGCCCGGCACGTGGCCGGGTCGGCGAGGTCGCCCGGGAACAGGACGGCCTGGCGTCCGGCCTCCTCCACCCACCGCGCGGTCTCGCGGGCATCGTCGTCCTCGTTCAGGTAGCTGATGAGGACATCGGCGCCCTCCCGCGCATAGGCGATCGCGACCGCGCGCCCGATACCGCTGTCGCCTCCCGTGATCACCGCCTTCTTCCCGGTCAACCGGCCCGTACCGCGATAGGACTGCTCCCCGTGATCGGGAGCCGGATCCATGGCACCGGTGGTTCCCGGTGGCTGTTGCTGCTGTGCTGGCTGACTCATTCTTCCTCCTGCTGTCTCGGGCGGTCTCGTTGCCTCCCCACCGTAAGCAGCCTCACTGATGGGAGGGAAGGAACTCCTCCGCGCGATGGAACCCTTGCACCGGGGCTGCCGCGACGTCCGAGTCGCATCGCCGAAAGTAAGTAGACTGATGGTTCATGCTCGCCACGACCGATGGGAACTGATATGGCAGACACACTGGGAAGTCCTTCTTCAGAGCCTGAGGGCGGCTTCGAGCGGGATCCGAGCGACTGGGTCACCGGCGACGAGCCCATGACCGCCGCGCAGCGGAGCTATCTCGACACGCTGGCTCGCGAAGCGGGCGAGGAGATCCCTGCGGACATCACCAAGGCCGAGGCGTCGGAGCACATCGACCGCCTGCAGTCGAAGAGCAAGAGGGTGGACGGCGCTTCCTGACCGAGCGGCGCTGCGACATCCGGTACCGATCGACGCCGGCAGACATTGGGACACACCTGGTCCCGACGTCTGCCGGCGTTGCCCTGCCCGGAGCTAGTGCCCGGGAGTGAAGTTGAACTCGGTGCAGATGTCCTGTCCGAGCACGAAGCGCCGCGTGGGCGGGTTCTGGGCCTTCTCCGGAACCGCGGCTCCGGAGAACCGGATGCCTGGCGCGCCGTCGCCCAGCAGCACCGGCGCGGTGGTCAGGAAGAGACGATCCAGCAGCCCTGCACCGAGGAAGCCGGAGAGGATCCCACCGCCCTCGATCAGCACCTTCCGCAGACCGCGGGACTGCAGGACGTCCATCACCTGGCGAGGATCGAAACCGTGGTCGTCGACTCCCGCGACCGGGAGCCGCACCACGTCCACCGAATCGGGCAGGAGGGGCACAGGGGTATCCACTCCCACGACCCACAGGGTCGGCAGACCGTCGTCGGTCAGCACGCCGGTCCTCGCACCGACCAGTGCAGCGGGGTCGAGCACCACCCTGACCGGACTCAGGCCTGCGACCTCCCCTGTGCCGCACGAGTAGTCCGACGTCGTGATCATGGCTGCATCCACGACCACGGCATCCACCAGGGCGCGCAGTCGCTGGAGATGTTCCAGGCCGGCGGCACGGCCGGAACCGGTGGACGCGGGGGAGTGAGCGGGTAGGAGGGTGAAGCCGTCGAGGCTCTGCCGCGCGTGGCCGATCACGAGGGGCCCGGGCGCCGTAACAAGAGGGCCGTAGCGATGAGCCAGTTCCTCCTCCGCTCCCCGGGCGGGGGCCACGGGCACTTCCCCGTCGAGCAGGGCGCTCCAGGCATCCTGCGTCGGCGCTGCGTCGTGCCGCATCCGGTCCCGCTTCGTGGCGAGGTATCCCGCGTTCTCGGGTCGCTGCACCACCGGTAGTCCCCGGCGCTCCACCACGGTGATCCCGAGGGCTGCGAGGGCTTCCTCCTTGGCCGGGTTCCCGGAGAGCAGTCGGATGGAGGAGATGCCGAGATCCTGGAGGATCTCGGCCGCCTGGTCGTACCTCCGCGCATCGACGGGCAGGCCCAGGGCGGTGTTCGCGTCCACGGTGTCCACACCCTGGTCCTGCAGGGCATAGGCCTTGAGCTTCGCCAGGAGCCCGATGCCGCGGCCTTCGTGCCCACGGACGTAGACCACCACCCCGAGACCCTCCGCGGCCACCGCGGCCAACGCCGTGTCGAGTTGTTCACCGCAGTCACAGCGCCACGAGCCGAAGGCGTCACCGGTCAGGCACTCACTGTGCACCCGGACGAGTGGCACCCCTGAGCGTCCCTCGGTGGAGAGACGGCGGTCCTGGTCGAGACCCCGTGCGAGCGCCACGTGCTCGGTCCCCGCGCCGTCGCGGTAGCCGATCACCTGGAAGATCCCGTGCTTGGTCGGGAGAACCGTCTCCGTGACCCTCGTGACGGTTGCCGGTACGGATCCGGGCTGAAGCTGGGTGACCATGGAACCACCTTAGAAGGCGGACGGGAGGACACGAAAAGGGCGGCCTGCCGCGCCCCTCACACCGGCGGGGTGCCCGGTCCCCCGGAACCTCCGGGAGCCTGGTTCCGGCGGACCCCCGCTGCAGACCGGCCGAGGACCTCGCGGAACGCGAGCACGGCCGGACGCCGCGCACCCGCGCGGCGCGCCGAGGTGAAGATGGAACGGTGCGGAGCATCGTCGAGATCGAGGAGCCGCACGGGCACGTCCCTTCCCGTCCAGACGAGGTCGGGCATGAGACCCACGGCGTTGCCCGACTCGATGAGCCTGATCTGAGCCTGGAGGTCGGCCGTCTCGTAGCGGACGTCGGGCTCGAAACCGGCGAGCCTGCAGGCCTGCTCCGCCCAGTGCCGTGACGCGGCTCCCCGGGGCTCCATGACCCACGCCGTGTGCTCCGCGTCAGCCACCGAGGAGATGGACGCCGAACCGGCGACGCCCAGTGGTACGGCGAGTCGAATCGCGTCATGCGTGAGCGGTACGGTGTCCAGTTCGGGGTGCCGCGGCGCCGCGTGGCCCGGGTACTGCTCGGCTATCACCAGGTCGAAGTCCCGGGCGAACGTCTCGTACAGGGCTCGTTCGGGCTCACGCTGCACCATCTCCACCCGCACGTCCGGGTAGTCCCGCGTCATCGTCCGCAGCGCATCCGGCATGAGCGCGAGGGCCGCCGATTGGAAGACGGCGACCCGGACCCTGCCCGAGACCGCGCTGAGGGAGGCCGCGAGATCGGCTTCCGCCCGCTCGAGCGTCTCGAGCAGTTCGGCGGTGTGCGCCACGAGCACCTCGGCCTGCGGCGTGAGGGTGACGCGGCGGCCGGTCTTGCGCAGCAGCTCCACCCCCACTTCCTTCTCGAGGATGGCGAGCTGCTGCGACACGGAGGAGGGGCTGTAGTTGAGCGCTGTGGCCACCTCGGCGAGCGTTCCTCGAATGTGCAGCTCGCGGAGCAGCCGCAGCCGGCGAAGATCGAGCACGGGCGCCTCCATTGTTCTCATCTATTGATGAATACCGTTCACCATTCGTCACTTTTCCTCATCCTAGGCCGGTTGCATACTGGACGTGAATCACCTGCTTCTTGCTGTGCCAGGCAGAGGCCGTCCAACCGAAAGCTGTTGCCATGACAACCCAGATCCCGCCACGCGAGGTTCTCGCCGACATCCCGGCCATCCTCGACCCGTCCGTTCCGACTCCATCCGACTCGGCCGACGCGCTCTCCCACTTCTCCGCATCCCCCGGTGGCACCACCGACCTGCCGGCGACGCTGCCGGAGGAGTCGATCGCCCTGGTGCGGCGCTGGCTGACCGAAGCAGCCGGCATTCCGGTGGACTCGTCCGCGCAGCAGCTGGCCGGAGTCCTCAAGGACCCGGACGGCCTCGCCTTCACGGTCGGTTTCGTCGACGGCGTGATCCGCCCCGAGGACCTCTCGGTGGCGGCACACAATCTCGCGGCCATCGCTCCGAAGGTGCCCGGTTTCCTCCCCTGGTACATGCGCTCGGCCGTCAAGGTCGGTGCCGCCGTCGCTCCCGTCCTGCCGCAGGTGGTCATTCCCGTGGCTCGTCGGGTGCTCCGCGAGATGGTGGGTCACCTCATCATCGATGCCTCCGACACGAAACTCAGCCGCTCGATCGCCAGGATCAAACGCGATGACGTCCGCCTCAATGTCAACCTGCTCGGCGAAGCGGTGCTCGGCGACCACGAGGCGGAGCGCCGGCTCGAGGGCACCGTGCGGCTCCTCCGGCAACCGGACGTCGACTACGTCTCCATTAAGGTGTCCTCGACGGTGGCTCCGCACCCGGCCTGGGCCTTCGAGGAATCCGTGGACCACGTCGCCGAGAAGCTCTCCCCGCTCTACACCATCGCGGCTCGGGCCGAGGTACCCAAGTTCATCAACCTGGACATGGAGGAGTACAAGGACCTCGACCTCACCGTCGCCGTCTTCATGTCGATCCTCGACCGGCCGGAGTTCAAGGACCTGGAGGCCGGGATCGTGCTGCAGGCCTACCTCCCCGACTCCCTCGCAGCAATGATCCGCCTGCAGGAGTGGGCCGCCCGGCGGCGGGCCGACGGCGGTGCCGCGATCAAGGTCCGCGTGGTGAAGGGCGCCAACCTCCCCATGGAACAGGTCGAGGCGTCCCTGCACGGCTGGCCGCTCGCCACGTGGGGCTCGAAGCAGGACTCGGACACGCACTACAAGCGCGTCCTGAACTACGCACTGCAGCCCGGGCGGGTCGACAACGTTCGCATCGGGGTCGCCGGCCACAACCTGTTCGACCTCGCCTTCGCCTGGCTCCTCGCCGGTGAACGGGGCGTGCGCCACGGCATCGAGTTCGAGATGCTCCTCGGAATGGCCCAGGGCCAGGCCGAAGTGGTCAAGCGCGACGTCGGTTCGCTGCTGCTGTACACCCCGGTGGTGCACCCGAGCGAGTTCGACGTCGCCATCGCCTACCTGATCCGACGCCTGGAGGAGGGAGCGAGTTCCGACAACTTCATGTCCGCGGTCTTCGAACTGTCGGAGAACGAGGAGCTCTTCGAGCGCGAGAAGAACCGCTTCCTCGCCTCCCTCGAGGAGCTCGACACCTCCGTCCCGGCCCCCCGGCGCCGGCAGGACCGCTCCGTACCAGCGCGGCCGCACGTCGGATCAGGGTTCGAGAACACCCCCGACACAGATCCATCACTGCCGGCGAATCGCGCCTGGGGGCGCGAGATCCTGACGCGCGTACCCGGTTCGGTGCTGGGGAACGACGTCGTGGAAGCCACCACCCTGACCCGCGCCGACCAGGTCGACCGCACCATCGCCGGGGCCGCCGACGCAGCCGGCGCCTGGGGTGCACTGACCGGCGCCGAGCGCGCCGTCGTCCTGCACCGTGCCGGGGACGCCCTCGAAGCTCGACGCGCCGCGCTCATGGAGGTCATGGCGTCGGAGACGGGCAAGACCCTCGACCAGTCCGATCCCGAGATCTCGGAGGCCGTGGACTTCGCCCACTACTACGCGGAGCGTGCACGTGAGCTCGACGACGTCGACGGGGCCTCCTTCTCTCCCGCACGCCTCACGGTGGTCACACCGCCGTGGAACTTCCCCGTCGCCATTCCCGCCGGTTCCACCCTCGCCGCCCTGGCGGCAGGCTCCTCCGTGATCATCAAGCCCGCATCCCAGGCACGCCGCTGCGGCTCCGTGATGGTGGAAGCACTGTGGGCGGCGGGAGTTCCCCGGGAGGTCCTGCACCTCGTGCAGGTCGAGGAAGGGGATCTCGGCAGGCAGCTCATCTCGGACCCCCGGGTGGACCGCGTGATCCTGACCGGCGGTTACGAGACCGCGGAGCTCTTCCGCTCCTTCCGCACCGATCTGCCACTCCTGGCGGAGACCTCCGGCAAGAACGCCGTGATCGTCACACCGAGCGCCGACTTCGACCTGGCGGCGAAGGACGTGGCACAGTCCGCGTTCGGCCACGCCGGCCAGAAGTGCTCCGCCGCATCACTGGTGATCCTGGTGGGCAGCGTCAGCACGTCGGACCGCTTCCGGAACCAGCTGCTCGACGCCGTCCGGTCCCTCACCGTCGGTTACCCCGACGATCCCACCACGCAGATGGGCCCGGTGATCGAACCGGCCGAGGGCAAGCTCCTCGACGGCCTCACCACCCTCGGTGCGGGCGAGTCCTGGCTCGTGGAGCCGAAGTGCCTGGACGACTCCGGGCGCCTGTGGAGCCCCGGCGTACGGGACGGCGTCCAGCGCGGCTCCACGTACCACCTCACCGAGTACTTCGGACCCATCCTCGGCATCATGACGGCCAGGACACTGGAGGAGGCCATCGCGATGCAGAACGACATCGACTACGGCCTGACCTCGGGGATCCACGCCCTCGACAGCAGCGAGATCGCCACCTGGCTGGACGGTGTGCAGGCCGGGAACCTCTACGTCAACCGTGGTATCACCGGGGCGATCGTGCAGCGCCAGCCCTTCGGCGGCTGGAAGAAGTCCGCCGTCGGTGCCGGGACGAAGGCCGGTGGACCGAACTACCTCGTGGGCCTCGGCTCCTGGACCTCGCGCGCGTCGACGGCGCAGGAAGCGCCCCTGCCCGCCGTGGCCCCGCTGCTCGGCGCGGCGCGTGCAGCCGGACTACCCGAGGAGCAGCTTGCGCGGCTCACCCGGTCCGCGGCGTCGGACGCGGCGGCATGGAAGCACGAGTTCGGGCAGGTGAAGGACATCTCGGGCCTCGCCGCCGAACGCAACCTGTTCCGCTACCTCCCGCTCCCGGTCACCGTGCGTCGTGCGGAGGGTGCTCCGGTCGCAGACCTGGTGCGCGTGCTCATGGCAGCGAAGACCGCCGGCGCACCGGTGGACGTCACGAGCGCCGAAGAGCTCCCCGAGGCACTCCGGACCGTCGTCATGGCCCAGGCCGCATCGGTCACCATCGAGTCCGAGGACGCCTGGTTGTCCCGCGTCGCCGCGCTTCCGATCGGCAGGGTCAGGGTCATCGGCGGGGATGCCTCCGCACTGATCGCGGCGACCGGAGGGCGTCCGGATCTCGCGGTCTACGCCCAGCCCGTCACCGAGGCCGGCCGGGTGGAGATGCTGCCGTTCCTGCAGGAGCAGGCCATCAGCGTCACGGCACACAGGTTCGGTACGCCCAACGGCCTGACGGACTCGATCATCTAGCCCGTACGGCCGACCCGGCGCCGTCGGCGTCCCTCTGGCACAATCGATCCGGACAGCACCCACACTGCCCGATCGGGCGGCCGGAAGGACCCGTGCGGCAGATGGACACCTCAGGTACCTCCCGGAAGACCCGGGAACCACAGCTCCGTGCGTGGTTCCCGGGTCTTCTGGTTCTCGTGGCGGGCGTGTCCCTGGCACTGCTCCTCGCGCGATTGCAGACCGTGCTCGGCGCCCTGGTGATCGCCCTCGTCCTCGGCATGGTGCTCGGTAATTCGGGACTGTACGTCCGCGGGCTCCGGCCAGGGATCGGCGGCGGCACCAAGCGACTCCTTCGGGCGGGCGTCGTCCTGCTCGGCCTGCAGCTCGCCCTGCCGGACATCCTGGCCCTCGGGCCGCAGGTCATCCTCCTCATCGCGGCCTGCGTGCTGCTCAGCTTCTACGCCACGCTGTGGTTCGGCCGGCGGCTCGGCCTCAGCCGTCCGGGTGCCCTCCTGCTCGCCGCGGGATTCTCGATCTGCGGAGCGTCGGCGGTGGCCGGGATGCAGGGGATCGTCGATGCGGACGACGACGAGGTGGCGTCCGCCGTGGCGATGGTCACCCTGTACGGCTCCCTGATGATCGTCGCCCTGCCCCTGCTGAACACGCTGGTGGGCCTCGACGAGACGAGGTTCGGCGTGTGGTCGGGCCTCGCCGTGCACGAGGTGGCGCAGGTGGTGGCCGTGGCCAGTACGGCCGGTGCCACCGCCCTCGCTGCGGCCACCGTGGTCAAACTGGGCCGGGTCCTGATGCTCGCGCCGGTCGCGGCCCTGGCGGGTCTCGCTCAGCGACGCACCCTGCGCTGGGAGAATCCTGCGCCCGGACCGGGAGCGGCGGAGGGGGAACGCCCGGCGCCACCCGTGGTGCCGTTGTTCGTGATGGGTTTCCTCGCCATGGTGGTGCTGCGGTCCCTCGGCGTCCTGCCGCCACCGGTGCTCGATGCCGGCCGGACGATCACCACCGTCCTGCTGGCGGCGGGCATGTTCGGCTTGGGGGCAGGAATCGACCTGCGCCGCCTGCTGCGGACGGGCGGCCGGTTCGCCCTCGTGGGTGCGGCGTCGACGCTGTTCCTGGGCGGCATCTCACTCATCGGGGTCCTCGCACTCACCTGACCCGCTTCTGCGGCGCATCGCGGAGCAGGCCCTCAGCGCAAGCCGGTGCCCCGCTCCAACGCCAGCCCGAGCAGTTCGTCGATGAGCTCCGTGTACGGCAGCCCCGACTTCGCCCACATCTGGGGGTACATGCTGATCGGCGTGAATCCGGGCATGGTGTTGATCTCGTTGATCACCAGGCGGCCGTCGGGCGTGTAGAAGAAGTCCACGCGGGAGAGCCCCTCCGCGCCGATCGCGTCGAACGCCTCCCCCGCCAGCCGCCGGACACGATCGATGACGTCAGGGGGCAGATCCGCCGGGCAGGTCAGTTCGGCGGCGGCGCCGTCCACGTACTTGGCCTCGAAGTCGTACCAGGCGTGATCGCCGGGCTGCATCGCGATCTCTCCCGGCAGCGAGGCCCGTGGTGCTTCCAGGCCGCGCCCCTGCAGCACCGCCACCTCGATCTCGCGGCCCTCGATGCCCGCCTCGACAACCACCTTGGGATCGAACGCCCGCGCCGCGTCGATCGCGGCGGCAAGGCCGGCCGCGTCCTCCACCCTGCTGATGCCCATGGATGACCCGGCACGCGCCGGCTTCACGAACAGGGGGAACCCGAGTGCGGCGGCACGCCGCTCACACGACGCCGGATCGATCCGCCACTGGCGGTCCGTGATCACCTCGTACGGCCCCACCTCGAGCCCGGCGGCCGCGAAGACCACCTTCATGTAGTGCTTGTCCATGCCCACGGCAGAGGCCAGGACCCCGGCCCCCACGTAACGGATGTCGGCCAGTTCCAGCATGCCCTGGAGTGTTCCGTCTTCACCGAACGGGCCGTGCAGCAGCGGCAGGACCACGTCGATCCCGCCGAGACTCCGGGGTACGGATCCCGGAGCGGAGACGAGCAGTTCCCGCCCCGCGTCGCCGTCCGCCGCCGTCCCGAGGACCACGGCCTGCTCGGTGGCCGTCACCTCGGGGAGCACGTCCGCGCGCAGGGACCACGCCGCTGCCTCGCCGGACACCAGGGACCACTGCCCGGACCTGGTGATCCCCACCGGAACGACGTCGTACCGGGACCTGTCGATCGCCTCGAGGACCCCCGAGGCCGTGACGCAACTGACGGCGTGCTCGCTCGAGCGACCGCCGAAGAGCACGAGCACGCGGGGTTTGCGGGGCAGGACGGTGGATTCGGAGCTCACGCGGCGGGTCCGCCTTCCGGCTTGAGGTTGCGGGCGAGCAGGCGTGGCCCGAGGTCGTTGACGGAGAGTCGGCCTTGGAGCACGGCGACCACACTGGCCGTGATGGGCATGTCCACACCGAGCTTGGTGGCGGAGGCGAGGACGGCCTCCGCGGACTTGATCCCTTCGGCCGTCTGATTCATCCGCACGGTCACCTGCTCGAGGGTGAGCCCCTGACCCAGGAGGTTGCCTGCCGTGTGGTTGCGGGAGAGTGCGGAGGAACAGGTGGCGATCAGGTCACCCATGCCGGCGAGCCCCGCCATCGTCTCGGGCCTCCCACCGAGTGCGACGGCGAGGCGCGTCGTCTCGGCGAGTCCACGGGTGATCACCGACGCCTTCGTGTTGTCACCCATCCGGCGGCCCTCACAGATACCGACGGCGAGGGCGATCACGTTCTTCACGATCCCGCCGATCTCCACCCCGATCACGTCCGTGGAGGTGTAGGGGCGGAAGTAGGACGCTGTGCAGGCGGCGGCGATCCACGCAGCGGTGCCGTGGTCGGGACAGGCCACCACCGACGCCGTGGGTTCCTCGCGCGCGATCTCCATGGCCAGGTTGGGCCCGGAGACCACGGCGATCCGATGGGCCGGCACCGAGAGTTCCTCGGCGATGACCTCGCTCATGCGCGCGTCCGTACCGACCTCCAGTCCCTTCATCAGCGAGACGATCACGGCACCGGCCGGGATCAGGGACCGCCAGGCCGGTAGTTGCGCGCGGAGGGTCTGGGCGGGCACGGCGAGCACCACCAGGTCCGCTCCGGCGAGGACCTCGCCCACGTCCGACGACGCCGTGAGGTTGGCCGGGAGCCGGGTGTCACCGAGGTACCGGGAGTTACGGTGTTCCGCGGTGATCTCCTCCGCCAGCTCCGGGCGCCGCGACCAGAGGACGACGGCGGTGACCTCCGAGGAATCGGCGAGCACCTTGCCGAACGTGGTGCCCCAACTGCCGGAGCCGAGGACAGCGATCTTGGCGGGCGGCACGGAGCGCAGCTCCTCCTGCAACGTCACAGTTGGTTCCCCGGTTGCATTGCGTCGGGATCCTGGCCGTCCTCCGCGTCGACGTTCCGCCCGATCCGTCCCTGGTGCTTCGCCGCAGGATCCCACCGCTCCGCCGGGGCCTCCTGTCCGCGGAGTTCGGACAGCAACTCGGTGATGGCATCGAGGATGCGCTCGGTCGCCGCGTCGAGCGTGGAGCGCGTCAGGGGCGCACCCCGGAACTCGCTCAGATCCACCGGCTCGCCGACGAGCACTCGGGAGCGCTTGCGCGGGATCAGGTGGAACCGCTTGGCGTAGCGCGGAAAGACCTCATGAGCGCCCCAGTGTGCCACCGGTACCACCGGGGCTCCGGTCTGGAGGGCGAGCCGGGCGGCTCCCGTGCGTCCTTTCATGGGCCACATGTCCGGATCACGGGTCAGGGTGCCCTCGGGGTAGATGATGATGCCGCCGCCGTCCGCGAGGGCCGCGCGCGCCGCCTCGAGGGACCGGTTGGCCCCTGCCGAGCTGCGTTCCACGGGTATCTGCTGGATGGTCCGGAGCATCGAGCCGATCACCGGGATCCCGAAGAGGGAGGCCTTCGCGAGGAAGTGCGGCATGATGCCCTGGTTGAACAGGAAATGGCCGATCACGATCGGGTCGATCTCGGTGACGTGGTTGGGGCACACGATCATCCCCGTGTCCCTCGGCAGTTTCTCCTGCCCCGAGTACTCCTTGGCCATGAGCAGGTTCATCACCGGCCTCACCCAGCAGCCGAGGAAGAAGAACATCGCGCGTGATCCCCGTGACTCTGCCACAGCCCGAACCGCCTAGGAGATGGCCACGGCGACAGCCGGGGCGTCCTCCGTGATGTCGAAGTCCGCGCCCAGTCCCTCGAGCTTGTCCTGGAAGCGCTCGTACCCCCGGTTGATGAGCTCGATCCCGGTCACCCGGGACACGCCGTCAGCTGCGAGGGCCGCGATCAGGTGGCTGAAGCCGCCCCGGAGATCGGGGATGTCGATGTCTGCGCCGGTGAGCTTCGTGGGGCCCGAGATGACGGCGGAGTGCAGGAAGTTCCGCTGTCCGAAACGGCACGGCACACTGCCGAGGCATTCACGGTGGACCTGGATGTTCGCGCCCATCCGGATCAGGGCCTCGGTGAAACCGAACCGGTTCTCGTACACGGTCTCGTGGACGATCGACACGCCGGAGGCCTGGGTGAGGGCCACGACGAGCGGCTGCTGCCAGTCGGTCATGAAGCCGGGGTGGACGTCGGTCTCCAGGACCAGGGGCTTCAGGGGCTTACCGGGGTGGTAGAAGCGGATCCCGTCGTCGTCGACGTCGAAGGCGCCCCCGATCTTCCGGTAGGTGTTGAGGAAGGCGGTGAGATCGAGCTGGCGAGCGCCCTCGACGTAGATGTCCCCACCGGTGACGAGCGCCGCGGAGGCCCACGAGGCGGTCTCGTTGCGGTCGGAGATCGCCTTGTGGTTGTACCCGGTGAGCTCCCCGACTCCCTCGATCCGGATCACGCGGTCCGTCTGGACCGTGATGATGGCGCCCATCTTCTGCAGGACGGCGATGAGGTCCATGATCTCGGGCTCCACGGCCGCTCCCGAGAGCTCGGTGATGCCCTCGGCGCGGATGGCCGTGAGCAGTACCTGCTCGGTGGCTCCGACGCTCGGGTACGGCAGGGTCAGCTTGGCCCCGTGCAGTCCCTTGGGTGCCGAGATGGAGATACCACCCGGGCGCTTGTCCACGACCGCACCGAAGTTCCGGAGGACCTCGAGGTGGTAGTCGATCGGGCGGTCACCGATCTTGCAGCCGCCGAGATCGGGGATGAAGGCCTCGCCGATGCTGTGCATCAGGGGTCCGCAGAAGAGGATGGGGATGCGGGAATCGCCCGCGTGCGCATCGATGTCCTTGGAGCGGGCCATCTTCGCGTCGCTGGGATCCATGGTGAGATCACCGGTGACGGCGTCCTTGGTCACTCTCACGCCGTGCAGCTGCAGCAGGCTCGTGACGACGTCGACGTCCTTGATCTCCGGGACGTTGCGCAGGACGGACGGAGTGTTGCCCAGCAGTGAGGCCACCATGGCCTTGGGAACCAGGTTCTTGGCACCGCGGACGGACACTTTGCCCTCCAACGGAATGCCGCCGCGAATGGTCAGAACGCTACCCATGAATACCTGTTTCCCTTGTGTAGAACAATCGGGGCCAAAATGCCCGTTACAAGCATAGGAGCACCACGGACCAGACAGAAATGAAGGGTACGTGGCACGACTGCTGCTCCCTGAGGAACCGCGGGGGCCGTGTGGACATTCCCTGGGCCTCATGTCTCAGCCCAGCATAGTGATCCGGCTCCTGCTGTGCTGGCGGGCTCACCCAGCAGGAGCGATGATGCTCAGGTGCGGGCGGGAAGTGTCAGGGGCTTGTGTGCAGGGCGGGTGCCCTCGAAGGCCGTGATGTGCTTCTCCTGGCGGAGGGTCAATCCGATGTCGTCCAGGCCCTCCAGGAGGCGCCAGCGGGTGTAGTCGTCGATCTGGAAGGGGGCAGTGACCGATCCGCACTGCACGGAACGGGATTCGAGGTCCACGGTCACCGTGGCGCCCGGCTCGTTCTCGAGGACCTTCCAGACGAGTTCGATGTCGTCCTGCGCCAGCTGCGCCGCGACGAGTCCCTGCTTCCCGGAGTTACCGCGGAAGATGTCGGCGAACCGCGAGGACAGCACGGCCCTGAAGCCGTAGTCCTTCAGCGCCCAGACCGCGTGCTCACGTGAGGAACCGGTGCCGAAGTCGGGTCCCGCGACCAGGACCGAGCCCCGGGAGTAGGGCTCCCGGTTGAGGATGAAGTCCGGCTCCTTGCGCCACGCGGAGAACAGGGCGTCCTCGAAACCCGTGCGCGTGATCCGCTTCAGGTAGACGGCAGGGATGATCTGGTCGGTGTCGATGTTGCTCTGGCGTATCGGGACGCCGATACCGGTATGGGTGGTGATCTTCTCCACGGGAGCCTCCTCAGGCTGCTGGAACGGCGGGTTCGACGGCGGGGGAACCGCCGGGCAGTGGCGCGAGGTCCGACGGTGAGCTCAGGGTCCCGCGGACGGCAGTGGCCGCCGCGACCACCGGCGAGACGAGGTGGGTGCGCCCGCCCTTGCCCTGGCGTCCCTCGAAGTTGCGGTTGGACGTCGAGGCGCAGCGCTCCCCCGGCGCCAGCTGGTCGGGGTTCATGCCGAGGCACATGGAGCACCCCGCGAAGCGCCATTCCGCTCCGAAGTCCTTGAACACCCGGTCCAGTCCCTCGGCCTCGGCCTCGAGCCGGACACGGGCGGACCCGGGCACCACCATCATCCGGATGTCCGGATCCTTCTCCCGCCCGCGGATGATGTCCGCGGCGATGCGGAGGTCCTCGATCCGGCTGTTGGTGCAGGATCCCAGGAAGACGGTGTCCACGCGGATGTCCTTCAAGGGCGTTCCGGGCTCCAGCGCCATGTAGTCCAGGGCCCGGCTGCAGGCCGCCTTGTCGTTCTCATCGGCGAAGTCGTCGGGGAAGGGCACGGAGTCCGAAAGGGAAACGCCCTGTCCCGGGTTGGTCCCCCACGTGACGAACGGCTCCAGCTCGTTCGCGTCGAGGAACACCTCGGCATCGAAGACAGCATCGTCGTCGGTGCGCAGTTCCCGCCACTCGGCGACGGCGTCGTCCCAGTCCGCCCCCTGCGGAGCGTGGGGACGCCCGTCGAGGTACTCGAACGTGGTCTCGTCGGGCGCGACCATGCCGGCGCGCGCTCCCGCCTCGATGGACATGTTGCAGATGGTCATCCGTGCTTCCATCGAGAGCGCGCGGATGGCAGAACCGCGGTACTCCAGGACGTACCCCTGCCCTCCCCCGGTCCCGATCTTCGCGATGACGGCCAGGATGATGTCCTTCGACGTGACGCCGGGCTTCAGTGTCCCCTCCACCGTGATGCCCATGGTCCTGAAGGGTTTCAGGGAGAGCGTCTGTGTGGCCATCACGTGCTCGACCTCCGACGTCCCGATGCCCATGGCCAGAGCACCGAAGGCGCCGTGCGTCGAGGTGTGGGAGTCCCCGCACACCACCGTCAGTCCCGGCTGTGTCAGCCCGAGCTGCGGCCCCATCACGTGGACGATGCCCTGCTCGGCGTCACCGAGTGAGTGCAGGCGGACCCCGAACTCACGGCAGTTGGCCCGCAGGGTCTCGATCTGGGTGCGGGAAGTGAGATCGGCGATCGGCTTGTCGATGTCGAGGGTGGGCGTGTTGTGGTCCTCCGTGGCGATCGTGAGGTCGGGCCGGCGCAGCGGCCGGCCCGCCAGCCGGAGTCCTTCGAATGCCTGGGGCGAGGTGACCTCGTGGATCAGGTGCAGGTCGATGTAGAGGAGGTCGGGCTGCGCCTCGGCGCCCACGACGTCACCCTTGCGCACCACGTGCGCGTCCCAGACCTTCTCTGCCAGTGTCTTGCCCATGACGATCGTCCTTTTCCGTTCCGACGGGGTCGGCACCCGGTAGGGGCCGCCGCGGAGACTGATGGTTCGAACAACTCAACCAGCGCCTGCCGACGAGTGCCAGCCGCACGGCTTGCGTCTCAGATAATGAGACGTCAATATCATCCTATGGACAATTCTAGCGGCGTCGGAGTGATCGACAAGGCCGCCCTGGTACTGGACGCCCTGGAGGCCGGGCCCACCACTCTCGCGCAGCTGGTCTCCTCCACGGGACTTGCGCGGCCCACCGTGCACCGGCTCGCCCTCGCGCTCGCACACCACCGCCTGGTCGGACGTGACATCCAGGGGCGCTTCGTCCTCGGGGGGCGCCTCGTGGAACTGGCCTCGGCCGCCGGGGAGGACCGCCTCATCGCCGCCGCGGGTCCGGTGCTGCTCACCCTGCGCGATGCGACCGGCGAGAGCGCACAGCTGTTCCGGCGTCAGGGGGACTGGCGCGTCTGCGTCGCCTCGGCGGAGCGGCCCGTCGGACTCCGCGACACCATCCCGGTCGGGACGCAGCTGTCCATGAAGGCGGGGTCGGCGGCACAGTGCCTCCTCGCCTGGGAGGACCACGACCGCCTCCTGAAGGGGCTGCAGGAGGCCCGGTTCACACCGACGGTCCTTGCGGGGGTGCGGCGTCGCGGCTGGGCCCAGAGCCTCGGTGAGCGGGAGGCCGGCGTCGCCTCCGTCTCCGCGCCGGTGCGTGGTCCGTCCGGACGCGTGATCGCCGCCGTCTCGATCTCCGGGCCGATGGAACGCCTCACGCGCCAACCCGGACGCATCCACGCCGAGGTGGTGTCCGACGCCGCACGGCAGCTGACCCTCGCCGTCGCGAAGGCCACCGACTGACTCCTCGGTGCTCTCGACCACGCGCTGGTCACCGCTTCGGGTCGATGGGTCCCGTTCCGTTCCGCTCCACCCGGAACGGGCAGATTTAGGCGCCCGGAAGCACGGCGAGCACCGCCGTGCGGAAGCTGTTGCACCGCGCCACCTCGTCCTCGATCGCACGGCCCACCACGTCCTCGGCAACGCGTGCACAGGAGGCCAGCAGACGGCGTCTTACCCTCGCCGCGCGCCGGGACGCGCCCCAGCGTGCGAGGAGCGCCCCCACGACCCCGAGCAGTATCCCGGTGAGCGCTCCACTCAGGATCAGCAGTGTCGGGAGAGGGAAACCCTCCACGCGGGGGACCTCGACCACCGGTAGCTGCAGGAAAGCGAGGACCGCCAGGACGCCGAGCCAGGCCAGCCCTCCGACGAGCGCCGCGAAGGCCACCCACTGCAGGGATGCGATGATCGTCCACCAGCCGCGACGCCCCGTCTCGAGATCCGTTCCCGTGACGGCGGTATCGAGGGCATCCGTGAGCTCGCCCGAGGTGGTCCGGGCCGCATCGCGGATGGAGGAGTTCCACGGTTCGGCGACGTCGCCGGCAGCCGCGTCCCCGAACACCCTGAGGGCATGGAGCACCCTGGCTCCCTGGGCCGGCTGCGCGACAGGCAGCGAGGAGCGCCGCAGCTCGGGCGCGAGGTCCGCCCTGCGCAGGTTGAGCCTCCGCAGCGGATCAGGCCGCAGGGCACCCAGCCAGCGTGTCACGGGCCAGCCCATGACACGCCGGGCGTCCCGACGGTAGGAGCCACGCACGGCATCGACCACCATCGGAACCCCGGCAGCAGCACCGAGCTCCTCGGCGAGGGATGCCCTCGCCCCGGCGGAAGGCACGGCCACCGGGTCTGCGGGGACGAACGGGAGGAGTTCGGTGGCTGCACGGACGGCATCTGCCGCCAGGCGCCGGGTGGCTGCGGCTCTGCCCTCGGCGATCGACGAGATGGCTGCGGCGAGCTCCGGCACCCCCTCGCCCGTGCGGGCGGACACCGGCAGCACGACGACGCCGGGCAGTCCCTCGTCGGCGAGGATCCGGGCGAGTGATCCTCGCACGTCGTCGAGCTCCTGGTGGGTGAGCCGATCCGCCTGGTTCAGGGCCACGAGGGTGACCGACTCATGGGTGGCGAGGGGAGCGAGGAAGCCGTGGTGCAGGGCGGCATCGGCGTACTTCTGCGGATCGACCACCCAGAGCAGCACGTCCACCTGACCCGTGAGACGCTCGACGGTCTCCCGGTGTGCAGCGGTGGTGGAGTCGAAATCGGGCAGGTCCAGGAGGATCAGGCCCGCCGCTGGTCCGGCCGTACGGGACGGGGCACCCGTCATCCCGATGTTCGGGGCAGCAGCCGGCGCGAGGGTACGCCGTCCCGGACGCATCCATCTCCATCGAGCGGGCTGCCTCGACGTACCCGCTGCCCGAGGACGCCCCAGGATCCGTCGGTACCAGCGTGGAGAGCCTGCGTCCGGGGTGCCGTCGTCCGACCCACCGGGCGACACCTCATCCGATTCCGGCACCCCGTCGGGAACACGCGCGGCGGTGCGTCGCCCGGTCCTCCGGTCCGTGTCAGGAGCAGAGCCGCTGTTCGCAGGCAACCGCTCGGCAGCGATCGGCCGTCCCAGTGCGGCGCCGTCGGGTAGTTCCACGCGTCGGGAGACCTCGAGCCAGTCGAGCAGCTCGGCGCTCCCCTCCTGCCCCCAGACCAGGGCAAGTGGCTCCGACGTCGTGGGCCTGCGTGCTGCGACCCGGGCGGCGTCGGTACCACTCAGCGCGTTCACCAGCGAGGACTTGCCACTGCCGGTGGGACCGAACACCCCCACGACGGTGTGTGCTGCGGACAGCAGGCGTCGGTCACCCGCCCGTTCCAGGACCGCGAGGAGGTTCTCGAGCTGCGCCGCGGGTACCCTGTCGGCGCCCAGCCGATGAGCGGAGTGCAACCGGTCCAGCGACTGGGCGAGGGAGTCGCCCTCCACCTGCTCGGTCATCGACCCGGGGGCGCCACTCACCGGCTGTCTCCCTCGCCTGCGGCATGTCCACCAGGCACCGCTCCTCGGAGCTGCTGTGACAGGACCCGGAGTTCCTCCGCCGACGTCTGGTGCGTCAGAGGCTCGAGTCGGCCCTCGAAGACTGCCCGCTCGTGGCGCAGGAGGCCCTCCACACGCTCGGACAGATTCGTCCTCGCCGTCGTCGTCAGGCGCCGTACCGCGTCGTCCCCGAAGACGGCCTCGAGTAGTTTCTGCCCCACGACGGCGGAGGCTCCGGCGATGCCCAGCTCTCCCCCACTCAGCCCACCCGTGGATGCGAAGACCACCACCATCAGCGCCACGGCGATGCCGTTGACGCCGAAGGAGAGCATGCGCGCGGTGAAGCGCTTGGTGGCCCCCTCGCTCTGCACGAGGTGGAGCAGGTCCACCTGCCATGCCCTGATCTCCCGGGCCACCTGCTCGGAGAACGCATCCGCGGGCCAGGCCGGCAGACCCACGAGCAGGTTGTCGCCCCCCTGTTCGGCACGCCACCGGCGACGGGTCGACTCCTCGGCCCGTGCTGCCTGCTCCACGATCACGGTCTGCAGGCCACTGCCGATGGCCTCGGCGACGGTGGCGGCAGGAGCCGGACGGCCGGTGAAGAATCCACCGATCCGGTCGCGCGTCCGGCCGATCCGCGATTCCAGACCCCGCATGAACTCACCCGTCCCCACGAAGTCCTGCCAGCGGGCCAACACCTCGCCGCGCAGTAGCCGGCCGTCCTCGGTCGCCGCGAGGACGTCCGCAAGCGCTTCCCGGTACGCTGCGTCCACCGTTCCCCGCAGGGCGTCCCCCACCGACTGCTCCTGGCGGACGACCTCCGCGATCCGGTCGATCTGCTCCGCGAGCGCCCGCAGCGCGCCCTGCACGGTGCGCCGCGCGATCTCCCGGCGACCCTCTGCATCCGAGGCGAGCGCCTGCAGCCACCGCGTGATCGGGTCGATCACCTCGGCGGGCAGCAGCTTCGACGGTTCCAGCCGAACCTCCGGAATCACGAAGATCGGGGCGTGCCCGAGATTCTCGGCGGAGAGGAGCGTCAGCAGATCCTCACGGATCTCCTCCTCCACACCGGGTGGAACGCGGTCGAGGACGACCGCCACGAGCACGTCCCGGCGGCCTGCCTCCGCGAGCAGGCGCCAGGGAACTGCGTCCGCGTACCGGTTGGCCGTCGTCACGAAAAGCCACAGATCAGCCGCTGCCAGCAGTTGCCCGGCGAGTCTCCGATTCTCGTCGGCGATGGAGTCCACATCGGGGGCGTCGAGCAGGGCCAACCCGGGTGGCAACGCCGTCGTCGGGCGCAACAGCAACGTGTTCGCTCCACTACCCGCCGTGCCGGGGACCACTCCCCCGGTAGCATCGCCGTCGTCGCCCGCCCACCGCACACGCTGCAGCGTGGGTAGCACGCGCGCGTCGTCGAACCACCCGGCGTCGTCGGGGTGATGGAGCAGGAGCGGTTGCCGGGTGGTGGGGCGGACCGCGCCTGCGGCTGACACCACCCTGCCCACCAGCGCGTTCACGAGGGTCGACTTGCCGGCTCCCGTGGACCCGCCCACCACGGCGATGAGGGGCGCATCGAGGCTCGCCAGCCTCGGCAGGATGTAGTCGGTCAGCTGAGCGTGCGCGGCGCCCGCGGAACGCCGCGCGTCCACGGAGGCGGGAAGGACAAGGGGGAAGGTGAGACTCTCGAGTGCGTCCCGAACGTCCCGCAGCAGCGGAGGGAGCCCCCGGGTCTCGGGAGCTGGGGACGGTGCGGTCATGGCACCATCATGCCAGCAGACCTTTCGGGGTCCCGCTGTCCCACAGGTCGCCATGCCCGCGGGGCCCACTCCGTACTGACTGCTTAAACCACGATTCCCCGGACATCGAGTGATGTCCGGGGAATCCTGTATCCCGAAGGATGATGGTGACCCCAGCGGGATTCGAACCCGCGTTACCGCCGTGAGAGGGCAGCGTACTAGGCCGCTATACGATGGGGCCAGTACTTTTCAACTTTACTACTATTTCGGTGATGCTCATGCCATCCGACCCTGGGGCAGGATTGCGCTGGGGTACCAGGACTCGAACCTAGAATGTTGGTACCAGAAACCAGTGTGTTGCCAATTACACCATACCCCAATGGCACTTTTCGAAGCCCGATACCGCTGGGTCTCGTTCGCGTAACCGCTCCGCGCCGAGAAACAACTTTACCGGACAAGGGGCGAGAACTGCAAAACGGCCTTGCTCCCCCGCTTCTCCCCTGCTGCTGGTCCGGCCCCCATCGAGGGGGCAGGGCGAACGCCCCGCCCCCTCCCCGGCCCGGTGCCGGGAGCGTAGCTCCCCGAGGCGCTCAGGCCATGGACGCCCGCAGGGCTCGGACGCGTGCCATCGAGGACTCGCGCCCGAGGATCACCATCGACTCGAACAAGGGCGGGGAGACCCGCCGACCCGTGATGGCGGTCCGCACCGGCCCGAAGGCGAGCCGAGGCTTGAGGCCCAGGGTGTCCACGAGCGCGGACCGGAGGGCCGCCTGGATCGACTCGACATCCCACCCCTCGCACTCCTCGAGTGCTCCGACGGCTGCATCCAGCACCTCCCCGAGGTTCTCGGGAAGCCCCTTCCGCGCATCGTCGGCGATATCGACGGCGTCGTCGGCCTTGAAGAGGAAGCCGACCATCTCGGGGGCCTCCCCGAGGAGGGTGATGCGCTCCTGGATCAGTGGAGCGACCTCGGCGACGAGGTGCAGCTGCTTGTCGGTCGGTTCGGCATCGACGAGACCGGCGGCAGCGAGGTAGGGCAACAGCCGTGAGCGGAACTCGGCAGGATCAAGCAGCCTGACGTGCGTACCGTTGATGGCCTCCGCCTTCTTGAGGTCGAAACGCGCGGGGTTCGCCAGGACGTCGCGGACGTCGAACTTCTCGACGAGCTGTTCCACCGAGAAGATGTCCTCGTCCGCGGACAGACTCCAGCCGAGCAGCGACAGGTAGTTCAGGAGGCCCTCGCGGATGAAGCCCCGCTCACGGTGCAGGAAGAGGTTCGATTCGGGATCCCGCTTCGAGAGCTTCTTGTTGCCCTGCCCCATCACGTACGGCAGGTGCCCGAAGAGCGGCATGTAGCGCGCGACGCCGATGTCGATCAGCGCCCGGTACAGGGCCACCTGGCGCGGTGTGGAGGACAGGAGGTCCTCACCGCGGAGCACATGGGTGATGCCCATGAGTGCGTCGTCGACGGGGTTCACCAGGGTGTAGAGCGGCGCCCCGTTCGCGCGCACGACGGCGAAATCGGGCACACTACCCGCACGGAAGGTGATCTCGCCACGGACGAGATCCGTGAAGGTGATGTCCTCGTCCGGCATCCGCAGTCGGAGGACCGCCGGCCGACCAGCCGCCCGGAAGTCTTCCTTCTGCTCGTCCGTCAGGTCGCGGTCGTGGTTGTCGTAGCCGATCTTCACGTCGCGTCCGGCCGCCCGGTGTCGCTCCTCGACCTCTTCCGGCGTCGAGAACGATTCGTACAGGTATCCGGCATCCACCAGCCGCCGGACGACGTCCTGGTACAGGTCGCTCCGCTGGGACTGTCGGTAGGGCGCGTGCGGACCACCCACCTCCACTCCCTCGTCCCAGTCGATGCCGAGCCAGGTCATCGCTTCGAGGAGCTGCTGGTAGCTCTCCTCGCTGTCCCGGGCAGCGTCCGTGTCCTCGATCCGGAAGATGAGCTTGCCGCCCGTGTGGCGGGCGTACGCCCAATTGAACAGCGCCGTCCGGATCAGCCCGACGTGCGGGGTGCCGGTCGGCGAGGGGCAGAAGCGTACCCGGACGGAGGTGGCTTCATTGACGGTGGGGATCTCTGCGGCTGTAGTCATGGTGGTCCAAGTCTAGGTGGGACCACTCCGATTCCAGCCCCCACAGGGCTGTCGGACAGACCCGGCTGCGGGCGCGGGCGCTAGCGTCGCGCCGGGTTGGACAACCGGCCGATTCCCTCGATGTCGACGTCGAACCGCTGGCCATCGGCGATCATGCCCACGCCGGCGGGGGTACCCGTGAGGATGATGTCACCCGGGAGCAGGGTGAAGGCCTGCGACACGTAGGACACCAACTCGCGCGCGCCCCAGATCATGTCGCTCGTGGAGCCGTCCTGGCGAAGGTCACCGTCGAGGGTGCCCTGGACACTCAGGTTCTCCGGATCGAGCTCGGTCTCGATCCACGGTCCGATCGGGCAGGACGTGTCGAAGCCCTTGGCCCGCGCCCACTGGTCGTCCGTCTTCTGCACATCACGCGCCGTGAGGTCATTGGCGCAGGTGTAGCCGAAGACCACGTCGTCCACCCGTTCGAGGGGCACGTCCTTGCAGATACGGCCGATGACCACCGCGAGCTCGGCCTCGTAGGAGATCTGGTCCGAGAAGGAGGGCAGCATGATGGGGTCACCCGGGCCGACCACCGAGGTGTTGGGCTTGAGGAACATCAGGGGTGCGGCCGGCGTGTCGCTTCCCATCTCGGCGATGTGGTCCGCATAGTTACGGCCGATGCCGATCACCTTGCTGCGCGGTATGACGGGGGCCAGGAGCCGGACGTCGTCGAGAGCGTGGCGCACCCCGGTCAGCTGGACGCCGGCGTAGAAAGGATCGCCCTGGATGACGGCGACCTCCTCGCTTCCAGCCGGTCCTTCGACTACGCCGAACAGTGGGTCATCGTCTATGACAAAGCGTGCAATTCGCATGACGCCCAGCCTAGCGCGCCCTGGCGGGGAGTCCTTCGGTGTCACGAGATCGACGATCTGGACGCAGAAATGCCGCGGACACTCCCTCCCCAAGACGAGGGTGCCCGCGGCATCAGTTCTACTTCACAACATGTTTACTACCGGAATCGGACTAGATTGCCGGGCGACGGGGATCCGCCTCTAGAAGGGCCAGTTACCAACACGGTCAGTTGATACGACCGGGCTCGTCGTTGTCTTCGACACGGGCGCAGCATTCGCCGCAGTGGCACCGCCGACGACGACGAGAGAGGCAAGGAGCAGGGCAGACGTAAGACGCTTCATAACGGAGTTTCCTTCAGTTTGATCAACAGTGGTGGAGAGATCGCGGGTATACCACAGACCGCTTGAGAATCATCGTAAGCCACACCAGGCACTTTAGTAACATCTTGGGTGAAAATTTCGTTTGTTCTCTGTTTTTTCGTCAATCCGATGGTATTGCTGAGGTCAGACGCGAATAATGGGACCGTCATCGCCACCCACAAAAGAGCTGCAGGGATCAATGCAATCTCAGAACGCGCCCGGACAGCGCTTGCTGCTCGAGCTGCAAGCGCGGGATGCCTGGAACCAGCGCGACTACAGAAGCGCGCAGCAGTTGGCTGAGCAGTTAGCCGAAGCTGCCAGTGACAACGGAGACGAGCTGGCTTGGTGGAATGCCAAATTTCTCGTGTCAGAGAGTCTGCGTAAGCAGGGGCTTATGCAGGAAGCGCGAGATATAGCAGGGTCCCTTGCACAGAACAATGTCACTAAAGGCTCGAGAGCCCTACACGCGAGGGTCTCGACACTCAGAGCCTTTGCCCTTCAAGGGTGCGGGCAGCTGGCGGAGGCCATCTCGGCTGCACTTCAAGCTGTTGACGACGCTGAATCCCTGGTTGATCAAGCAAGCATCGAGATCGAAGCCCGCAATGCGCTGATCGCTGCGCTTGCTGAAAGTGGGCGCATCGAAGACGCTTGGGAACAATGTTCCCTGCTCGCTGCCGTTCTCCGCCGCGACCCGGACAGCAAGTACGCCGGTCAATCCTACTGGGCCATCGGTAACGTGGCTTTCCTGCTCAAGCATGTAACTGACGGTGTCTCCTACCATCAACTCGCAGCGAAGAATCTATCTCCCACGAATGACCTCGATCTCTGGGCCCGGTTCAATCGCGCTTCCGCTGCTTTGAGACTCACCGCCGGTGTAGTCGAGCCGGAAACCTTGGAGTGCATCGAACGAGCCGAACTGGCCAGTTCTATCGTGGGAGGAACCGAGCGAGATCGGCTCGAGCTCAGTCTCACGCGAGCACAATGGTTGATTCTTACCGGCCAGCGCGATGCGGCGGTGGATCAGCTGATCACAATCATCAACAGTCAACACCTCCTGGCCACACATACAGCCGCCGAAGCGCACTTCCTCCTCGGGCAGGCCCTGGCCTCCGGTACCAACTCTGATGACGCAGTGATGCATCTCAGGACCAGCGAAACTCTCTTCCTGCAATCCGGAGCACAGGAGCGTGCGTCGACTGCCCAAGAGTTGGTGAATAAGCTGCGCGCAATGCCTTCTGTGAGGATCGCCGACAGCGACGATCCTTCACTTCAGCGATAGACAACCGCAAAAGAATATCGAGCGCGGCATTCCCCATCCCCCGTTGTCCTAAGTCTTCCAATCTCCTCCGCCGGCGTTCGGTCGCGCCCGCAAGCATCGACCCGCCACAGCCTGACCACAGATTGGCAGATTTTACCGATTGCGCGCATCCCGATGTCGTCTCGTGCTCGAACCTCTGAATTCCGTTCGTCACCGGCACGTCTCAGATACCGATACTGCGGTCAGTGAACGAAAGCTCGACGACCACAGCTCGGCGGCACCGCTGCAGTAGTGTGCCGCCGTCCGCCTCCGGGACGGACACAGCGGCTGCCACGTCCCGTTCCCCACCATTGCCCCACGCTCGAAGGTACGCTGGACCCGATGAGCGCTGAGCGAAGGGATCCCAGACTGGCACTGCTGGTCGAGAGCATCGTCCGGTTGTCACGGGGTGAGCTCAGCAGTCGCATCGAGCCCTCGAGCGCCCGCGACGAGGTCGATGCCGTGATCACGGGGGTCAATCTGCTCGCCGAGGAGCTCGAGCAGGTCTACGACCAGTTCGAGAAGCGGGTCGAGAGCCGGACCGCCATGCTGCGCCAGGCTCACCTCGATATGATGAAAATGGCCATGTCGGATGCCCTCACCGGTCTCGCGAACCGCGTGGCGCTGATGGATGGCATCGAGGAAGCACTCAACCAGGCCGAGAACGGTGAGACCCCTCCTGCCCTGCTCCTCCTCGATCTGGACAGCTTCAAGAACGTCAACGACCGCTTCGGCCACGATGCCGGGGACCGGGTGCTTCAGGAAGTAGCTCTCCGACTCAGCGGGGTGGTCCGGGACACCGATCTGGTGGCCCGTCTCGGTGGTGACGAGTTCGCCATCCTGCTCCCGGCCGCATCCGTGGAGACAGCCATGCAGGTGGCCCGCCGCGCCCTCGAGGTCCTCGGAGAACAGATCCAGCTGGACTCGCTGAACATCCACTCCCGCGCCAGTATCGGGGTGCGTATCGGCACCGTCGGCCAAACCGCGGAGGAGCTCCTGCTCGACGCCGACACCGCCATGTATGCGGCCAAGCGTGAGGGACGGAGCACCATCAAGATCTTCGAACCGGTCATGCTTTACTCACGACAGTTACGCAGCCAGATGGCTACCGAGCTCCGGGGAGCGATCAGCTCGGACGAGCTGGTGCTGCACTACCAGCCCGTGGTCGAGCTGGCGTCGAATCGCATCCTCGGCGTCGAGGTCCTGGTCCGATGGCAGCACCCTGTCCGAGGCTTGATCCCGCCCGACACGTTCATCCCCTTGGCAGAGGAGATCGGGGTCATCCATGACCTCGACCGCTGGGTCATGGCCGCGTCCCTGCGGCAGCTCGCCGAGTGGCGGGGCCAGCTCCCGCTGGACAAGGATTTCCAGCTCCGGGTCAACCTGTCCGCCGTCGAGCTGAAGCAACTGGACCTGGTGGATCACATCCGCACCCTGCTGCGAGAGTTCGACCTTCCCGCCCAGTGTCTGGTCGTGGAGATCACGGAGACCGCTATCGTGACGCGCGGCGAAGTGGAGATGTACTCACTGTTGAGTCTCAAACAACTCGGGGTGGGAATCGAGATCGACGATTTCGGGACGGGATACTCCTCCATCAGCTACCTCCGGGAACTGCCCGTCAGCATGGTGAAGGTGGACCGCTCCCTGCTGACGGAACTGAACACCCGCCCGGGCCAGCACGAGTTCGTCGCCGCGATCCTGCAGCTCATCCGGGCAGCCGGTCTCGAGGCCGTCTTCGAGGGCATCGAGACCCGCGAACAGGCGGAGCAGCTCCGTGCCATGGGCTGCACGAGCGGCCAGGGATACTACTTCAGCCGACCGATGCCGGGCGAGGAGATGGCAGCCCTCCTCGCGACGACGCGGCACCTGCGGATCGGCGAGCAGGCGAAGGACTCGAAGGCCTCGCGCTGACTGCGTCATCACCCGCGTACCCGAGGTCCTCGGGGGCGACGCCCTGCGTGCACCCAGGGTGCGCGCAGGGCGTCGCAGGGGGATATCAGACCAGGCGGGTCAACCAGCCGTGCGTGTCCTCGACGGTTCCGGTCTGGATCCCGAGCAGCTGGCTCCGGATGGACATGGTCACCTCACCCGCCACGGCGTCCGGCGCGCCGATGAGCTCCTCGCCGTCACGCAGCTGGCCGATCGGAGTGATCACCGCAGCCGTTCCGCACGCGAAGACCTCGGTGATGTCGCCGCTGGCCACGCCGTCGCGCCATTCGTCGAGGGTGATCTTGCGCTCGGTCACGGCGAGGCCGCGGTCCTTGCCGAGCTGGATGATCGACGAGCGGGTGATGCCCTCGAGGATGGTGCCTGACAGGGCAGGCGTCACGAGCGAGCCGTCGCGGAACACGAAGAACACGTTCATGCCGCCCAGTTCCTCCACCGCGTTGTCATTGGCCTGGTCGAGGAACAGCACCTGCTTGCAGTCGTGGGCTTCCGCCTCCAGCTGGGCCGCCAGCGAGGACGCATAGTTGCCACCGGCCTTCGCCGCACCCGTGCCTCCGCGACCCGCGCGCGCATAGTTGCGGGACACCCAGATGCTGACCGGCCGGACCTCTCCGCCGAAGTAGTTGCCCGCGGGTGAGGCGATGACCCGGTAGGAGACCTCGCGGGCGGGCCGCACACCGAGGAAGGCCTCCGTGGCGATCATGAACGGGCGCAGGTACAGGCTCTCGCCGTCCCCGGAGGGGATCCACCCCTGATCCGCTGTGACCAGCTGGCGGAGGGACTCCAGGAAGAGCTCCTCCGGAAGTTGCGGGAGGGCGAGACGAACTGCCGAACGGTTGAGGCGAGCGGCATTCGCGTCGGCTCGGAAGGTCCAGATGGAGCCGTCGGCGTGGCGGTAGGCCTTCATGCCCTCGAAGATCTCCTGGCCGTAGTGGAGCACGGCGGCGGCAGGATCCAGTGCGATGGGACCGTAGGGTTCGAGACGGGCGCTGTGCCAGCCCCCCACTCCGGATTCGTCCTCACGGAAGTCGACGATGGCCGTATGGTCCGTGAAGAAGTTGCCGAAGCCGGGATTCGCGAGCACCGCCTCCCGCTCCTCGACCGGTGTCGGCTGGGTCGAC
>JASLBS010000161.1 GCA_030146405.1 Arthrobacter sp.
ACCAGGAGGGCGGCGAGGAGGAGGCCGGGCAGGGCGAGGACCACGGTGAAGAACCCGAGCACGGACTCGCGCGTCAGGGTGGGGTCCTCGGCCCCCGTGTAGGCGATGACGAGGGCGGCGAGGAACCCGAGGATGGCGCCCACCGCCATGAAGGGGATGAACTTCGGTGCCCTGCGGACGGTCACCTCACGGTACGCGGGGGTCGCCGCTCCGGGATCCGTGGGGGTCCCCTGCTCGGCCGGGGCAGGGACGGCTTCCGGACCGCTGCCCACGGCCTGCGGGCCCTCTGCGGTCTCGCGGTCCGCGGGGGCCGGCTGACCGTCCGCCGGGACGGCTCCTCGCAGGTCGGGCTGCTCGGGGAGGCTGTTCGGCGAGGGCTGCTCGGAGGTCATGCTTCAAGGCTAACGGGACTCAGCGCTGCAACTCGACGAGCTGGTACCCGGCCTCGCTGAACACCAGGGAGTACTCGGTGCCGGGAAAGCGCTCCTCGGCGTGTACCACGGCATCGGCCGGCCGGGTGGCGCCCCAGCTCCAGTCCTCGGCATCCACGATCAGGTAGTCCGGGGCCGGGTTCGTGGTGCCGAGCCAGTACACCCGGGCCTCGGGGACGAGGTACGCCATCAGCACCACCCCGCTCTCCACGGTGGCGTCCTCCGGGATGCGGTCCAGCATGCGATGGGCTGCGTCCCAGCGCTCCGACTGCCGGTACGTGTCCGGATCGGCGAGCACCGCGAACTTCTGGAACGGTAGGAGGGCGAGGCTCGCGACGAGCGCCACGGGTACGCCGAACCCCGCCGCTCTGCGGAGCCACGAGCGGGGGCTTCTCCGGAGTGCCTGCACGCCGTCCACGAGCGCAAGGAAGAGTACCGGCATCAGGACGGCGCTGTAGTGCCACTCCGGGCCCCAGTAGACGTCCTCACCGGAGGCGAAGCGCCAGAGGAGGGTGGGAACCAGGACCAGAGCGAGGGAGGAGCGCAGGAACAGGAACGCGCCGGCCAGCAGGAGCAGCAGGAGTGTCTCGTACTTCGCGGGCCCGGACGCCAGGTCGACGACGGCCCCCACGGGATCGGTGATCATCCCACCCACGTCGATACGGTCCGAGTAGTCGTACTGCCCACCGGTGTTCAGGGCCGGGAGGACCACCCGTACCGAGAGCACCAGCCAGAGAGCACCCCAGGCGGCGAGCCACAGTCCGGCGGGAGTGCGGAGCCGCCACGCGAGGACGAGCCCGAGGGCGATCACGGTGAGCCCGAGGTCCTCCTTGACGAACACCAGCAGCCCGCCCCAGACGACGGCGGGGACCACCCGCTGCCGCAGCACCGCCTCGAGGGCGAGCGCCAGCAACGGCACGGCGAACGCGATCTCGTGGAACTGCGACGCCACCGCTGATTGCAGGCCCCAGGACAGTGCGTAGGCGATCCCGACGCCGATGCCGGCGGTCCGTCCGATCAACCGCATCCCGGCCCTCGTCACGACCACCACCGAAAGACCGAAGAGGATGTTCTGCGCCAGGAGGATGGTGAGCCCCGAGGGCGCCGCGGCATAGACGGGTGCGAGCAGGACCAGCAGGGGGTGGAAATGGTCACCGAGGAGGTTGAAGCCCTCACCCTTGATGGGCACGATCGGGGCGCCGAACCCCGCATAGGCCTTGGCGAGCTGCGTGAAGATCCCGAGATCCCAGGACGGGGAGCTGAGCCGGTTCCACTGGGTGACGGAGAAGACGCTGTAGAGCACGGTGGCCGCGAGCCCGATGAGCCAGGCGGCAACGGCGCGGCGGTGCGGAGCGGTACCGGTTCCGCCCGGCAGATGGTTCGCGGGCCGAGCTGCGGGGCCCCTACGGCCTCGGGCGGACAGACGACCGCCTACCGCACTCGCTCCGGTGCCCCGTCCATCCGCCGCGGCTGCCGTCCCGGGCACGTCCGCCCTCACCGGGTGCGACCGAAGAGTGGCAGCCAGGCGTCGAGGTCGGCGCGCTGGCCCGATGCCGCGACCTTGCCATCGGCCAACGCCTCCGGCCAGGTGGTGGTGCCGCGCACCAGGGCCAGCCAGGTGGCGGCGTCGGTCTCCACCACGTTGGGGGGCGTACCGCGGGTGTGGCGCGGACCCGCCACGCACTGCGTCACCCCGAAGGGCGGCACCCGCACCTCCACACTGTTGCCGGGGGCGAGCTCTGCCAGTTCCTCGAGGGAGAAGCGGACGGCCATGGCGATCTCGGTCCGCCCGGCCGAGCCGTCTGCCACCGCGGCGAGCGCGAGGTGCCCCTCCTCGCCGGAGATGCGTCGTCGAGCCAAGGTGTGCCCCGCCTAGTCGAGCAGAGCCATGACCGGGGCCGCCAGGCGCAGGCTGCCCACCGGACGACCGCCGCCGAGCACCGGGGCCACCACCTTCTCGAGCACGGCGCCCACCTTCTCGGCGTCGATGGCGCCCGCGGCCGCAAGGAGGGTCAGCCCCACGAGCGTTGCCGCGCGCGAGCTGCCGTCGAGGACCTTCAGGGCGAGGGATGCTCCGGTGGGTGCGGCGAGCACCAGGACGCCCTCGGCTCCGCTCTTCGCCAGGACGCCGAGATCCTCCATCACCACGGAGTTCTCCCGGCCCTCGCCGTGGACGGCCCAGGGATAGTCCAGCATGGCGGTGGTGACCGTGGCGGCGCGTGCGTCGGCGTGCTTGTCCGACGGCGCCTTGGCCATCCTGCCGATGCCCCGTGCCAGCCCGATCAGAGACACGGCGGCGACGGGCGCGCCGCACCCGTCCACTCCCCAGGCGGCCACCGACTCCCCGGTGTACTCCTCGATCACCGATGCCACGGAGCGCTGCAGTGGGTGGGTGGGCTCGAGGTAGTTCGCGGTGTCCCAGCCGTTCTCGGTGCA
>JASLBS010000194.1 GCA_030146405.1 Arthrobacter sp.
CGTACCGCTACCCAGCGCAGCTCCCCAGTCGGAGGCACCGAGGCCACCATCGACCACGTTGAAGCCGGCCTGCGAGGCCGACTCCGCGATCAGGGTGTAGGAGTTGAGGCGGTTGGGGTTGTCGCGGTTGTACATGATCCGGACCTCTGGGGTTGCTCCATCGAGCAGCTCCCGCGCTCCTTCGATGTCCACCTCCGCGTAGGCATCCGACCCGTTGTTCGAGGCGCTCTCCTCGTAGGCAGCCTGATCCTGCAGGAACAGCTGCGAGTCCAGCGGCTCAGCATCGGGGTTGAGCTTGCGGATGATGGTCTCGACCAACTGCTCACGCGGCACCGTCTTCATGAAGGCCTCACGAACATTCTCATCCGCGAAGACGCCACTGAAGTTGAGGTCCAGGTGGTCGTAGGAGAGCTGATTGCCGCGCTGCACGGTGATGCCTTCGAGCGCGTCCAGCTGCTCGACGGTGTCCGCCGACGCCTGCGGCGCGATGATGTCCACCTCACCGTTCTGGAGAGCCTGGATCTGCGCGGGCGCCTCACCGATGTAACGAACGGTGATCTCGTCCACCTTCGGCATCGGGCCCCAGGTGTAATCCTCATTGCGCATCAGCGTCATCGACTGCTCCGGCGTGATGGCCGAAGCGATGAACGGACCGTTGGACAGGTAGAGCGACTCGTCCGTGGGCAGCGACTTCGTGTCGAAGCCGGTGTTCCAGAAGTCGGCGAGAGCCTGGATGTCAGGGCGTTCGGCCGGGTTCTCCGCGTCTCCCTCCGGAGCACTCTGGATGGCCTCGATCAGCGCATCCTCGTCGCCGATTCCGGCCTTCTCCGCCAGCACGTGCGCCGGGGTGGAGATCCCACCCTCGCTCATCAGCCCGAAGGCCACCTGGTAGTCGGCGAACGGCTCGGAGTAGTTCAGGGTGATGGATCGGCCGTCGTCGCCGATCTCCGGCAGATCGGTCAGCCCGAGTCCGCCGGTGTCCCCGGCGTAATCGAAGTACGTGGTGCCTGAGACGACCTCGCCTTCCTCGTCGGAGGTGGCGTCGTTGAAGTGACCGGAGGCGATCGCCCAGGAGAGCAGGAGGTCCCCGCCGTCGACCGGCTCACCATCGGACCAGGTCACGTCCTCGTTGACGGTGTACTGGACACTGAGTGGATCCTCGGACAGCACCTCCATGGTGCCGAAGTCTTCGTTCTCGACGACCTCGAGGTCGTTGTTGATGTAGACGAAACCGGAGTGTGTCGCGTAAGCGATCTTGCCGTTGATGTCCACGTTGCCCGTAGAGCTGTTCGAGTTGAACGAGCTGAAGGCGTTGACCTCGACGACGCGGATGTTGCCGCCCGTGGTCTCTCCCTCGGGGGTCTCGTTGGTTGTCTCTGTACCGGTGTTAGCGGCACAGGCGCTCAATGCGAGAGCTGCGACAGCAGCCACTCCCACAGCCTTGGAAGTACGTCCGAAACGCATTCCGCCTCCTCTTTCTTGATGGGGTTCCGGTCCCACGCGGTGTTGCATGGAAACCGGCACACGACCCGAGCGGGTGACATCGCTCACGTAGTCAAAAGCCTAGGTGCAGATTGTTACCAACAGGTATCCATCGCGGAGCAAGTATTCGGTTGTTATCGACCTGCAACCTAAAGTTCACAGAGTTCCTCCAGCGCCCTTCCAGGTGGGGTGCTTCCCATAGCGGCTCTTCGAACACCTCGTCAATGCCTGATGCGCGTCACCGGGCGATGCTTTGCTAGTAAGGTCCGAGCACGCAGGAATCAATGGACGAGGAACATCATGGCTTGGCTTTTCGTGGACCAGCATGCGGCGGTCTGGGATGTCGACGCCGACGTCCAGGCTGCCATCGGCGCGCTGAGGGTCAGGCTGGACCAGCACAAGGAGGTCCACCTCTCCATCCAGAGCAAGGGGCTGAAAGGACCGGTCTTCGTGATCAGCCGCGACACCGTGCTGAGCTCCCCGGAACTGAACAGTCGGTTCAACGCAGACCTCTTCGCCGAACTCACCACTCCTACGGCGCGCAACAGCCCGACGATCCACTGGTTCTCGGACGGGCGCGGCTTCGTCTCGGAGACCAACAGCCGGATGTGGTGACCCCGCTCGGCCGACTCTCGAGCGGCAACGACGTCCTGCCATGCCCACACATAGACAGGGTGCACAATGCAGTGCATGAGGATGGCTGCAGGGCGCCGAACAGCGCGAGCGCACGAACCGGCGTCGACGGACAGGACGACGGCGGAGGACAGCGCGTACGGCGAAGCGGTCCGGGCAGTCCGGGCGGGCGAGCTCGACGCCGATGAAGCCGCGGAGCAGCTGATCGCCCGGATGACGTACGAGGAGATCCTCGGACTGCTCGACGGCGACTCCCCCGGGCTGCTGCTCCCGCTCATCCCGATGCTGCTCGGTCGACGGCCGTTCGTGGCCGGTGAAGTCAAGCGTCTCGGTATCCCGGGTATCCGGTTCAGCGACGGTGGCCGCGGCGTCGTGATCGGTGCCTCCACCGCCTTCCCTGCGCCGATCGCGCGAGCAGCCACCTGGGATCCGCTGCTGGAGGAACAGGTCGGGCTCGCGATCGGCATGGAGACCAGGGCGCGGGGAGCGAACTACTCCGCCTCCGTGTGCGTGAACCTGCTGCGCCACCCCGCATGGGGCAGGGCGCAGGAGTGCTACGGGGAGGATCCGGTGCTCACCGGCCGGATGGGATCGGCCCTCACCCGAGGCGTCCGCGTGCACGTGATGGCGTGCGTGAAGCACTTCGCGCTCAACTCGATGGAGAACGAGCGTTTCGAGGTCGACGTCTCGGTCGACGACCATGCCCTCCACGAGGTGTACCTGCCTCACTTCAAAGCCGTCGTCGAAGCCGGTGCGGACTCCGTGATGAGTGCCTACAACCGGGTCCGGGGCGAGTACATGGACGTCAACCGCACCCTCCTCACGGATGTGCTGCGGAACGAATGGGGTTTCTCGGGGTTCGTGACGAGCGACTGGGTGTTCGGCATCCACCACGCGGTCATCAGCCTGGAGGCGGGGATGGACGTGGAGATGCCGCTGCAACTGCTGCGTGCCCGCGATCTGCCGGCCGCGCTGCGGAGCGGTGATCTGGCCCGCGCGACGGTGCTGCGAACCGCGCGCCGCATCCTCCGCACGTGCGTGCTGCAGGCCGCGACCCGGGAGATGGCGGACCCGTCCCCCTCCCTCATCGCTTCCCCAGCACACCGGGCGCTCGCCCGACAGGTAGCCGCGGAATCGATCGTCCTGCTGAAGAACGAGACCGTCGGCGCGGTTCCACTGTTGCCGTTCACTCCCGGCATCCGGCATCTCACAGTGATCGGGCGGCTCGCGGAACGGGCGAACCTCGGCGATCACGGCTCCTCACGCGTTCGGCCTCCCGCCACTGTCTCACCGCTGCAGGGGCTACGCGAGGCGCTTCCCCGGGTGCGGATCACGACCGCCTCCGGCCGGAACGAGCGCGCGGCGGCCGCATCGGCAGCCGCTGCCGAGCTGGCGGTCGTCGTCGTCGGCCTGGACCAGCACGACGAGGGCGAGTCCGTCGTCACCGGTGGCGTCGACGTGGGCGTGCTCGGTCGGGCCTTCGGCTCAGGACCCTTCCGTCGGGTTCTCGTCGGTCTCGCCCACCTCGCGTCGCGCTTCGTCCGAGGGGGCGACCGCAGTTCGCTCGACCTGCACCCCTCGGATGTGCGCCTCATCCATGCGGTCGTCGCCGCGAATCCTCGGACCGTCGTCGTACTGATCGGCGGCAGTGCGATTCTCACCGAAGCGTGGCGGGACCGAGTGCCGGCACTCCTCCTCGCCTGGTACGGCGGCATGGAGGGCGGCCGCGCGCTCGCGAGCGTGCTGACGGGCAGTGCGGAGCCCGGCGGGCGGCTGCCGTTCGTGCTGCCGACGGACGTCGCGCATCTGCCGCCGTTCGACCGCGCTGCGAAATCCGTCGTCTACGACGACAAGTGGGGTCAGCGCCGGCTCGACCACGAGGGAAACACGCCCGCGTTCCCGTTCGGTTTCGGTCTGGGCTACACGACGATGGAGCACCGGCTTCTCCACCACAGGTTCGACGACGACGGCGGCTACGCGGACGTCCTCGTGGTGAACACCGGCACTCGGAGAGGCTCCACCGTCATCCAGGTCTACGCCGCGGACATCTCCATCCGTAGGCCGGTGGCTCAGCTCCTGGGCTTCTCGAAAGTGATACTGCAGTCCGGTGCAGAGACGACAGTGCGGATTCCGCTGGATGCGGGCCCGACCCTCCAGCGCGATCCGGCCACTCGGCGCTGGTCCCCCCGCGGGGGCGACTGGGCCCTGCTCGCCGACCAGCACAGCCCGGTCAGCTGGGCAGGCGCGGCCCGGCTGCGAAGCGGTGAGGGATCGATCGACGAGGCCGACAGTTCGGGCGGTCCGTCCGGTTCAGGTCGGTAGGACGGGTCCCGCCGACCTCAGGCGGGAGGTACATCGGGGCGTGCCGAGAGCCCCTCGATACGCACGGGGAGCGCGTTGTCCTTCCGCAGCAGGGCACGGAGCAACCGACGCATCTCCCATCGGAGCGACACCGGCGCCTGGCCGCGCCGCAGCACCAGACCTTCGTCCGGAGTCTCGTACCGCTTCTGAAGATCCCTCAGCTCCTCGGTTTGCAGCAACCCGACAGTGCTGCCCGCAGCCGAGTCGATCAGGCGGACCAGCGAGGAGGGTCCTGTCAGGTCGGTCGCAACGAGGCGCTGCTCGCTCGCGGAGAGAATGGTCTTCTGCGCAGCGCGCGTGACGACCAGCGGACGCGACGGCCCGTCCAGGAGACCGGTCAGGACGTCCGCCGCCGCGTCAGGGCGACCGATCCTTCGCGCCGCCGCCTGCATCCTCTGCAGTCGGCCCGGAACGCGCAGCACCTCGTCGATCTTCCAGCCGATCGTCGCGGGGGTGTTGCACCGGACGGCCGCCCCCTGCTCCATCAGGTAATCGCCGTTACGAACCTCCTGCCCCGGAATGGGATTCACCAGCACCATGGGTAGTCCTGCAGCCATGCACTCCGATGCCGACAGTCCACCCGGTTTGCCCACGAACAGATCGGCGCGGCGCAGCAGCTGCGGCATCTCGTCCGTGAATCCGAGCACGCGGTAGCGATCACCGGCGGGCGCCACCAACTGCTCGATGCGCTGCCGCAGCGCATCGTTGTGTCCGCACACGATCGTGGCCGTGAAAGACGAGCGCATGTGCAAGGTCTGCCGCACCACCGAGACCGCGTGGTCGCCACCGGTCGCGCCCGCTGAGATCAGCAACATCGGGGGTTCGTCGGCATCGCTGGTGGATGCAGGTGCACCATCGAGGTGCTGGGCGATCGGGATGCCCGTCGCGGTGACGCGGTCAGGCGGGATGCCGAGCGCCATCAACTCCACCCGCCCCTCCTCCCTGGCCACGAAGAGTGAGTGGAATGCTCCCGGGAGCCACAGGCCCTGGAAGTCGTAGTCCGTGGTGACGACGGCGGTCCTCGCATCGGTGACGCCGCGAAGGAGGAGTGACGCCAGGAGCTGCGCCGGCAGGAAGTGTGTGCAGACGATCGCGGTCGGTCGGAACTGCTTGATCGCATGGATGACCGGAACCGCGTTGGCACGGGTCCAGAGGTCGATCGGGCCGCGACGCCGGAACGGCGGATCGCTGATGTCATAGCCCCAGTCGACCAGCCAGGGCAGGCCCTCGACCAGCACGAAGTAACCCTTTCCCAGGAGTGCGCGGTAAAGCATGCTACTCACCTGCAGCACATCCAAGACCTGCACCTCGGCGATATCGGTGCGCTCGGCACACGCCTGCTGCACCGCCGCCGCGGCGCTGTTGTGGCCCGCTCCCACCCCCGCGGACAGGATCAGTACGCGCTCCCCCTGGGCGATGTCGGAGCTTGGTACCGACATCTTGCGCATGAAGAGAGGCTAGCAGGCTGTATCACGCTGCGAACGAGAGCTCACCTGCGCTTCCGCAGTGCGCAGGATCGGTGCTTGCACGTCTACGATGGCGCCACCCTGATGGGAAGCTCACTGGGCACCTATCGTCAGTTGAGCAGTCGCTACGACGTCGAAGCGGGACTCCCTCACATCCTGGAGGCGGTCAGGATCAGGCGCAGTACCCAGGGTCTTCTTAGGGTGGGCGCGCTCTCGTCAGGTCCCGCCTACCCATTGCCAGGGTTCTTCCTGACGCATGCCGGAGCCGCTGATGAGGACAGGGAAAGGTGGAGTCCGTACCCGTGAGTTCTGGTTCTAGCGCGCTTTGACGATGGGCAGGGCAGTCCACTTAGTACAGGTTCCGTGCTGGGAGGAGCCGGGAGTCGATACCAGTAGTGGTGTGGACGCACAAAGTACGCCGCAGTGAGATGACCTGCGCTGCTCACCAGAAGACGGGTTGCCCGAACCGCATGGGCGCTTCCAGTCATAGGCTTCGTCCTCAAGGGTGTGTGCGAGCATGATGGCATGGCCACCCGCTACTTCAGTGACACCGCCCGTGCGAACTGGAGTACTCTCCTCGCGGGGTAGCGGGCACCGGCTCCAGCCTCATTCTCATTACTCAAGGGGAACGGTCGGAGTACGATCTGTCGACCGTTCTCGTCACGTTCTACCTCGTCGCGTGGCCCGTCTTCGTCACCACATACCTACTGTGGACTCATTTTGTCTACGCCGGCCAAGGGCCACGCAGCTTGAGCTCCATTGCCCGCCGCGAAGCGCAGAACCTGACGCGGTGGTGGACCAAAGCCTTCGGGTACGGAGGCGCATCGAACTGGACCCTTACCGGCGCCCTGGCCGCAGTGCTCCTGACCATCGTCATCGCTCAGAACGACACGTTCCGCAGCGACCTGCTGTTCATCATTCTGGGGCTATTGAGTGTGGCGTGCTCCTGGGCGCTCATGGTCTATTCCTTCGCCCTGGAATATCTACGCCTCGCCATCACTCCCAATGACGGTCACCCACAGATCGACCTCACCGTGGAGGGGGACCCCCGCTTCACGGACTATCTCACCCTTGCAGTGCTGCTATCGACGATGGCAGCCACCGTATCTGCCACCATCAGCTCACGTGAAGCATGGAGGCTCGTGCGCATCAACGTGCTCTTTGCCTTCGCGTTCAACTCCGTCATCGTCGCGATGATGGTGTCACTGCTCTTCGGTGGCCTCACCGCCTGAACACCATCCATCATCTCGCGACTCAATGAATCGATCGTCGACGCGTACCACGAGGCCGTGGGTTAACTTCACAACATAAGCCCCCACAACGAATCCGCGCTACTACTCCAGAGTCCGCCTACTCCTCAGAAGGAAGCACTACAGGTGGGACCCCCACCGCATCGCGAAGAGCAAGCGATTCCCGAACTGATACCGACCTCGCTCACCCGTGGAGGGGACTCGCTACGGTGGGGAAATGTTCTTCCTCTTCGGCCTGACCACGCGCGAGCATCTTCAGTTCACCCGGTCGGCGTCCTGCCGGTACTGCGGACAGTTCGTCCCGCAGCAAGTGAGCCAGCGGAAGACCAAGCTGTCGGTGTTCTTCATTCCGCTCCTCACACTCAAGCGGACACGGCTGCAGCAATGCACCAATTGTGGTGGCACGTCGCGAATCAGCAGCTTGGAACAGCGCGCCCTCGCGTACTAGTCGCAGGAAAATCAAGGACGGCCGTCACTGCACTCCCCCGTGCACCCCAGTACCTGACCCCTCTGCGTGAAAAAGGGTGGGCTGGGCGGATGCACCCCTACTAGGCTCATTGGATTGAACACTCGTCTAGGTGTGGGGGAAAAATGATGGCTTTGAGTTGGCTCGGGGTTGTTTTCCCGTTGGTGCTATGGCTGGTCATGGGCTTCAGCCTGTACGTGATCATCCGGTTCGGAGTGAAGCACGGGATGCGCTCGTACTACGCGGAAGCCGCTGATCGTTCCATCATCACCGATGGCATCATCGGGGCCGAGTCCGAGGGACCGATCGACGGCCCATCGGAAGGTTCGACCGGGGATCCGACGCGGTAGGTGCATCTGGTGGGTGTGGTTGCGTCAGCGAGGGAGGCGGCGACCGGGCCGAACTGGTAGCCGCCGCCATCCTCGCGCCTGAGGAAGGTTCGGCACCTGCCCTATGCAGCTGGGTACGGGAAAGCCACGGTCCGATTCAGCGACCGCCGAGTCTATGTGCATCTCGTGGACACCCGCTCATGATCACTCATCCACGATGAGCATCGGGATCCCTGGCGAATGGTCGAGGATCCTTCTGGGTGCCCACCATTGACGGTGTTAGTTGGTCTTCTTGGCCTCTAGACGAGCAATCCGGTGCTCAAGCTTACGGCGCTTCCTATTGAGTCGAGCAAGCGATACCAGTCCCGATATCAAGGCTCTGCCCTGCGTAGCGGTGCTGGGCAGTTTTCGCTCGGACAGTGCGTGATCTACTTCCTTCTGCCTTTCGCCTCGGTACTCGGTGACGACCTCACGAGCTTCTTTCATCGGGGGCGTGTTGAGCGCATGACTGTTGATCCGGCCATTGATGGCAGACAGCTTTCGTTTGCTTGCCAGCAATCTCGAGTTGTTGGTGGACACATTCCCATTCAAACAAATGCGTGCCGAGCCCCGGAAGAGGTGCGGCACAGTGGATCTCGCTATCAGCACTTCATGACCACGATCCCAAGCACGTACGGACACTGACTTGAACGGTCCCTGGGTCAATGGCATGGACGGAGGTGTCAGCACTCAGGTTCGTCTGCCGACTACTCAGGGTCGCCTGCACGAGGTTGGATCAGCCTTGCACCGCACGTTCCAGCGCCAAGCCCGTTCGCTTCTGGGCCGCTGACGGGTGTGCGTCTCCGGGCATCCCTCGGTCCCTTGCGAAGCGGCGGGTCAGGGTACGGGTGCCTTTGCAGTGCCCTGCACCGCAGCCTCCCTCCGTGGTTGCCCGTGTCGTCGACTACAGAATCCGACATTTGTCCGCCGTCATGATCGTCTACAGGGGGCAGACCGATCGGCATGCGCACGCCCGAAAGTACTGGCACGATTGCAGAATGACGAGAGTACGGCTGCCGGTTGGCGTGTGTGCGGTGGTGTTCGACGTCGGAGAGACACTGGTTGACGAATCGCGCGCATGGTCGGCCCAGGCAGAGCGCGCTGGGGTAACGCCGTTCACCTTGATGGGGGTTCTTGGTGCCCTTATCGCCCGGGACGAGGACCACCGACACGTGTGGGACCTACTCGGGGTCGAGCGTCCGACCGAGCCACCCCTCATCGAACGAGCCGACCTGTACCCCGACGCGCTTGCTTGCCTGCGCGCCGCTCAGCAAGCGGGCCTGTCGATCGGCATAGCGGGTAATCAGCCGGCAGGCGTCGAAACCCAGTTGCGGGATGCCGGTTTGGATGTGGACTTCATCGCGTCCTCTGCAGCATGGGGTGTGACGAAGCCTTCATCCGAGTTCTTCTCCCGAGTCATCACCGCAGCACAATGTGATGCCGAACAAATCCTTTACGTTGGAGACCGTCTCGACAACGATGTGCTGCCTGCGCGTAGAGCCGGCATGCGAACTGCGTTCATTCGTCGGGGCCCATGGGGGTATCTTCACGCCCAACGCCCGGACGTCGCTCTGGCTGACCTGCAGATCGAATCCCTGATCGAGCTCACCACGGCCTTTACCCGGCCTGAGACACTGCCGCTCTAAGGGTAAATGCGCTGATGGATCCGCATACGGGCAGCATGAGCGTCGCTTCTTATGGTCGTCCACACAAATACTCGACAGGGTCTGCATGGACCTGGACCGGCCAGACCATAGACCGTCAACGAGCTCCAAGCCCGTGTCTCGGCATCCCGGCTGTTCAAGACGACAACGCAACGCTCACGCCCGAGCCGCGTAGTGAGCTTGCCGGCTTCGACTCAGTAGGGAGCACTCAGGAACCGGCAAACAAACCTGGCAGGACCTGTTTGACTGGGGGTATGAACAGTGGACTACCCCCGGTTGAGTTCGCCTTCCCCGGTCCGCTGCGGGACTCCCTCATCGCTGCAATTCGGTCCGGGGCCAAGACCACGACAACTTCTCTCCTGCGCGAGTACGAGGTTGAGCACGAGTCCCCGCCAGTGGCCGGGCAGCGAGGTGTCGTCATCGACTCACAAGGCAAAGGAGCGTTCATCATCGAGACGACTGAAGTACGCACTGTTCGCTTGGGCGATGTCTCACTGGAACATGCGATGGCGGAGGGCGAAGGGTACGAATCCGTAGCGCAGTGGCGGTCTGGACACACTCGATTCTGGTCCTCAGCAGCTATGAAGCAAGAACTAGGAGCCGACTTCGAGCTCACAGACGAGTCCCTGGTGGTACTCGAACGCTTTCACGTGGTGCAGTAACCGACCCACGCTTACGGGACTCGCGTCTCTACCGAGCGGACATTCGTAGGATGCACGAGTGGCGACGCAGGCCTCCCGAAATCGCTCGCGGCCTAAAGTTGATATATGGCTGCAAGCACGAGAAAGTCCGAGATCATCGACGGTTACACCATCAAGTACCACGCGAACGGGACTACTCGGTGGTCGAAGGGGCGGATCGAGAACGGGAAACCGATCGGCTACTGGGAGTGGTACAGAATCGATGGCACCCTCAAGCGGTCCGGGCATTTCGAGGCAGGTGAGCCGATAGGCGAATGGACCACATATGACCAGGACGGCAAGTCTTACAAAGTGACTCATCGTGGGCATGCCCACGTGGAGTTCCAGTGAAACCTGACTGTTCGTTGCTGTAATAGTCCTACCGTCTCAATGGCTGCGTAGTTCCGCCACACCGCATGCGGAGCGACCAAGGCTGAGGCCGCACCACGGTCAGTCGTTCTGGATCAGACGTTGAACCTGAACTCCACCACGTCGCCGTCGGTCATGACGTAGTCCTTGCCCTCGATACGCACCTTGCCGCGGGACTTCGCCTCGCTCATGGAACCGGCGTCGATGAGGTCGTGGAAGGAGACCACCTCCGCCTTGATGAAGCCACGCTGGAAGTCGGAGTGGATCACTCCGGCGGCCTCGGGCGCCGTCGCACCCTTCTTGATGGTCCAGGCCCGGCTCTCCTTCGGACCCGCCGTCAGGTACGTCTGCAGGCCGAGGGTATGGAAACCGACGCGCGCCAGCTGGTCCAGCCCCGACTCCTCCTGGCCGTTCATCTCGAGCATCTCGCGGGCCTCGGCCTCGTCGAGCTCCACCAGGTCCGCCTCGAGCTTCGCGTCGAGGAAGATGGCGTCCGCCGGCGCCACGAGGTCGCGCAGTTCCTGCTGCCGGTCCGGGTTGCCGAGCACGGCATCGTCCACGTTGAACACGTAGATGAAGGGCTTCGCGGTGAGGAGGCTGAGTTCGCGGAGGTGCTCCATCTCGAGCTTGTCGCTCGCGACGGACGAGAAGATGGTGTCCCCGCGCGCCAGCACCACCTCGGCGGCCTGCATAGCGGTCAGCTGCGCGGCTTCGCGCTTCTTGATCTTCACTTCCTTCTCGACACGCGGAATGGCTTTCTCGAGCGTCTGGAGGTCGGCGAGGATCAGTTCGGTATTGATGGTCTCCATGTCGGAGCGCGGATCCACCTTGCCGTCCACATGGATCACATCGGGATCGTCGAACACGCGGATCACCTGGGCGATCGCCTCGGCCTCACGGATGGTGGCAAGGAACTTGTTACCGAGCCCCTCACCCTCGGATGCACCCTTGACGATGCCGGCGATGTCCACGAAGGACACGGTGGCGGGCAACAGGCGCTGCGATCCGAAGACCTCGGCGAGGCTGGCCAGGCGGGAATCAGGCAGGTTGACCACGCCGATGTTCGGCTCGATGGTGGCGAACGGATAGTTCGCTGCCAGAACGTTGTTGCGCGTCAGCGCATTGAAGAGTGTTGATTTGCCGACGTTGGGCAGTCCGACGATGCCGATAGTAAGAGCCACGGGAGCCAAGTCTACCGGGCGGCGAACGAGTGGCTGGCGGCACCGTGCACATGGAAGGTCGGAGACCGCGGCGACTGTGCGCTCATGAGCATCACGTCCGTCCTCCTCGTTGTCCTCGCCTTGGTCCTCGGATGTGCCCTCGGTCTACCTAGTGGCACGCCACCCCCACCTCCGATCCGAGAAGCTGCGTGCTCAACTCGACGACGCCGGCGAGCGGCTCGGAAGTACGACGACGCAGCTCGTGGCCACTGCCGCGCAGCGTGACCTCCTCCAGCAGCACAACCGCGAGATGTGCGGAAGCGCGTCCACGGACGACGACGTGTTGCGCGCCCTCGCTCCCGTCGCGGAGAAACTGACGCAGGTGCAGCGCCAGGTGGGGCTTTTGGAGCGTGACCGCGTGGAGCAGTACGGACAACTGGCACGCCAGCTCGAGGAGGCACGTGAGGCGGACGCTCGCCTCCTCTCCACCATGCAGTCCCTCGCCGGTGAGCTCCGGAGTAACAGCGCGCGGGGGCAGTGGAGTCAGATTCAACTGCGCTGTGTGGCGGTCGAGTCGGTGCTGTCGGAAGCTCTGCCTGAGCCCGTGCAACGGGACGTGCCGGCTGAAGGCAGGAACCACGGGACGGCGGGCACAACGACGGCGGCTCCCCCGAAGGAGAGCCGCCGTCGCGAACAGAGGGGTGGTTCCGCTCCTCAGTTGAGCGAGGAACGATCCTGCCCGCGCCCGCCGCGCCCCTGCGAAGGATCGCCCATGGCCTTGAGAGCGGATCGAATCTCCTTGGGCAGCGAGAAGATGATGTCCTCCTCGGCCGTCACCACTTCCTCGACCTGTCCGTAGCCGTACTCGGCCAGCAGCCTCAGGACGTCCTGCACGAGGTTCTCGGGAACGGATGCACCGGAGGAGATCCCGACCGTCGAGACGCCTTCGAACCACGACTCGTTCACCTCATTGGCGTAGTCGACGCGGTGGGCGGCCTTCGCACCGTACTCCAGCGCCACCTCCACGAGTCGCACCGAGTTCGAGGAGTTCGCGGAGCCCACCACGATCACGAGGTCGGTTTCCGGCGAGATCTTCTTGATGGCGGCCTGGCGATTGGACGTGGCATAGCAGATGTCGTCACTCGGCGGGTCCTGAAGGGTGGGGAACCGCTCCTTCAGGAGATTCACGGTCAGCATGGTTTCGTCCACGCTCAGGGTGGTCTGCGACAGCCAGATGAGCCGCTCGGGATCACGGACCTGGACCTTGTCCACGTCCTGCGGGCCGTTGACGATCTGGATGTGCTCGGGGGCCTCACCGGCGGTGCCCTCGACCTCCTCGTGGCCCTCGTGGCCGATGAGGAGAATGTCGAAGTCATCGCGTGCGAAGCGCTGTGCTTCCTTGTGGACCTTGGTCACCAGGGGGCAGGTGGCGTCGATGGTCCGGAGGCCCCGATCCTCGGCGGACTGCACCACGGCGGGCGACACCCCGTGCGCGGAGAAGACGACGAGCGCGCCCTCCGGGACCTCGTCGGTCTCGTCGACGAAGATGGCCCCCTTCTCCTCGAGCGTGGAGACCACGAACAGGTTGTGCACGATCTGCTTGCGCACGTACACCGGGGGCCCGTAGTGCTCGAGCGCCTTCTCGACGGCGATCACCGCGCGGTCCACGCCCGCGCAATAGCCTCGGGGGGCAGCCAGCAGCACCCTCTTCTCCCCAGGAACCGGTGCGGCCGCGAGGACGTCCTCCGGCGACCGGCGCCGGCGCGGAATGGTGGGCATGGGGACCTGAACGGTGGTACTGGTCATAGGTCGATTCTAGCGGGTCGCCTCCTCGCGGACCCGAGGATCCATGCCGGGTCCGCTGTGAGCTAGGCCCTACGACCCCGACCGACGACGAACTGCGCCACGACACCGAGCACCAGGGCGATCAGCCCTGCGATGATCACGGGGGCACTGGAGGTAGCGAGATCCGCTCCGGCCCGTTCGGCGAGTCCGCGGACGAACACCTGGGCCACGGCGGCGGAACCGGCACCGGTGGAATCGACGGCCACGACCGGAAGGCGGTTTGCGACGAGGAGCCCCAGTGCACCGATCGCTGCCACACCGAGGCCCAGAAGGGCGAGCGTGGTGCCCCGGCTTCGGGCGATCAGCAGTGCCAGCACCGCCAGCGCTCCGGCGCCCGCGAGGTAGAGCGGCCATTCCTCGGCGGCATCGGCGGCGGCGCTGAACATGCCGCCCCTCGTGATGGATCCCACCTCGATCGTGGTGGTCTCCGGCGTCGGCACGTCCACGCCGAGGCCGGCTCCCACATTCTCGGTCACCAGGCTGATGACCGGTCCGAGGTCGAGGGAGAGGATCGCGGGTGCCGGCTCGGAGGGGTCGGGCGCTTCCGCGAACGTGATGCCATGGGACAGGCGCAGTGTCTGGTCCCACGCGCCGGGGTAGCCCGAGGAACCGGTGACGGCGCCGGCGGCATCCCGGACGATCGGCTCCACGAAGGAGTTGAACTGCTCCGGCAGACCCGCGCTCGAGGTGACGTCCTGAGCGAGCGAATCCACCAATGCCGCCTGGAAGTCCGCATCGTCGGCGAGCGGCGCAGCCAGGGACACGAAGCCGGATTCCTTCACCAGGTTCTGGTCCACCCACGCCGTGGCAAGTCCACCGGTTGCCACGACGAGAGCGAGAAGGGCCAGGAGGGCTGAGACGAGGGTCCGCATGGATTCCTTTGCTGGGGGTGAAGTCCGAATTATGCCGCGGAACCCGGATGCAGCCCAGCCGACGCACTGTGCGGTCCGCCTGCAGCACACATGGTTCCTCCACTGGCCGTGGTTGTGGGCAGTCGATGGTAGAGATGAGGGGTCGACTGGTCACGGAGAACAGTCGGATGATCGGAGGCCCGGCCTCCCGGACACGAGGAGAGCGATGACGAGCGAGGAAGTGCAGCCGGGCCCCGCCGCGGGCGAGGAGCCTGGCTCCACAGTCCCGGCAACCGCTGCCGAGACCTCGCCCGACTCGCCGTGGCCCCTGCATCTGCTGTCGGAGAAGCTCAAGGCGCACATCGACCGCGCACCGGCAGCCTGGGTGGAGGGGCAGGTGATCGAGCTCAACCGCCGCGCCAGCATGTGCTACATCACTCTGCGTGACGTCGACTCGGAGGTGTCGCTGTCACTGTCCGTCTTCGGCAGCGTCATGGATCGGGTGTCGTCACCCCTGGAACGCGGGTCGCGGGTGGTGGCCCGTCTCAAGCCCGATTTCTGGATGAAGACCGGCCGCCTCTCGATGCAGACCAGTGACATCCGCCCGGTCGGCATCGGCGACCTCCTCGCGCGGATCGAACGACTGCGGCAGACACTCGCGGCCGAGGGCCTGTTCTTCCCGGCCCGGAAGAAGCAGCTTCCGCTCCTCCCGCACCGGATCGGTCTCATCACCGGGCGGAACTCCGACGCCATGAAGGATGTGATGCGCAACGCTGCGCTGCGCTGGCCCGCGGTGGAGTTCGAGGTGCGTGAAGTGGCGGTGCAGGGCGTCAACAGCGTGGCGCAGGTATGCGCTGCCCTGGGCGAGCTGGACAGGAATCCCGAGATCGACGTCATCATCATCGCGCGCGGTGGTGGCGCACTCGAGGACCTCCTGGCCTTCAGCGACGAGAAGCTCATCCGGGCCGTGGCCGCAGCCACCACGCCCGTGGTCAGTGCCATCGGTCACGAGGCGGACCGCCCGCTCCTGGACGAGGTGGCCGACCTCCGCGCCTCGACCCCCACGGATGCCGCGAAGCGCGTGGTACCCGACGTGACCGAGGAACTCGGCAGGATCTCGCAGGCACGCGCCGCGCTCGAGCGCTCCATCCGCGTCCTGGTTCATCGCGAGAGCGAGAGCCTCGCCAACCTGCGATCACGGCCGTCGATGGCCCGACCGGAAGGAATGGTCGAGGTCCGCGAAGCCGACCTCGAGCGCCTCCGGACGCGCTCGTTGAGGAGCACGACGACGGCGGTGGAACGGGACGCGGACGTGATCCATCACCTGCGCGAGCGTGTACGGTCCCTGTCCCCCCAGAGAACACTCGACCGCGGTTACGCCGTGGTGCAGCTGGGCGACGGAACGGTGGTCAGGGAGCCGGGCGACACCCGCGACGGCGACGCCCTCCGGATCCGGGTTGCCGGAGGACGCTTCGGTGCCGTCACCGATGGCGCTCCTGATGGCGGTACCGATGCATCCAGGCCGTCGTGACAGGACGGCGAGCCCCGGCAGCTGCTGACGTGACCAGCTCCACGACACTCCTCCCCGAAAGGACCCTTGAATGACCGACATCAGCCAGACGACGCCGCAGCAGCAGCCGGAGGTGGACTCCCTGTCCTATGAGCAGGCACGGGAGGAACTCGTGTCCGTCGTATCGCAGCTCGAAGCAGGGGGTGTCAGCCTCGAGACCTCACTCGCTCTGTGGGAGCGCGGTGAGGCCCTCGCCGACCGCTGCGAGGTGTGGCTCGAGGGAGCCAAGGCGCGTCTTGCAGCGGCGCGGGAGAAGGCCGAGCACAGCTGAGACGATCTCCTGCTCGGAGCAGGTGCAGCTCACCGGAGCGCGCCGGTAGCAGGGGACGTCGGGGAGCCGGGGCGTGCCGATCGCAGGGGACGTCGGAGAGCCGGAGCTGTCCGTACGCTGCAGATGCTCCTGAGTACCTGCTTCTGAGTGACTGCGCGCCGGCCCGTCGGGCTTGATCCGGGGTTGTTCGAACTACCCGTCGTGGCCGGGCTCCGGGTCCGTCGTCGCGCGCTCCCTGTGGTCCTGGAGAAGTTCCTTGGTGCGCACCAATCGCAGCAGGGTGACCAGCACGAGCCCGCCGAGCATGTTGAACAGCAGCGTGTACCCGAACCAGCCGAGCCACTGGCCGTAGCTGACGTCCGAACCGGAATGGATCGCCGCGAAGATCAGGAGCGAGTCCAGGATCGAGTGGAAGAGTTGCAGGCCGGCCAGCAGGAACCCGCCGATCATCGTGGCGACGATCCGGGCGACGTCGTTGGAAGTGCCCTGCTGCATGCGGCTCATGAGCGTGATGGTGCTGCCCCCGAGCACCGCCAGGGCAACCGTCTGGAGCGAGAAGGGCGCCTCCACGAAGTGGCGTGCGCTCTCGTCCACCGTCCCGGTCCACTGGGGGAAGGCCTGCATCACGATCCAGACGAAGACCCAGCCGCCGGCGAGGTTCGCCACCAACGTACCGCCCCAGAGCTTCAGCAGCTGGCCCACGCTGCCCTCCCTGGCGACGACGGCGGCCACCGGCATGAGGAAGTTCTCCGTGAACAGCTCACTGTGGGCGAGCAGCAGCGCCACGAGTCCGATGCTGAAGGCGATCCCCGCGAGCAGGTGGTTGCCCGTCTCGTGCATCACCGCCAAATACGCCATGATGCCGAGGCCGATCTCGAAGCCACCGAACACACCCGTGACCAGGATGTTCCGGAACGTCCGTTGGAGGCGCTCGGCTCCCTCCGTGACGGTCTTGTCGAAGGACTCCTTCAGCTCGTCCTCGACCGGTGCATCGGTCTCGCCCAACTCTCGCCTGCGCTGCTCACTCACGGTCGCTCTCCTTCGGCCGGCACCGTCGGCGAGGTCAGCCGGTTCGGATGCTGCGGGTCAGGACGCCGCCAACCGCTTCTTCTCGACGTCGACGTCGAAGGCGGCGGGCGGCCATCCCAGGTCCAGATCCTCGAGCGTAGCCGTGAGGAGGCGCTGGATGGCAAGACGTGCGTACCACTTGCGATCGGCCGGAACCACGTACCATGGCGCGTCCGGTGTGCTCGTGCGGTCGATCGCCACCTGGTAGGCCTCCTGGTACTGGTCCCAATAGGAGCGGTCGTCGACGTCCACGGGACTGTACTTCCAGTACTTGTCCGGTCGCCGGAGCCGTTTCGCGAGCCGGCTCTCCTGCTCGTCCCTGCTGATGTGCAGCATCACCTTCAGCACGCGTGTGCCCGAGGAGGCGATCTTGTCCTCGAACGTGGTGATGGCACCGTAGCGCTTCTCCACCTCCTGGAGCGGCGAGAGCTCCCGGACCCGGTGGATCAGCACGTCCTCGTAGTGGGAGCGGTCGAAGACGCCGATCATTCCCGGGCGTGGCAGCTCCCGTCGGACCCGCCAGAGGAAGCTGTGCTTGAGCTCCTCCGGCGTCGGGGACTTGAACGCACGGTGCTGCACGCCCTGCGGGTCCACGAGGCCGACGACGTGGCGGACCACCCCGCCCTTCCCCGAGGTGTCCATCCCCTGCAGGACGAGGAGCACTGCGGCGTCGTTCCCGTACACGCTCTCCGCGAAGAGCTTCTCCTGCAGGGTGGAGAGCCTGTCCGCCCCTTCGGCGAGGGCAGCACGCCCCTCCTTCTTGCCGCCGTCGAAACCCGGCGTGGACCGTGGGTCGATCGCCGACAGGTTCGTGTCGCCTCCGGCCAGCAGCAGCTCGCGCAGATCGGGGTTCTTGTCGTCCTTCTTGCTCTTCTTGGCCATGGTGCCTTTCTCGGCGGTCTCGGCGGTCCCGGTCAGGGCTGGTAGGTGGACAGGAAGTCGGCGAGCCGTTCCATGGCGTCCTCGATGACCTCGACGCTCGGCAGCGTGACCATCCGGAAGTGATCGGTGCTCACCCAGTTGAAGGCACTGCCGTGGGAGACGAGGATCTTCTGCTGCTTGAGGAGGTCGAGGGCGAACTTCTCGTCGTCCTTGATGGGGTAGACCTCGGGGTCGAGTCGGGGAAACAGGTAGAGGGCGCCCTGAGCCACTTCGCAGCTCACGCCGTCGATCGCATTGAGCATCTCCGCAGCCTTGTCCCGCTGCTGCTTGAGGCGGCCTCCGGGCAGGATCAGGTCATTGATGCTCTGGTATCCGCCGAGCGCCGTCTGGATGGCGTGCTGTGCCGGCACATTGGCGCAGAGCCGCATGTTGGCCAGCAGGTTGATGCCCTCGATGTAGTCGGATGCGTCGCGCTTCGGGCCCGAGATCGCCATCCAGCCGCTCCGGAACCCAGCGATCCGGTAGGCCTTGGAGAGACCGCTGAAGGTGAGGCACAGGACGTCGTCACCGGCGATCGACGCGGCGTTGATGTGGACGGCGTCGTCGTACAGGATCTTCTCGTAGATCTCGTCGGCGAAGAGGATCAGCCCGTTGTCCCGCGCCAGGCGGACGATCCCGTCGAGGATGGGTCGAGGATAGACGGCGCCCGTCGGGTTGTTGGGGTTGATGAGCACGATCCCCTTGGTGTTCGGGGTGATCTTCGCTGCCATGTCCTCGAGATCCGGCCACCAGTGATCGTTCTCGTCGCAGAGGTAGTGCACGGGCGTGCCGCCCGCGAGTGCCACGGAGGCGGTCCACAGGGGGTAGTCGGGCGTGGGGATCAGTATCTCGTCACCCGTGTTGAGCAGCGCCTGCATGGAGAGCGTGATGAGTTCGCTGACACCGTTGCCGAGGTAGACGTCATCGACGTCAATCGAGTGGATACCGCGGCTCTGGTAGTACTGCACGACGGCGGTACGCGCCGAGAAGATCCCGCGGGAGTCGCTGTAGCCCTGTGCCTTCGGCAGGTTGCGGATCATGTCCACCAGGATGGCGTCCGGGGCCTCGAAACCGAACGGCGCCGGGTTGCCGATGTTGAGCTTGAGGATCCGGTGTCCCTGGGCCTCCATGGTCATGGCGTGTTCCAGCAGCGGCCCCCTGATGTCGTAGAGGACGTTCTGGAGCTTTTCCGACTGCTTGTACGTGGCCATTGGATCAGGATGTCACAGCAGGGGCCCGGCACGCGGCATAGCAATGCCGCGGACCGGGCCCCCTGGGTGTACCGGACGAGCCGGTGGGGGTCAGCCCGCCAGGTCCTTGTCCGCCAGCCAATCGGCGGCAGCGTCCGCCGGATTCCGCTTCTCCTCACCACTGACCTCGCGGTTCAGCGCGAGGAGGTCCTCCGTGGTCAGTTCGGCCGACACCCGGTTCAGGACGTCCCGTGCATCCTCGCCGACCGTGTCGAGGTTGATGAGCGGCAGCACCTGCTGGGCGATGAAATTGTTCTCAGGGTCCTCGAGTACCACGAGGTCGTTGTCCGCGATCGACGGTGTCGTGGTGTAGATGTCCGCGGCCTGCACGCGATCGTTCAGCAGGGCCTGCAGCGTGATGTCGCCGCCGCCGTCGTTGATGGCCTCGAAACCGCCGGGAACGCAGTTGTACTTGCTCTCGAGGCCGGGCAGACCGTAGGCACGCTCCTGGAAGGTGCTCGGGGCACCCACCGTGATCTCGTCGCAGACCTCCGCGAGGTCTGCGAGCGAGGTCAGGTCGTAGCGCTCGGCGGTGGCGGCGGTCACCACGAGTGCGTCCTTGCTCTCCGCCGTCGCCGGTTCGAGTACGCCCAAGTTGACGTCCGCGGAGCGCTCGGTGAGGACGTCGGGGAGTGCCTCGAAGATGTCCTCGGCGGACTCGGCGGTGGCGGCCGAGTCCAAGAACAGCAGCAGGTTACCGCTGTAGTCGGGGATGACGTCGATCGAGCCGTCCTCCACCGCCTGGAAGTAGATCTCACGCGATCCGATGTTCAGGCGCGTGGTGGCGTCGACGCCGGCGGCGCTGAGCGCTCCGGCGTAGATCTCGGCGATGATCTGGCTCTCGGGGAAATCAGCTGAACCGATGACGACGGAACCGCTGGCCTCAGCGGCGTCGTCGTCCGATCCCCCCACAGGGTCGCTGTTGGCACCGCAGGCAGTCAACGCCAGCGCGGCCGTCAGGCCGCCAGCCAGTCCCATCAAAGCGCGCCGACGGGCGCGTAGTGCTGACAGGTTCTTCATGTTGTTCCTCCTTGTGCACTGGCAACGGCTTTCTGCCGACCAGATTCTTGGACCCTCCCACGGCGGGACGTACCCAGTCCCGGTGAGACGGTGATTCTCTGCAGCAACCCCATCAGCAGATCGATGACGATCGCGAGGACCGTGATCACCACGGCGCCACCGAACAGGCGCCCGTAGTCGGCGAGCTGGGTACCCTCCACGAGGAACACCCCGAGCCCGCCGAGGTTGATGAAGGCGACGACGGCGGCGGTGGCGATGACCTGCAGGGCAGCGGCCCGCACTCCGCCGAGGATCACCGGCAGCCCGTTGGGCACCTCGACCCGGAACACGATCTGCATCTCGCTCATGCCCATGCTCCGCGCCGCGTCCACCACGGTGCGGTTCACGGACGAGACCCCCGCGTAGACGCCACTGAGCAGCGGGGGGACCGCGAGCAGGACCAGCGCCCAGATGGGCGGCATGAGGCCGAGCCCGGCGATCAGGACGAACAGGAACACCATGCCGAGCGTGGGCAGCGCCCGGAGGATGCCGATCCCGGAGACGATCACCACGCGCCCGCGCCCCGTGTGGCCCACGTACAGCCCGATGGGCACCGCGATCAGCAGGGCGATCAGCATGGTCAGTCCGGTGTAGCCGAGGTGTTCGACCACGCGCGTGGGGATGCCGCGTGCACCCTCCCAGTTCTGCGGGGCCGTCAGCCACTCGAACATCTGCACGAAGAGGTTGTTGCTGGAGTAGTCCATCAGCTGCCCGCCACCTTCGCCTCGAGCGCCACGGAGTCCTCCGCCGGCGTCCCGCCCGCCGGGGCGTTACGGGTCCAGGGCGTCAGGAGCCGCTCGGCGAGGACCAGGAGCAGGTCCATGACGAGGGCCAGGAGCAGGATGACGGTGATCCCGACGGCGATCTCGGTGGGGAACGAGCGGAAGAGCCCGTCCGTGAACAGGGTTCCCAGACTCGGCACCCCGATGAGGGCCCCGACGCTGACGAGCGAGATGTTGGTGACCGAGACCACGCGGAGCCCTGCGATCAGCACGGGCACCGAGAGCGGCAGATCCACGGTGAGGAAGCGCCGGAGGGGCCGGAACCCCATGGCCACCGCGGCCTGGCGCACGCCGTCGTCGATCGAGTTGAGCGCGTCCAGCGTGGACCTCACCAGCAGGGAGAAGGCGTAGATGGTCAGGGCCACGATCACGTTGATCGGATCGATCACCCGCGTGCCGAGGACCACGGGGAGGAACACGAACATCGCCAGCGACGGGATGGTGTACAGGATGGACGACCCGGTGAGCAGGATCGATCCCAGCACGCGGTTCATCCGCGCCAGCTGGGCCAGCGGCACGGCGATGACCACGCCGAGGACCAGCGGGACGATCGCCTGGAACAGGTGCAGGCGCGTGTGCAGCCAGATGAAGTCGAGGTTGGCGAGGAACCAGTCCATGGTCAGATCGCCGTATCGTGATCGGCGCGCCCGCGGTCGAGCCTCGCTACCTCGATGAGTTCGAAGATCTCGCCCGCCCGCACCACGCCGAGCACGCGTCCGTCGTCGTCCACCGTCACACCCAGGCCCGACGGCGAGGACAGTGCGGCGTCGAGGGCGCGGCGCAGCGTGTCCCCCCGCGTGTAGAGCGAACCACCGGGAACGGCCTCCGCCTTCCGTGTGATGCTGCTGCGGCGAGCTCTCGGGACCCACCCGTGCGGCCTGCCCTCCCCGTCCACGAGCAGTGTCCAGGGCGAGAGCACGGAGACGGTCTGGTCCTCGAGCCGGTCCAGCTCGATGGTCTCGATCGGGTGCAGCGGAATGCCCCTGCCCTCCTGGAAGGAGAGGTGGCGGAACCCGCGGTCCCGGCCGACGAACCCCGCCACGAAATCGTCCACCGGTGCACGGAGGAGCTCCTCGGGTGCGGCGAACTGGGCCAGTCGGCCGCCGACGGCGAAAACGGCCACCTTGTCCCCGAGCACCGTCGCCTCGTCGATGTCGTGCGTGACGAAGACGATCGTCTTGGCGAGGTCCCGCTGCAGGCGCAGTAGTTCCTCCTGGAGTTCGGCGCGAACCACGGGGTCCACGGCGCTGAACGGCTCATCCATGAGCAGCACCGGCGGATCCGCCGCGAGCGCCCGCGCCACTCCGACGCGCTGTTGCTGGCCGCCGGAGAGCTGGGAGGGGTAGCGGCGCCCGAGTTCGGGAGCGAGCCCGACGACGTCGAGGAGCTCCCGGGCACGCTTTCGGGCCTCGGTCTTCGCGACCCCGTTGAGCCTCGGCACCGTGGCGATGTTGTCCAGTACGGAGCGGTGTGGGAGGAGGCCGGAGGACTGCATGACGTAGCCCATGGAGCGGCGCAGCTCCGCAGCCTTCTGCTCTGCGACGTCCCGGCCGTCGAGAAGGACCTGACCGGTGGTGGGTTCCACCATGCGGTTGATCATCCGTAGGGACGTGGTCTTGCCGCAGCCCGAGGGCCCCACGAAGACCGTGATCTTCCCGCGCTCGATGTCGAGGTTGAGGTTCTCGACCGCAGGGCGCCCGCCGTCGTAGTTCTTCGTAACGTTGCGGAACTCGATCGCGGAGGGGCTGAGAGCCTGCTCGGGAGATGTCATGGCAGCTGTGCCTTTCATGGCAGGAGCTTCTCGGCCGGGCTACGCCCGCGGAGCCGCACGTTTCCACGCTGTGGCTCCGGCTTGCCGTCTGGATTCCTGCTGAGCGGCATGCTCAGCAGTCAGTTCAAGCTGTCGGAGCTTCCGAGTGTAACCCTGAGTACGGGTCAGGCACGGCAGAAGGGTGGGCCCGGGTGCATGTCGCTGGGCGTGGGTGCTGTTACCGATCGACTTCCGAAAGCATGGTGGCGAGGAACGGGGCGCCCATCACGGGTTCCTGGTCCAGGAAGACGAGGTCCGTTGCACCGGCATCGCCGAGTCGCTGACGGAGGCGTTCCTGGAGGTCCCGCTGGTGCATCGCGAGTCCGCCGCCGAGCACCACGGGGCCGGGGATGCCGATCACCGCCACGACGTCCTGCACGAGTCCCGTGAGGTCGGCAGCTGCCCGGTCGATCAGGGCTGCGGCCTCCTCGTGTCCCGAGCGGGCAGCGTCGAAGACCGCACTGGACTGCGCCGCCCAGTAGGTGCGGCCGGCTCCCGAATGGAAGAGCGAGATCAGTTCGGTGGGCAGGTGCACCCCGTTGAGCGCCAGGACCTCCGTGTCGAGGAAATCGGGCTGCTTCCCGAGATCGTGGCGGTGGAGGGCTCTGCGTACCGCTTCCCGGGCCAACCAGTAGCCGCTGCCCTCGTCACCGAGCAGGTACCCCCAGCCGCCCGAGCGCGCTTGTCTCCCGTCGGCGTCGATCCCCCAGGCCACGGAGCCCGTGCCGGCGATCACGGCGATACCGGTCCTCGCTCCTCCGGCGGCGAGGATCAACCGGGTGTCGTGGACGATCTCGATCCTCGCCTCCGGTGCGCGGGGTGCTATCAGGGCGCGGAGGCTCCCGGCGTCGTCGGCCGTGTCCACGCCGCCGGAACCGGCGATCACGCGGGTCAGCGCCTGCACACCATCGCTGCCGACCAACCGGTCGAAGAGTTCCCCCAGATGCGCTCCCGCTTCATCGGGACTCACGTTCTGCACGTTGGCGCTTCCGGCACGTGCCTCGCCGACGAGCACGCCGTCGCGCCACAGCGCTCCGTGCGTCTTGGAACCACCGATGTCCAGGCCGACGACGACGCGGTCGACCTCCGCTCCGGCGGCCCGCGGGGACGAGCCGTGGGAGGATCCGTCCGAGGGGTGCGGTACGCCGGTGGGAGTCATGCGACCAGCCTACAAACCGCAGGACGGACAGTGCTCAGCCCCTGGAACGGGAGCGCTGGACGAACGAGCCCACCGCGAGAGCCGCGCACGCGGTGGAGACGGCGAGCGCGAACACGGTGACCGAGGCATCGAGTCCCCAGATCCCGGCCGCGGCGCCGAGCCCCAGTACCGGGACGGCGCTGCCGAGGTAGGTGATCACGTACACGGCGCTGACCGTCTGGGCGTGCAGTGCCGGGGCCACCTTGAGGGAGACCTCGTTGAACACCACGCGGAAGGCCATGCCCTGGCCGAACCCGGCCAGGAGGCACACTGATACGAGGATCGGCAGGCTGCCGCTGATCTGGGCCACCGGCAGGAAACCCACACCGAGCGCCATGGCGCTCAGGCCCAGCGGCACCACGAAACGGCCGCGCGGGGAGAGGAGCTGGCTGACGGCCGAGGCGCCGAGCACGAGCGCCGCGAGCAGCCCGATCAGCGGGCGGGAGGAGGTGCCGGCGATACTCGCGAACCAGGTGGGGGCGAGGCTCAGCGTGAAGCCGAAGACGGCGAAGCTGAGGAAACCGATCGTGGCGGCGGTGAGGAACGAGCGGCGCGCATCCCGGGACACGGCCGGCAGGCGGGGCCGGAGCGCGGCCAGCGGATTGTTCGCGGCCGCCTGCTTGATGGCGGGCCGTGCACGGAGCAGCAGGAGCGGGACCAGCAGACTCGCGAGCACCACGAGGTACACGAGGAAGGGCGTCCGCGTGGGAACGGGCAGGAGGGAGAGGAGCCCGCCGATCACGGGGCCGGCCGCCACTCCCCCGGCGGAGGCGAGCAGCGTGAAGCGCGAGGCCCACTCCGGCCGGGTGGGCAGCAGATCACGCAGGGCGGCCGCGCTGGCTCCCGTGGCGAGCGCCACGGCACCACCCTGGAGCATCCGCCCGACCGCCAGGAGGGACAGCGAGGTGGCGAGGGCGAAACAGGCGGCTCCGAGCAGGCCGAGCAGCACCGCGAGGACCAGGGCGGCGCGGCGGCCGATGTGGTCCGACCAGTGGCCGGTCAGCAGGAGCCCGCCGATGAGCGCCACCACGTAGGAGGTGAAGGCCACCGTCACGGCGAAGGGCGACAACCCGAGGTCGGCCTGGATCAGCGGGTAGATCGGGGTGGCGAGGTTCGCACCGATGAGGAGCGTGGAAATCACCGTCACCGCGAGGGCGAGGCGGACGGCCAGCGAGGCGTCCCAGCTCCGGTCCCGGACCGGGGAGGGTCTCATCCGGAACTCGTCGATGACGCTCATTGCACCCCTCCTGCTGATCGGCGGCATATCCGGCGCGCTTGCTCCCGGCTGACTATAGGATGGAGCCGGTTGACCGCCCTGCAGTGTCATCGGGTGCCTATTTGAGCGCTGTGCGCAACACGAGCTGCACCGATTGATGGAGAGTGACCTTTATGAGCAGTCTGGACCACCTCGACCTCCGTCTCCTCCTCGAACTCGTCAGGGATCCCCGTGCACAGGTGAGCGAGTTGAGCGAACTGCTCGGGATCGCCCGCAATACCGCGCAGAGCCGCATTCGGCGGCTCCTCCGCGCAGGAACCCTCCGCCACAGCGGCAGGGAACTTGATCTGGAAGCGGTCGGCTATGACGTCATCGCCTTCATCACCATCGAGGTGGCCCACCGGGAGCTCGACGGCGTCATCGCCGCGCTGCGCACCCTGCACCAGGTGCTGGAGGTGCATGAGATCTCCGGCCGGGGTGACGTCTGGTGCCGGGTGGCGGCCACCGACACGCACCACCTGCAGTCCTGTCTGCGGGGCGTCCTCAAGATCAAGGGAGTCATCCGGACGGAGACGGTCCTCGCACTGCACGAACACATCCCCTACCGCACCGAACCGCTGCTGGAACGCCTCACGCAGCGGCCCGCCGACGCCTGACCCACGAGGAGCACCATGGCCCTGCCGAGCACCGACACCGCTGTCACCTACCCGCAGGGGGCTACCGAGACCACGTCCCGGGTGCTCCACGTGGAATCGAGGGAGGACGGCCGGCTCGCCGTCCTGCTGGACACCAGCGCCTTCCATCCCGTCGATCATGCCTGGCCGGACCAGGGCGCCGATCGCGGGGAGCTCGTCTCGGGCACCTCCCGCTGGCCCGTGGTCGACTGCCTCGTGGGAGCCACCGACGGCACGACCCTGTATCTCGGCGCCGAGGCCCCGGTGCGCAAGGGCACGGAGGGCTGGGCGTTCGTGGTGGTGCACGTGCTCGAGGGGAACGGCCCGGCGGAGGGCGACGACGTCGTCACCCGGGTGGACGCGGACCACCGTGCGGCTGTCTCAGCGGGGCACACGGGCTGCCATCTGGCGTCCCTCGCCCTCAACCGGGCACTCACGGGACGCTGGAAGAAGGAGGTGGCTCCCGACGCGCTGGGAGCCCCGAACTTCGACGCCCTCGCGATCGACACCACGACCATCGGCGAGTTCGGCTCGGCGGACGCCTACCGGCTCGGTAAGTCCCTGCGCCGCAAGGGTTTCTCGCTCGAGGATTTCGACACCGACGCCACGGCCACCGCGGTGAATGCGACGCTCGCGGAATGGACCGCTACCGACGCAGCGATCAGGATCGAGGCCGACGGCCCGGGCCTGACGGACCGCCGCCGATGGGTGTGCGATCTCCCCGGTCAACGGGCCGAGATCCCCTGCGGGGGCACGCACCTGACCTCCCTCGCAGGGGTGGCCGTGGAGGTCGCGCTCGCTCTGGACGAGGTGGCAGGAACCCCTGTGCTCCGGATGGCCACCCGCGTCACGACGCAGTAGGAGGTACTCACTACTTCCAGGCCCACCCTCTACGGGCGGCCCGAGTCCTAGGCCCGGCGCCGCTGCAGCACGTTGTCGAGGTCGATCCGACCCGCTGTGGGCTCGGGGGTTTCGGCCGCATCGCCGGACTCCGCCCTGCGGGCAGCAGCTTCGGCGGCCTTGATCGGGGTCCTCGTCTGGGCCTTCGGCGCCTCGGGCAGATCCAGCGGCGCAGGTGCCTGACGCTCGGCCTTGGGCGAAGCCACGTAGGTGGGCCTCGGAACCTCGACCGGGGCCCAGCCCGTGGACCGCGCGGGCCCGGTGTGCGCGCTGATGTCCGCCCGCACGTCCACCACCGATGAACCATGAGCATTCGAGAGGGCCGCGGTCCGCAGCTCCATGGGACTCACCTGCCGGGGCGCCGTCTCCTCGGCGTCGAACAGGACAGTGGGGCGCTGCGGACGAACGGGCAGCGGAGGTGCGACGGGCTGCGGTTCCACGAACTGCGCCGGGGCCATGGCCTCGGCGAAGGCCCGGTCGACGCGCGCCCGCCTGCTGCGGATCGCCAGTGCCCGGAGAGTCCCGACGGCGGCGACCGTCACGGCAGCGAGGACGAGCGGGACGAGGAGGGGAACCATGCCGATCATTGCGAGTACCGCTGTGACGAGGGCTCCGCAGAGAGCTGCGATCCCCAGGAGTGCGACGGCGATACGCCCCCAGCGGGGTCGGAACGGGGCACCCTGCATATCATCTGCTGCTCGGGCCAGGGCCCGGGGCAGCCCGGAGCCGTCCTGCTCCTGTGGCACTGTCGTCTTCATCATGCTCCCCATGGGGCCGGTGGCCCCTGCTGTCGGTGATCGTCGTGCTCTACCGGGTGTGGCCCGGAGTGTCCGCCGAAGGACGAAGGGCGCCACCCATACGAGCCACAATCCCACGATCGCGGCGAGCACCAATGAGCTGTCCACTGAGATGGCCACATCTAGAACGGTAGGAGCAGAGCCGGGCTGCCGCCCGTATTACTCTCGGTGTGTCGGCCGCCAATATGCTCCGGCAGGAATTCAACTCCCGCTTTCCGGACGATCCTGCCCGGATTCCTCCAGCCAGGGGGTCAGGAGCCCTCGCGGAACCTCTTCCGCCGTCAGCGCGAAACTCCTGTGATCGGCCCACTGCCCGGCGATGTGCAGGTATCGAGGACGCAGGCCCTCGTCCCGGAAGTGCAACTTCTCCACCACGCGCAGGCTGGGTCGGTTCTCCGGGCGGATGTTGATCTCCATCCGATGCAGCCCCAGTTCGCCGAAGCAGTAATCGGTGGCGATCGCCACGGCGGTGGGTGCGATACCGCGGCCGGCCCGCTGGGAATCCACCCAGTAACCGAGCGTGGCTGTCATGGCGGATCCCCACGTGATGCTCGAGACCGTGAGCTGTCCCACGAGCTGCTCCCTGCCGGTCGCCTGCTGCTCCACGATCACGAAGGGCAGCGCGGAACCCGCCCGGGCCTGTGCCGCGAGGGACCGCACCATCTGGTGGAAGGTGGGGAGGAAGCCCTCGGGGTCAGGATTCGATGCTTCCCAGGGGGCAAGCCAGCGGGCATTACGGTGCCGTACCGCAGTCCATGCTGGCTTGTCCCTGTGACGGATGGGCCTCAGGGCCAGTGATCCGGCCCTGAGGGTCACGGGCCAGCTGCTCGCCGACCACACGACGTGCTAGTCCGCGATGTTCTTGCTGAAATCCTTGATCCAGGCCCGGAGGTCCGGCCCGAGGTCCTCGCGCTCGGAGGCCAGCGTCACCACGGCCTTCAGGTAGCTCAGCTTGTCACCGGTGTCGTAGCGGCGGCCGCGGAAGACGACGCCGTACACGCCGGCACCCTCGCCCTCGGCGGCGGCCAGGGTCTGCAGAGCATCCGTGAGCTGGATCTCGTCGCCGCGGCCCGGCGCCGTGGTCTCGAGCACGTCGAAGACACGCGGGTGGAGCACGTAGCGTCCGATCAGGGCGAGGTTCGACGGCGCGTCCTCGACCGAGGGCTTCTCGACGAGCGAATTGACGCGGACGTGGTCCTCGCCGTCGACCTCGGTGATGTCGGCGCATCCGTAGGAGCTGATCTGCTCGGGGTCCACCTCGATCAGGCCGATCACCGAGCCACCCGTCCGAGCCTGCACCTCGATCATCGTTCTGAGCAGCGGATCGCGTTCGTCGATGAGGTCATCACCGAGGAGCACGGCGAACGGCTCGTCGCCCACGTGCAGCTTGGCCCGGAGCACCGCGTGGCCGAGGCCCTTGGGATCACCCTGGCGCAGGTAGTGGATGTCACCGAGCTCCGAGGGGCGGCGCACGGCCGCGAGCTTGTCGAGGTCCCCCTTCGCCTCGAGCGTCTGCTCGATGAAGGGCACACGGTCGAAGTGGTCCTCCAGGGCGCGCTTGTTGCGTCCGGTGATCATCAGGACGTCGGACAGCCCGGCATCAACGGCCTCCTGGACGACGTACTGGATGGCGGGCTTGTCGACGACGGGCAGCATTTCCTTGGGCATCGCCTTGGTGGCGGGCAGGAAACGGGTTCCCAGGCCGGCGGCGGGGATGACAGCCTTCGTCACGCGTGATTGCAGATTCATGGGCACCACACTACATAAGACCCACCCTCCAACTGCGCTGATGCGCACAATGGTGACGTGATGTCCTTTCCTCGTGATCCTGCCAAGTCCGCGTTGCGCATCTCCCTGGGTTCGGCGCGCGCCTCCCTCGCGCCCGAGGACCGGCGCGAGCAATCGGAGAAGCTTCGGCGCAGCATCGTGGAGCATGTGCGCGACGCCCTGCCCACCCACCGTCGCGGCACCGGGGAGCACGACGCCGTCGGTTCCGGTTCCGGTTCCGGTTCCCCGATCATCGCCGCGTACCTCGGTGTCCCACCGGAGCCCGACACCGCGCCGATCCTCGCGGACCTGCACGGCCTCGGTTTCCGGGTCGTGCTCCCGGTGTGTGAGCCGGACCACCGGCTGTCCTGGGCCTTCTGGGGTCCCGGGGATGTGCTGCAGCGCTCGGTACGCGCCCCCGTGGACGAGCCGACCGGTCCCCGCCATGCCTTCGTCGACCTGCCGAACGTCGCGCTCATGCTCGTGCCCGCACTCGGTATCGACGAAAAGGGCAACCGCGTGGGACAGGGCGGCGGATACTACGACCGGCTCCTGGCGCAGCACCCCATCGATGAAGTCGGCGCCTTTCCCCGCCTCGCCGTGGTGTACCGCTCCGAGCTGTTGCCTGCCGGGGCCGTGCCGGTCGAGCCGTGGGACCAGCGGGTGTCGGGCGCCTTCACCCCCGACGGATTCTTCCGGGTGCCCTCGGAGTGAACGAGCCCGTCGGACGGTGACGCCGCATCCGGGTGTAGACTGGCACTCGACCTTGGAGAGTGCCAGCAGCAGACTCGATCGCGCCGGCCTCCGGGGAGTTCCGACGCCCTCCAGGAGGATCTTCATGCCCATGTACGCCTATGCCTGCAAGGACTGCGGCCACGCCTTCGACATCCAGCAGTCGTTCTCCGACGACTCGCTCACGGTGTGCCCCGAGTGCGGTGGTGCCCTCCGCAAGAAGTTCAACAGCGTAGGGGTCGTGTTCAAGGGGTCCGGTTTCTACCGCAACGATTCGCGCGCCACCTCCACGAGCTCAGAGGCCGGATCGTCGCCATCGTCGACGTCGCCGGGTACGGAGTCGAAGAAGGAAGCCTCCGGTACACCCGCCAAGGCGTCCTCCTCCACGTCATCCTCATCCACCCCGGCAGCCTCCGCGACCTCATCCGGTAAGAGCTCGACCACCTCCTGATCCACCGCGCCCTCCCTCACCCCGATGGGTGACGAGGGACCGAGGACTCAGCATGGGCGGATGTCCACATAGTCCACCCTAGGAAGGGCAGGAGTTCCGCGCTTCCTAGGGTGGACGCATGGATCCCAGAAGCCGCCAGCAGGGCACACCGCCGGCCCACCGCCTGCGCCGCATGCTGCATCGACGCAAACGCCTCATCGCCTGCCTGCTGTTCTGCGCTGCCGCAGGGATCGCTGTCGAGTCCCTGGTCGGGGACTCCAGCACCACTGCGGTTGTCAGCGCCTCCCGGGACCTGGCCGTGGGTACCGTCCTCACCGAGTCCGATCTCAGCGTGGTCGAATTACCGGTGGAGGTCGTGGCGGACCATGGTTTCGATCACCCGGGCGAGGTGGTGGGTCAACAGCTCGCGGTTCCGCTTCCGAAGGGGTTCCCGCTGCCGCCCACCGCGGTCGTCGGAGAGGGGCTGCTGACGGGGACTGCGCCGGGCACCGTGGCCGTGCCCCTCCGGCCTGCCGACCCCAGCACGGTCCGGATCCTCGCGCCGGGTCAACTCGTGGACGTGATCCTCCGGACCGGGAACGGCTACGACGTCGCCGCCGACTCCACGGTGCTCGCGCGCTCCGCCCCGGTCCTCTGGATCGCGCCGGCCGGAACCGGTACCGGTGGCATGTGGTCCGGCGGAGGCGACGAGAGTGGTCTCGTGGTCGTCGCCGCCGGCCCCGAGGACGCGGCGTCACTGGCCGGCGCCTCGAGTTCGGGGGACGTCCACCTCATCCTGACCAGCGGCCAGTGAGTCCTACCGGCTCGCCCGACCCGCCAGGCTCAGCCCCAGTGCGGCGGACGCTGCTCCCGGAGCCATTCGTCGTGATTGTCCTCGGAATCACCCCAGGCCCTCGGAGAGTCCTCCCCTGCCAGACGGGGAACCGCCGGAGCAGCGTCGTCCTCCTGACCCACGTTGATCCCGCGGTCCGGGTGCTGCTCGTCCTTCCGCATCCTGGCGGCATCCTTCCGTGTGCGGGGGTGGTCCGAGGTCTCACGTGGCGGCAGACCGATCAGGCCTGCGGCCCGTTCGGCGCAGCCGTCAGGATCGGTGAAGACCTCGATGGTCCAGAGCGGCATGTACCGCCAGCCCATCCGCTCGAGCACCTGCGGGCGGAGCCTGCTCCGCTCGCGGACCGACATCGCACCGTACCGCGGGGTGCCGTCCGACTCGATGGCCAGGGGCGCCGGGCGCTCGTCCTGCACTGCGGCGGCGCTGCCGTCCGTCCGAAGATCCGCCGGCCGCACCGCGACGATGTCCAGCACGCCCGCGTAGTGGTCCTGCACTTCCGCGCCGCGATGACGCAGGCGATCCACGAGGTCCGCCACGAGGGGGTCCTCGTTCCCGGTGGACGTCGGGGCGGGCGCCTGTGCGCTGCCGCCGAGCTCACGCTGGAGCAGCTCGAAGAAGTCCGTAGCCCCGGTGGTGAGGCGTTCGGGATCAAGATCGGAGGGCTGGAAGCAAGTCAGGACGTGCAGCAGCCTGCGTGCCCGGGTCATCGCCATGACGAAGTGGCGCCGGCCGTCGGGACCGGACAGCGGTCCGAAGGTGTGCAGGGTACGCCCGTGCGGGGTCCTGCCGAATCCGAGGGAGAAGATGATGTCGTCGCGGACCAGGCCACCGGCGCGCTCCACCGGCACCACACGGAATGCTTCCCGCCCGGGGGTGAAGAAGCCCGAGGCCCAGGGGAACTGCGTCATCTGCAGCCGGATGGCCTCCCCCACCCGTGCGGCGTGCCGCGTACTGGCGGTCACCACGGCGAGGGAGGAGTTCGGGCGGCGACGGATGTGCTCGAACACCAGCTCGACCACCCGCTTGACCTCGACGTCCACGCTCTCCACGCCGTCGTGCTCCGAGCTCGGCATCCCCGTACCGTTCGGCAGGTACTCCACCACGAGCCCCCGGCCCTCCCCGGTCACCTCCGAGGCCTGCGGAAGCCGCGAGAGCTGGCCACCGTAGAAGGAGTCGCTGAGGTAGGTGTCGAGGCTGCGATCGACGCCACGGTAGATCTGGTTCAGGCCCCTGATCGGCAGGATCCGGCGCAGCGAATCGAAGGCACTCGGCAGTGCCTCGAGGGTGGAGGCACGATCGGCCGACTGCACCTCGATACTGAATCGCGTAGGAGCGGCAAGCCGGTCGTCGCCGAAGACGATCACCTGTGCCGAGCGCGCCACGCAGGGGACCGCGCTCTGCAGCGACATCGACTCGCCGTCGAGGATCACCGCGGTGTCGAACCGGTGGCGATCGGGCACGGTGCCACGCACGGTGAGCGGGCTGACGGCCCAGATGGGGAGGAGCGAGGAGGTGAGGTCCCGGTGGAGGCGGGTGAAGACCTCGAGGGTCAGGGAGCCACCCTTCAGCTCCTCGCGGAGCCGTTCGGCATCGGCCGGGTGGGTGGCCACGGCCGCGCGCCAGCGCTCGGCCAGAGCCCACCTGATCCGGGCGGGTCCCGACGCGATGTGCGCGTCGTCCGCGAGACGGTACTCCGACTCGAGCTTCCGCAGGCTGTCGCCGTCCGACATCGCGAGGTAGTCGTCCCCGCTGATCATCGCCTCGAGGGCGGACTGCCACCACGCGAGTTCGAGTTCCTGGCCCACGCGGTCCGCGGCCACTTCGCGATCCGCGAGATCGTCCAGGAGTTCGCCGAGTCCCTGCTCACGCATCTCGTCCATCAGGAGCGTCCGCTCGGGCAGCGTCTCCAGGGTCTCGCTGTCGGCCGCGAGGCTCTCCAGCAGGGACTCGAGAGCATCGAGATCCAGGGCGCCGAGATCCGGTCGGCCGCTGGTGGAACGGAGGATCGAGGTCAGCTCGTCGAGCCGCACCTCCACCGCCCGGTAGGAGGCGTGGATCTCGGCGAGGCCTTCGGGCACCGACGGGTGCTGCTCGCTCAGTGCGTAGCGGCTCCACCGCGTCCGCTGCTGCTGGACCTCGAGGAGCGAGGTATGGAGATCGGAGATGTGCACACCGGGGCGGATGTACTCCTTGGCCACGCGGCGCAACCTGGACCGCGTCATCGAGCTCATCTCGATCTCCCGTTCCTTCCGCCAGGACGACGGCGCTGTGGAGGAGATGAGATCCGTGACCGGGCGGTCGAAGATGTCCGCCGTGAACTTGTCGAGGCTCTCGCGGACCGCCACGAGGAGTTCCAGCTGCTCGCCCCACTCCCTGAAGGTCCCGCCGAGGGCGATGTGCGAGTGCTCCGCGACGCGCTGCACCTCACCGCGGAGTGCGGGGATTTCGGTGGAGAGCTGCTTCGCGAGTACATGCGCGTGCTGCGTCTCCTTCCGGTTCAACAGCTGGGCGCCGTACCAAGGACTCTCGGTGGAGGCCCTGCTGAAACTCCCCAGCTCGGCGGTGCGCTGGAGGCGTTCGGTCAGCTCCCTGCGGTCGGCGATGGAGTCGAGGACGCTCCGTTTGAGGCGCACCGTGGTGGACGGCGCGGGGTCGAGGGCAGTGAGGCCTGCGAGGGACTGCATCGCCTGGTAGGGGGAACAACCCCAGCGGCTGCGGATGTTGTGCAGACTCCGCACGTGTTCCAGAAGCTGGTAACGGTGCCCGGTGAGCGTGGAGTGCAGGTTCCCGAGCTCCGGTTCGGTCGATTTCTCGTTCCTCACGAGGGCCCGGACCACGGCTTCGCGGAGTTGCGCGGGGCCGGTCTGGCTGCCGACCTGGAGCACGAGGGATCCGAGGTCCAGTTTTTCCAGGTCCTGCACGAACTCGTTGAGGGTGCCGCGGCGCTCCGCAGCGACCACCACACGCCGCCCTGCAGCAGCGGCACGCGCGGCGACGTTGAGGGCGGTCTGCGTCTGACCCGTGCCGGGCGGGGTGGCGACCACGAGGCTCACACCCGCGGACGCGAGATCGAGGACGTCCTGCTGCGCGCGGTCGGCGTCGAGGATCAGCAGTTCCTCGGCCGGATCGCGTTCGTCGGCCCGCGGGAAGGAGAGCTTCTCACCCGCCGAGGCGAGGGTCGCTGCACCATGGGCATCGTCCCGGGCCGCCGCCATGAGCGCCGAGAGGACGGGATGGTCCGGTCGGAGTGCAGGATCACCCTTGACTCCGGCGAGGTCGGCGAACGTCGCCGCGAGGACACGGTGCTCCACGGACATGCCGCGCACGCCCGCGCTCAGGATGCGCATACGTTCGAGGACGGGGTGCGGGTCGAAACGTGCCGTGCCGTAGGCCAACCGGGCGATGGCCACGGGATCGAGATCGAGTCCCTGATGGTGGCGCAGGTGACGGACGAGGGCCGGGTTCATCCTCGCCTGCTCCGTGATCTGCAGTTCGTAGTCGTCCTGGGAGGGGTGCACCGTCAGGGACACCGCCGTGAGGAGCACCGGTGCGTTCAGCGTCTCGGACCGGCCGGTGGCGTCCTGCACCCGCCAGCTCGCCGTACCCGCCGCGAGGTAGCCGACGTCGATACCCCGCTCGGTCCCGAGTTCGAAGATCTTCGCGCGGAGCACGCGCGCTGCGGCTTTGGCCGCGCTGTACTGGACGGGGTCGCGCAGCAGGGTGGACAGACGCGTGCGGCGCCCTGCCATCATCTGCGCGAGACCGGAGGGGTGCGCGTGCGTCAGGTCGATGCTCGTTCCGGCGGAGGGGCGGAAGTGGAGCAGTGTGTCACCGCTCGCCTGCGGGCCGAGGCCGTCGAGCCAGGGCTCGAGGAAGTCCTGTGCTGAGGATTCGTCGGAGGACGGGGCCGACGGCGCGGGCTGCTGCCGCTGCGGGTGCCCCGTCTGCTGCGACGGTTCAGGCTGCTGCGACGATTCCGTCTGCTGCGCCTGTGGTCGGGAGCCCTGCTCGTTCTCCTGAGGTCGGTCCCTCGGTGTCTCTACCGCATCCCGAGGATCCTGCTCTGGCACGATCGCCTTCTTCCCTACATTGTCTCGTGCTGATCTCGACCAGATTGGCATGTCTTCCAAGCTATCCGAAAAGCGATCGGACCCCGCGGATAGCAACGCGGCCCGGACGGACCGGAGGGGGTTGAACCCCCTCCGGAATCCGTCTACTCCCATTCGATGGTTCCGGGTGGCTTGCTCGTCACGTCGAGCACTACCCGGTTGACGCCGTCCACCTCGTTGGTGATGCGGTTCGAGATCCTGGCCAGGAGATCGTACGGCAGGCGTGACCAGTCCGCCGTCATGGCGTCCTCGCTGGACACCGGGCGCAGGACGATCGGGTGCCCGTACGTGCGCCCGTCACCCTGGACCCCCACGCTCCGTACGTCCGCGAGGAGGACCACCGGCATCTGCCACACCTCGTTGTCGAGGCCGGCGGCCGTGAGCTCCGCCCGTGCGATGGCGTCGGCCTTCCGCAGGAGCTCGAGGCGTTCCTGGGTGATGTCGCCGACGATCCGGATACCGAGGCCCGGACCAGGGAAGGGCTGGCGTCCCACGATCTCTGCCGGCAGGCCGAGCTGCGCTCCGACGGCGCGCACCTCGTCCTTGAAGAGGGCACGCAGCGGCTCGACGAGTTCGAACTGGAGGTCCTCCGGGAGGCCTCCCACATTGTGGTGGCTCTTGATGTTCGCCGCTCCCTCACCGCCACCGGACTCGACGACGTCGGGGTAGAGCGTTCCCTGCACCAGGAAGCGGATGGGCTCGCCGTCGGCGGCCGCCTCACGCACGATGGCGCGTTCTGCCTCCTCGAAGGCCCGGATGAATTCGCGGCCGATGATCTTGCGCTTGGTCTCCGGATCGGAGACCCCGGCGAGCGCTTCGAGGAATCGCTTCTGCTCGTTCGCCACGTAGAGCTTCACCCCGGTGGCGGAGACGAAGTCGCGTTCCACCTGTTCCGCCTCGCCCTCGCGGAGGAGCCCGTGGTCCACGAAGACGCAGGTGAGCTGGTTGCCGACCGCACGCTGGACGAGCGCCGCGGCGACGGCCGAGTCCACTCCACCGGAGAGCCCGCAGATCACCCGGGAGTCCCCGATCTGCTCGCGGATCCGCTCGATCTGTTCCTCGAGGATGTCCCGCGTGGTCCAGTCCCGCTCCAGCCGTGCCCCCTTGAAGAGGAAGTTCTCGATGACGGTCTGGCCGTGCTCGGAGTGCTTGACCTCGGGGTGCCACTGCACGCCGTAGAGGCCCCGCTCCTCATCGGCGAAGGCGGCTACGGGGGCACCGGCCGTGCTGGCGAGCACCTCGAAGCCCTCCGGGGCGGCCTGCACGCTGTCGCCATGGCTCATCCAGGCATTCTGCTGGTTCGGCGTACCGCTCAGGATCGATCGGGATTCGCCGTCGGAGCGGACGTCGGTGGAGCCGTACTCCCTCAGGCCGGTCTTGGCCACGGTGCCACCGAGCACGGAGGCCATCGCCTGGAATCCGTAGCAGATTCCGAGGACGGGCACGCCGGCGTCGAACAGCGCGGGCTCCACGGTGGGGGCACCCTCGGCATAGACGCTGGAGGGACCACCGGAGAGGATGATCGCCCGGGGGTTCTTCGCGAGGATCTCCTGCGTGCTGAGCGTGTGCGGCACGATCTCGGAGTAGACATCGGCTTCACGGACGCGCCGGGCGATCAGCTGGGCGTACTGCGCGCCGTAGTCCACGACGAGGACCGGGCGGTGTTCGGAGCCGTTCTCGGGGGTAGTCACCCGTCAACAATAGTCGCCGTCCATCGGCGCCGCACATCAGCTCCCGCGGGGACCGCGGACGGCTGAGAGGGCTTCGCACGCTCCCGCGACGGCCACCGGACGGCAGCACCAGCGTGACCAGCCGGGTCGGCCGGAGCCCGCGTGT
>JASLBS010000037.1 GCA_030146405.1 Arthrobacter sp.
CTTGTAGGGCATGAAGGACCCCATGTAGAGCAGCGCCGACGAGCGGGCTGCGTCGGGGTTCCGACGACGCACGGTGGGCTGCGGCGCGTTTCCCACCAGCAGGACGGGCCGGCGGGTGAGTCGGTGTTTCCGGATGAGCCCCGCGGTGGTCGCCGAGATCGTCGCGACGACGTCCGCCCGGTCGAGCAGCAGCCGCTGCGGCCAGTAGGCCAGGTGGTACAGCCGCCACAGCAGCCGGACCGGCAGTGGCAGGGAGGACGGCGGCGTCGGGTTCTCGTAGTAGATCAGGTCGTGCAGTGTCAGCACGAGGGGGTACCGCCTGCCCCACGACCCCATGGTCTGCATGGGACACACGACGACGTCGGGACGGAGCCGATTGAGCCGACGCGCGACGAACAGCTCGACGGGGGAGAGCGGGCTGCTGATGCGGACGTACGGTACCTCCGGCAGGAGTGCGAGCTGCCTCGGATCGCAGATGAGCATGACGACGTCGTCCGTCTCCGCGAGCGCGGCGATCAGACTGGCACCATAACGGCTGATGCCGTCATGGTGATCGGTGCGTGTGAAGCGGGCGTCGAACAGGATCCTCATGCCGGGTGCTCCTCCAGGAAGTTCTCGATGAGGCGGGCGGCCTCGCGCGGTTTCTCGTAGTGCACCAGGTGACCCACCGCCGGGATGACCTCGAGGGTGACGTCCGGCATCATCGCCGCCAGCAGTCGCTGGCTCTCGACGGATCCGATGTCGTCCAGTTCCGCGGCGATGAGAAGGACGGGCAGGTCGAGCTCGGCCGCGCGGTCCCTGACGGTCCCGGAGATGGATGCGCGGAATGCTTCCAGGACCACCCGACGGCTGGCGAAGGCACTGAAGTAACTGGCGTGCTGACCGTGGATCCAGCGCCGGAGGGGCCGGTTCCTGGTCTTGGCCATGAAGATGCTCATGGCACGGACGATCACCGGATGGGCGAGGAGGGCGCGCCCGGCGGCCTCGGGAAGCCTGTCCGCTGCAACGTAGTAGCCCTCCGCGATCCGCGATGCGACGCGGCTCGGGCCCTCGAGCGCCGGAGCGCTGATGGGGTTGACGAGCACCAGCGCCGTGGCGAGGCGGGGATCCGCGGCCACCGCCTCGGCGGCGATGATCGACCCGAAGGAATGCCCGAGCAGCACGCGGGGTCCCGGTGCGAACCGGCGCACGCACTCCGCGATGAAGCGTGCGTAGGCTCCGACGTCGTGCCTGCCGTGCAGCTGCTGGCCCTGACCGAAGCCGGGTAGATCCGGCAGGATGATGCGGTGACCGGGCAGCTCCTCGACGAAGCGCAGCAGTCCGTGGTGATCCCCGCGGAACCCGTGCACCAGGACCAGCGTCCGCTCCACCACCGACCCGTCGTCCGGCACCGGAGGGTAGTCCCACACCCGCTGCAGCGTCCCGTCGTGGGCGAAGCTGCGGACGACGGCGTGCCGCATCACCCCACCCGGTCGGGGTGCGAGCCGAAGCGCTGGTCCCGGTCCAGGGCGTCGATCGCTGCCATGGCGGCGTCGTCCAGCTCGAACCCGAAGATGTCGAGGTTGGAGCTGATGCGCTCGCGGGAACTGGCTTTCGGGATCGTGAGGATGTCGTGCTGGAAGTGCCATCGCAGGATCACCTGCGCAGGCGTACGCCCGAGCCCGGCGGCGATCCGGTCGATGACGGCGTCCTCGAGCACGTTGCCGCGGCCGAGTGGGCTCCAGGCCTGCGTGGCGATGCTGTGCCGCCGGTGGAAGTCCCGTAGGTCCCGCTGCTGCAGGTAGGGGTGCACCTCGATCTGGTTCAGTACCGGGACCACCCCCGTCTCGGCCAGGAGTCGCTCCAGGTGTGCCTGCTGGAAGTTGGACACGCCGATGGAACGCACCCGCCCGTCGGCCTGCAGGCGTTCGAGAGCCCGCCAGGTCTCCACGTACAGGTCCTTCGACGCGCAGGGCCAGTGGATGAGGTACAGGTCGAGGCGGTCGAGACCCAGGAGGCTCATGCTGGTGTCGAAGGCGCGAAGCGTCGCGTCGTACCCGTGGTCGTCGTTCCACACCTTGGAGGTGACGAACAGGTCGTCCCGGTCCGCGGTGTCCAGGTGAGCGCGTGCTGCGGAACCCACCCCGCCCTCGTTGCCGTACAGGGAGGCGGTGTCGAGCAGGCGGTAGCCGACGTCGAGGGCGGTCGAGCAGAGGGCAGCGGTGTCGGCGGGGGGAACCTTGTAGACGCCGTACCCGATGACGTCGATGGCCGCGCCGTCGGCGAGGGTGGCACGGGGGAGGGAGGAACTCATGGGGGAACTCTACCGAGACGGCGTCCCCCGCCCGGTCAACCCTCCGCGGGTGAACGGGGCTCGAGCCCACTGGTCCCACCCGCGGTGTCCATGGTGATCCGGGAACGACGACGGCGCGCCCGCGCAGGTTGCCGGCGCGGCGTCATTCGTGGACGAGCCGCCGTGCGGATCCTTCGTCGAGGATGAGATCGGTCGCCAGCCCCGCTGCGAGCGCGCCTCGGAGACCGTTGATCTTCGACTCGCCCGAGACGACGCAGATCCGGCGTCGGACCTTCGTGAGCTTCCCGAGGTCCGGCCCGGTGCTGCGCTGGTTGAGCTCTATGTCGAGGTGTGTACCGTCCCCGCGGAAGAACATCGTGGCCACGTCGCCCACCACCTCGTCCCGTTCGAGGGTCGCGAGGTCGCCACGGTCCAGATATCCGCCGCTGTACACGTGGCTCGGGATGTCCGCGTCGATGGACCCTACGCCGAAGATCGCCATGGTCATGCGCCCCTGCAGGTCGAGGATGCGGCGGACGCTCCGCTCCTCCCACATCGCCGTCTTGGTGGTGGCGTGGTCGAAGAACGCCGGCACGGGGAACTGTTCCACGCGTGTGCCGTACGCCTGACCGAAGCTGCGCAGGATCTCACTGGCGTACGTGATGCCCGTGGTCTGGGTGTTACCCGCGCCGTTGAGTTGCACGATCGTGCTGTCGTGGGTCTGCTTGCGTGTCAGGTGGTGGCTGACGGCGCTGATGGTGGAACCCCACGCAACGCCGATGATCGCATTGGAGTCGACGAGGGGCCCGATGGTGCGCGCCGCCTGGATGGCTACGCGGTCGAGGACCTCGGAGTCGTTGACCGAGTCGGCCACGGGCACCACGTGCGCCTCCACACCGAAACGACGGCGTATCTGGTGTTCCAGGGCGGGGGCGCGATCGGAGGGGTTGTTCACCTGGATCTGCACCAGTCCCGTCTCGCGCGCCATGGAGAGCAACCGGGAGACCGTGGAGCGCGACGTGCCCAGTTCACGGGCGATCGCGTTCATGGTGAGGTCCTGGAGGTAGTACATCTGCGCCGCGCGCAGGGCTTCCCGTGATCTGGTGCGCGCCGGGCGTCCTGGTCCGCGGCCGTTGGGCTCCGCCTCGTCCTCGCTCGTCATTCCGCCAGTCTGAACTATTACTGCACATATGTGCAATCCGGTTGACTGCTATTCCCACTCCGCAGAAGAATCAAATCCGCGGTCTTGCGTACACCATTGAAGAACCGGTGATGCAGGGCGCACCCCAACATTGACGTTATGGAGAGGTACCTTGAGCAATCCAGCCGACCGGACCAACGGTGAAGGCACAACAACTTCGATCCGCACCGTCGTGCAGAAGCTCAGGGACAACCCCCGGGCCTCCGTGCTCGTGATCGGTGGCGGTATCAACGGGGTCGGTACTTTCCGCGACCTCGCGCTGCAGGGCGTCGATGTGGCGCTCGTCGAGCGCGGTGACTACTGCCAGGGTGCTTCGGGGGCGTCGTCGCACATGATCCACGGCGGTATCCGCTACCTGGAGAACGGCGAATTCCGGCTCGTCCGCGAATCGGTCATCGAGCGCAACGCCCTGATGAAGATCGCCCCCCACTACGTGAAGCCGCTGCAGACCACCATCCCGATCTACACGACCTTCTCGGGTATTCTCTCCGCCCCCCTGCGCTTCCTGACGCACAAGCAGGGCAAGCAGGTGGAACGAGGCGCAGTGCTCATCAAGGCCGGCCTCACCATGTACGACTTCTTCTCACGCGACGGCGGTAACGTACCCCGCCACTCCTTCGTGGGTCGCAAGAAGGCGCTCGCCGCCATGCCGGACATCCGTCAGGACATCAAGTTCGCCGCGACCTACTTCGATGCCTCCGTGCACAACCCCGAGCGCCTGACGCTCGACGTGCTGCGCGACGGAGAGGTGGCGAACCCCGCCGCCCGTGCCGCCAACTACGTGAGCGCCGTCGGCACCACCGATGACGGCGTACTCCTGCGGGACGAGCTCTCCGGCGAGACCTTCTCCTTCCAGGCCGACGTGGTGGTCAATGCCACCGGTGCGTGGACCGACGGCACCAACAAGGTGCTCGGATCGGAGTCCGGCTTCATGGGCGGGACGAAGGGCTCCCACATCGTGCTGGACCACCCCGAGCTGCTCAAGGCATGCAACGGCACCGAGATCTTCTTCGAGCACGTGGACGGCCGCATCGTACTCATCTACCCGATGGGGGACCGGGTGCTCGTGGGTACCACTGACATCGATGTGGACATCACCGAGCCGACCGTCTGCACGGACGAGGAGATCGACTACTTCTTCGAGCTGATCGGGCACGTCTTCCCGGACATCAAGGTCTCGAACGAGGACATTGTCTACAGCTTCTCGGGCGTCCGTCCCCTGCCGCGCCACGACGACACCCAGCCCGGGTTCGTCTCCCGCGACTACCGGATCGAGAAGCGTGAGGAGAAGCTGGGCGGTCGCTCCGTGACCACGCTGAGCCTCGTGGGCGGTAAGTGGACCACGTTCCGTGCCCTGTCCGAGCACCTCGCCAACGACACCCTCGCCGCACTCGGCGCGACGCGCAAGACCTCCACGGCGGGAGTCGCGATCGGCGGGGGACAGGACTTCCCCACCGACGCGGCCGCCGAGCGTGCCTGGATCAAGCAGCGGGTCCGCCCCGGCTTCGACGAGGCCCGCGTGCAGACGCTCCTGACCCGGTACGGAACCCGTGCCACGGACGTCATCGACTACCTCACCGAGGGTGATGACAGGCTCTTCGAGTCCACGACGGAGCTCAGCACCCGTGAGCTCGCCTACATGGTGGAGCACGAGCAGATCGGCCACCTGGTCGACGTCCTGATCCGCCGTACCTCACTCGCCTTCCGGGGTCTCGTGACCAAGGAACTCCTCGCGGAACTGGCCGAGACGCTCGCACCCCTGCTGGGCTGGAGTGAGATCGAAGCGGCCGGTGAGATCGAGATGGCCGAGCAGGTCCTCGCCGACGCCCATCGGGTCGAGGTCAAGAACCTGGTCGCATAGCGGCGTCCGCCGTTCCGCGACCGAACCGCTGCCCACTCGCAGCGTTGCAGCACCAACGGCAGCAGGTGCCGGGGGAATGGACGGGTGCCGTCGAGGCGGCGGCACCCGTCGATAAATGAATAGGAAGAGGAGTCAACGATGTCTCTGGAAGTATTTGTAGCCGAAACCTTCGGCACAATGCTGCTGCTGTTGCTCGGTACGGGCGTGGTAGCGAATGTCGCGCTCGCCAAGACCAAAGGTAATAACGGCGGCTTTCTCATGGTCAACTTCGGTTGGGGCCTCGCGGTCTTCGCCGGTATCTATGTGGCCGCGCTCTCCGGTGCGCACCTGAACTTCGCCGTCACCATGGGCCTGCTGTTCAACGGCGACACCGCCGAGTACGCCCCCGGCGTCGACAAGACGCTCGTCACCACGCTGGCGTACCTGGCCGCCCAGATGATCGGTTCCATCCTCGGTGCCGTCCTCTGCTGGCTGTCCTACAAGCAGCACTTCGACGCCGAGCCCGAGCCCGCGAACAAGCTGGGCGTCTTCGCGACGGGGCCCGCCATCCGTTCCTACGGCTGGAACCTCGTGACCGAGATCATCGGTACGTTCGTGCTGGTCTTCGTCATCATCTCCATGGGGTCCACGCCATCAGAACTCGGTCCCCTGGCCGTCGCCCTCCTCGTCGTGGGTATCGGTGCCTCGCTCGGTGGTCCCACCGGCTACGCCATCAACCCCAACCGTGACCTCGGGCCGCGTATCGCCCACGCTCTCCTGCCCATCAAGGGCAAGGGCAGCAGCGACTGGGCCTACGCCTGGGTGCCGATCGTCGGGCCGATCATCGGTGGTTCGCTCGCCGGCATCATCATCCAGTTCGTCTCGTTCCCCGTCGCGGCCTAGGCCCGCAGCAGTCCGGGGGCTGCCGCACCGCCCCCGTTTCCCACCTGTCATCCAATGAAGGAGAAAGACATGTCGCAGCAGTACGTCATCGCCATCGACCAGGGCACCACTTCCAGCAGGGCCATCGTGTTCGATCACAAGGGCGACATCGTGTCCTCGGGCCAGAAGGAACACGAGCAGATCTTCCCGAAAGCAGGATGGGTCGAACACGACCCCGCCGAGATCTGGGACAACACCCGCGAGGTCATCGGAACCGCGCTCTCCAAGGCGAACCTGACGCGGCACGACATCGTGGCAGTGGGCATCACCAACCAGCGTGAGACCGCCGTCGTCTGGGACCGGACCACCGGCAAGGCCGTGTACAACGCCATCGTCTGGCAGGACACCCGCACGCAGAACATCGTGAACGACCTGGCGAAGGACGGCGGCCTGGACCGCTACAAGGCCAAGGTGGGCCTGCCGCTGGCCACCTACTTCTCGGGAACCAAGATCAAGTGGATCCTCGACAACGTCGAGGGTGCACGCGAGAAGGCCGAGGCCGGGGACCTGCTCTTCGGCAACACGGACTCCTGGGTCACCTGGAACCTGACGGGCGGTACCGATGGCGGCGTGCACATCACGGACGTCACCAACGCATCCCGCACCCTGTTCATGGATCTCGAATCGCTGAGCTGGGACGAATCGATCCTCGCGGACTTCGGCGTGCCGGTGTCGATGATGCCCGAGATCAGATCCTCCTCCGAGGTGTACGGCACCGTGCACGGTTCGCAGCTGCTGCGCGAAACACCGGTGGCGGGCATCCTCGGCGACCAGCAGGCGGCGACCTTCGGTCAGGCCGCGTTCGACAAGGGTGGCGCGAAGAACACCTACGGTACCGGTAACTTCATGATCGTCAACACGGGTGAGGAGATCGTCCACTCCAAGAACGGCCTCCTCACGACCGTCTGCTACCGCCTCGGCGACGCGAAGCCGGTCTACGCGCTCGAGGGATCGATTGCCGTCACCGGCTCATTGATCCAGTGGCTCCGTGACAATCTCGGCATCATCAAGAGCGCACCCGAGGTGGAGCAGCTCGCGACGACGGTCGAGGACAACGGCGGCGTGTACATCGTGCCCGCGTTCTCCGGTCTGTTCGCACCGTACTGGCGTGCGGATGCCCGTGGCGCGATCGTCGGCATGACGCGCTTCGTGAACAAGGGACACATCGCCCGTGCGGCGCTCGAAGCGACGGCGTTCCAGACCCGCGAGGTGCTGGACGCCGCCAATGCCGATTCCGGCGTCAGCATGGAGGACCTCAGGGTCGACGGCGGTATGGTCGCCAATGACGCCCTGATGCAGTTCCAGGCCGACATCCTCGGCATCCCGGTCATCCGCCCGAAGGTCACGGAGACCACGGCCCTCGGGGCGGCCTACGCGGCAGGCCTCGCCGTCGGTTTCTGGAAGGACACCGATGAACTCGCCACGAACTGGGCGGAGGACAAGCGCTGGGAGCCGTCCATGGACGAGGCCGAGCGCGAGCGCCAGCTGCGGCTCTGGAAGAAGGCCGTCACGAAGACCTTCGACTGGGTCGACGACGACGTGAGCTGACGCTCACCGGCCTGGTGCGGAAACACCCGGTCCGTCCTCGGACGGGCCGGGTGTTCCGGTGTCACGACCGGTGCCCGACAGAGGTCACCCGGCACACACTGCTAAAGTGAACGCATGCCGCGCAGCCTCCTCCTTATCTAGCCGTACGGTTCCACCGTGCGGCGGCCCCTCCTGTCTGTGAGGGGCTTTTGTGTGTCCGGCCGCAGAGCCGCCGGAGGCAGCGGGCAGGGAAGGCGCACTCCACCGGCGCAGCAGCACCACGATCCACCGACAGGACAGGTCACCATACAGTGAGCATCAACACCGAGGGCGCTCAGCCGGACGAGAACACCTACGACTTCTCCGCGATGGAAGCGAAGTGGCCCGCGGTGTGGGACGAGCTCCAGGCGTTCGCGCCGGCCGACGACGGCACGCGCGAGCGGCGCTACGTGCTCGACATGTTCCCCTACCCCTCGGGCGATCTGCACATGGGCCACGCCGAGGCATTCGCCATGGGCGATGTCGCTGCCCGCTTCTACCGCCAGAAGGGCTATGACGTCCTCCACCCGATCGGCTGGGACTCCTTCGGGCTGCCCGCGGAGAACGCGGCGATCAAGCGGAACGCCCACCCCGCGGAGTGGACCTACGCGAACATCGACACGCAGGCGAACTCGTTCAAGCGCTATGCGATCAGCGCCGACTGGAACCGCCGGCTGCACACCTCCGACCCCGAGTACTACCGCTGGACGCAGTGGCTGTTCGTCCGGTTCTTCCAGAAGGGACTGGCCTACCGCCGGGACTCCCCGGTGAACTGGTGCCCCAAGGACCAGACCGTGCTGGCGAACGAGCAGGTCGTCAACGGGGCCTGTGACCGCTGCGGCACCCCGGTCACCAAGAAGAGCCTGAACCAGTGGTACTTCAAGATCACGGACTACGCGGACCGCCTGATCGATGACATGGAGCAGCTGAAGGGACACTGGCCCGAGCGTGTGCTCGCGATGCAGCGCAACTGGATCGGCAGGTCCGAGGGAGCGCACGTCCGCTTCCGCATCGAGGCCGACGGCGATGCCCCCGCGAGCGACGTCGCAGTCTTCACCACGCGGCCCGACACCCTGTACGGCGCCACCTTCTTCGTCGTCGCGGCGGACGCACCCCTGGCCCTGGACCTCGTCACCGCCGACCGACGTGCCGAACTCGAGCAGTATCGTGAGCAGGTCAAGGGGCTGTCCGAGATCGAGCGGCAGGCCAGCGAACGCGAGAAGACCGGTGTCTTCACGGGCCGCTACGCCGTGAACCCGCTCACCGGCGAGAAGCTGCCCGTCTGGGCCGCGGACTACGTCCTCGCCGACTACGGCACCGGGGCCATCATGGCCGTTCCCGCGCACGACCAGCGTGACCTCGACTTCGCCCGGGCCTTCGACCTGCCCGTCCGTACCGTCGTCGACACCGGGGCCGAGGATGCCGCCTCCACCGGGATCGCCACCACGGGCGAGGGCACACTGGTCAACTCGGGGGAGCTCAGCGGACTGGACAAGGCGACCGCCATCCGCCGCGCCGTCGAGCTCATCGAGGAGCAGGGCACGGGCGAGCACACCATCAACTACCGGCTGCGTGACTGGCTGCTCTCCCGACAGCGCTTCTGGGGCACGCCGATCCCGATCATCCACTGCGCGTCCTGCGGTGAGGTGCCCGTGCCCGACGACCAGCTACCGGTGAGGTTGCCCGAGGGCCTGCGCGGAGAAGCCCTGGCGCCGAAGGGCACCTCACCCCTGGCCGCCGTCGAGGACTGGGTCAACGTGTCCTGCCCCTCGTGCGGTGGTGCGGCGAAACGTGACACCGACACCATGGACACGTTCGTGGATTCCTCCTGGTACTACCTGCGCTTCGTCGACCCGCAGCTGGACACGGCGCCGTTCGATTCGGACGCCGTGAACCGATGGTTGCCGGTGGGCCAGTACGTGGGTGGCGTGGAGCACGCGATCCTGCACCTGCTCTACAGCAGGTTCTTCACGAAGGTGCTGTTTGATCTCGGGCTGGTGAACTTCACCGAGCCGTTCAGCGCCCTGCTGAACCAGGGGCAGGTGCTCAACGGTGGCAAGGCCATGAGCAAGTCGCTCGGCAACGGTGTGGACCTCGGCGAACAGCTGGACCGCTTCGGTGTCGATGCGGTCCGTCTCACCATGGTGTTCGCCTCCCCACCGGAGGACGACGTCGACTGGGCGGACGTCTCGCCCTCGGGTTCCGCGAAGTTCCTGGCCCGCGCGTGGCGGCTCGGCGGCGACGTGACCAGCCCCGTCGGTGCTGACGTGTCCACCGGTGATCGCGCGCTGCGCTCGGTGACCCACCGGACCGTGGCGGATGCCGCGGAGCTGATGGAGGCGAACAAGTTCAACGTGGTCGTCGCGAAGCTGATGGAACTCGTCAACGCGACCCGGAAGGCGATCGACGGCGGCGTGGGTGGGGCGGACCCCGCCGTCCGTGAGGCCGCGGAGGCCGTGGCCATCATTCTCAGCCTGTTCGCGCCCTACACGGCCGAGGATCTCTGGGCCCGCCTCGGCCACGAGGCAACCGTGGCTACGGCGGGCTGGCCCGCGGTGGACGCCGGCCTGCTGACGCAGGAGACCGTCGTCGCCGTCGTGCAGGTGCAGGGCAAGGTGCGCGACCGGTTGACGGTGTCGCCCGACATCGAGGAGCAGGAGCTGCGTGAACTCGCCCTGGCCAGCGAGCAGGTCCAGCGGGTACTGGCCGGCCGCGAGATCCGCACGGTGATCGTGCGGGCCCCCAAGCTGGTCAACATCGTCCCCGCCTGATGGACGCCATGGGCGGTGGCGGCGGTCCGGTCCGGATCGCCGTCGTCACCGATTCGGCGGCCGGCTTCCCGCCCGAGTGGCTCGGGGAAGGGGGAGCGGCGCATGGCCTGCGCGTGGTGCCCATGCCCGTCCTCGTGGGATCGGACATCCTCACCGGTGAGCACGACGACGTCACCGCTCCTCTGATGGTGGCACTGGCGGCCGGGGCGGACGTACGGACCTCACGACCGTCGCCGGGGCAGTTCGACAGGGTGTACGAGCGGCTCGCCGATGAGGGCTTCGATGGTGTGGTCTCCGTGCATCTGTCGGGACTGCTGTCGGGCACGGTGGAGGCTGCGAGGCTCGCTGCTTCCCGGGCGACGCTTCCGGTGGAGGTGATCGACACCAGGACGGCGGGCATGGCCCAGGGGCGGGCCGCCCTCGCCGCGCTGGTCGCAGCGGACGCCGGTGCCGAGCTCCAGGGCGCAGCCGCGGCTGCGGCGATCTCGGCGAGGACATCGGCCCTCTTCTTCTACGTCCCGAGCGTCGACCAGCTGCGGCGTGGCGGACGGATACCTGCTGCGGCGGGGTGGCTCGGCACCCTGCTGTCGGTCCGCGTACTCCTTCACGTGCAGGGCGGGCAGCTGGTCCCCCTGGAGCGCACGCGATCGGCACCTCGGGCGGTCCAGCGGTTACAGGAACTGGTGGAGGCGGATGTCGCCGACCGGATCGCACCGGTCATGCTGACCGTGCACCACTTCGGGAACCCCGTCGAGGCCTCCGAGCTCGCCGACCGCCTGGAACTCCTCGCCGGCGCCGGGCGGGTATCCCTGGCGCCCTGCCCGTCCGTCCTCGCGGCCCATGCGGGACTCGGCGTACTGGCCGTCACGGTGAGCGCCGAGCACTGACGCACGCCGATCACATTTTTCCCGGAGGAGAGAGGCTCGTGAACCAGTGAGCAGTGCACCCGCAGGACGAGGTCCCACAGCCCGCACCAGTCGTTCTGCTGCTCTGATGGGGGTGGGCGCCTGCCTGATCTGGATCTGCCTGTGGTGTCTCACCCCCGGTCTTCTCGCCGAAGGGCCAGGACGCCGCCTCGCTGGCGGCCTCCGGATCGGGGAGCTCGACCGATTCAGCGTCGGTGTCCTGGTCGAATCGCTGATCGCCGTCATCATCCTGGCCCTGCTACTGATCGGGCATCGGCACTACAATCGGAGCCTCTTCGCTCGTTCCAGGCTCCTCCCGCTCTACGGGATACCCGTGGTGCTCGCCGCGGTGCTCCCGTTCCACTACGGGATGGACCTGCCGCTCGGCGTCTACCTCGTCTGGACGACCGTCTCGGTCTTCTGGCAGGACTACCTCACCTTCGGTCTGCTCCAGAGTTACCTGAGGGAGACTCTTCCTCCGTGGGCCACCGTCGTGGTCGTCGCATTCATGTTCTGGTTGGGGCACTTCGTCTTCCTTCCCCACCGCTTCGGCCTCGACAACATCCTCGCCAGCCTGGCGATGGTCGCAATGGGTGTGCTCTTCGCGAGTATCCGCGCGAGGACCGGCACACTCCACCTCCTCCTCGCGCTGCACCTGTCCTTCTACTTCGTGTTCGCCTGAGCGGATGTCCACATAACGCGGCACCGCGCGTATCCGTCGGAGTAGCGCCCCTAGCGTTGCCGTCATGGGAAAGCATCGATGGCCGACGGTGGGTGACGCCGTCCCGCAGGCGCCGTATCTTCCGGTCGCCCCGGGCGGGCGAATGGCTCCCGGACGACGTGGCAGCGCGTTCGCTCCCGCCCCTGACGAGGGCTTGCCTCCGCACCTCCGGAACGGCGAAGCCGAGGAGGAGTCCGACCTCGAGAGCCCGGAGGTCCACGGGAACTGGTTCGAGGAGGAGGACCATCGGCCCCTGCAACCGGCAGTGCAGCAACCGGTAGTGCAATGGCGTGTTGCCCGGTCCGCGGCCCTCGTCTTCCTCGGTATCGCACTGGCGATCGGCGCCGCGTTGTTCCTGGTGCGCAGCTCCGAGCCGTCAGCAGCCGCCGTCACGGTACAGCTCGATGCAGAGCAACCAGGAATGCCGGCGGGTCACGCTTCATCGGGTGCGGGTGCGGGTGCGGGTGCGGGTGCGGGTGCGGGTGCGCGTGCGGGGAGTGAGGGCGGCGTCGGTGCCGGAGGCCAGTCGCCCGGGGGAGCCGGGAGTTCGGGTAGCGGAGGGCCCGAGCAGGCGTCGACCGCCGAGGTTCTGGGTGCGGACCAGACGGGAGGATCAGGTGCGGGAGGAGCCGGGGGTGGCGGCCAGGGGGAGATGGTCGTCTACGTCACCGGAGCGGTCGCCTCACCGGGAGTGGTGGTGACGACCCCGGGGACCCGGTTGTTCGAGATCATCGAGAAAGCCGGAGGTGCCTCGTCCGATGCTGATCTCGAAGGGATCAATCTCGCCGCGACGCCGACCGACGGTGAGCACATCCACCTGCTCGCAATCGGTGAGGAACCGCGGCCGACCTCCCCGGGACCGCCGCTAGACTCCGGTTCCGGACCAGGGGCGGAGCCACCAGGCGCTGCCGGTGATACCGGATCCGCTTCCGGTCAGATCGAAGCGGGCGGCGGAACCGGCGCGGACGGTGGGATCGACATCAATACCGCGACCCTTGCGGAGCTACAGACCCTGCCCCGCATCGGGCCGGTCCTCGGTCAGCGCATCGTCGACTGGCGGACGCAGAACGGTCCGTTCGTCCAACCCACGGATCTCGATGCCGTGCCGGGGATCGGCCCCGCGATGCTCGAGGGGATCATCCCGCTCATCGTGGTTCGATGAGCTCGGCCCGTGAGGATGCGGCCAAGCAGCACCAGGGGCGGGTTCCCACGACCACGGCGGTATGGCGGGGTGACCTCCGTCTGCTCCCCTCGGCGGTGACCGCCTGGACGGCGGCGGCGTGCGCCATCCGAGGTACCGGAACGGGCGCGACGACGGGCGGTGTCCTGGCCGCGGCGGGAGCACTGGTTCTGGCAACCCTCGTGCTTCTGCTCCGGCACCGGTCCCGGCAGCGATGGGTGCCCCTCTCCGCGCAGGTACTCGCTCCCGTTGCGACGCTCGCACTGGTGCTGCTCGCAACCGGCGGCAGCCTGGTGCGGGCGGAGTCCGGCCCCGTGGGGAAGGCCGTCGACTCCGGCTCCACTTTCACCGCGATCCTCCGGATCTCCGGCGAACCGACATCGCTCGGCCCCGGGAAGTTCGGTGGGGAGCGCTTTCTCATGGAGGCGGACATCGTCGGGGGATTCCTGCACGGCAGCGAGTTCGTCGCGCAGACCCCGGTGGCCGTCCTCGGCGACGACGCATGGTCCGGTATCGGGATGGGTGACACCGTCGAGGTGATGGGCAGTGCGAAGCAGTCGGACCGGATCGGCAGGGCCACTGCACTGTTCCTCCCGGCCACCGCGCCCACCGTCGAGAAGGCCCAGGGCTGGCTGGCCTACACGAAGTCCCTCAGGGTGGGCTTCCGTGACCTGGCGCGTGGTGACGCCCGCGACGGAGGCTTGTTACCGGGGATGGCACTCGGTGATCGGACCGGACTGGACACCGGCCTCGAGGAAGCGATGAGGACCACGGGGTTGACTCATCTGACGGCGGTCAGCGGGGCCAACTGCTCCTACGTGATCGCGTTCGCCTTCCTCGGACTGCGCATGGCGCGTCTACCGCGATTACCTGCCGCGGCCGGTGCCGTCCTGGCGCTCGTGGGCTTCGTCCTGCTCGTGAGACCCGAGCCGAGCGTTCTCCGCGCGGCCGTCATGGGGGCCATCGGGGTGGCAGCCGTGCTCTCGGGTCGTGGGAAGGTCTCACTGACGCTGCTGCTCCTGTCGATCATCGTGCTGCTCGCCGTCGATCCCTGGCTCTCGGTGTCCTTCGCCTTCATGCTCTCCGTCGCCGCAACCCTCGGACTCGTGACCGTGGGGCCGCTGGTGGTCGAGTCGCTGGAAGCCCTCCTGCCGAGATTCGCCGCACAACTGCTCGCCATCCCGCTGACGGCCCAACTGTTCTGTGCCCCGATCCTCGTGGTCCTCCAGCCATCGCTGCCCGTGTACTCGCTCCCCGCCAATGTCCTCGCTGCACCCGTCGTGCCCGCCATCACCCTCCTCGGCATGCTTGCCGTCCTGGCCCTGATCGTCGTGCCCTTCTCCGCTCAACCGTTGATCGGCGCAGCGCAGTGGGGCACTCGGTGGGTGGCGGGGATAGCCGATACCCTCGCCGCGGCGCCTGCCGCGTCACTGCCCTGGCTGTCGGGGCCCCCGGGGGTGATCGCCTGCCTCACGGCCTCGGTCCTCGTGCTCACGCTCATCCTTCGCCGCGAACGCTTGGCGGCAAAGGTGACCGGCCGGAGGACTGCAGGTCTCCGGCAAGACTCTGCCGCGGTCGGATCCGCCCGGGCCGCGGGTCGACCTGCCGCACGGGTTCCCCGGCGAGGCAGCAGGCGTCGCTTCGTCCTCGGCCTTGCCCTCGTCCTCGGTGCCGTCGCAGGTGGTGCTATCGCCCTCCGGCCGAGCGGGCCCCCCGACTGGGCGATCGCCGTGTGCGACGTCGGCCAGGGGGACGGTCTGGTCATCCGGACCGAGCCCGGGCACGCCCTGGTCGTCGATGCGGGCCCGGACCCCGGAGCCATGGACCGGTGCCTGGACCACCTCGCGGTCGACGTACTCGATGCCGTGATCATCACCCATCTCCACGACGACCACTACGGCGGCATCGAGGGTGTGGTCCGCGGACGAACGCTAAGCGCCCTGTACTACTCGACAGGGGAGGCCGCACTTCCCGCCGACCTCGTCGAGGCGGCAGCAGGAGCAGGCATCGAGCCGCAGCGCCTGAGCACGGACATGCCACTCGACTTCGCCCCACTGGAGGTGGAGGTGCTGTGGCCACCCGCAGGAATGACGACCACCGAGGAGAACAATGCGAGTGTGGTCCTCGGCATCGAGGTCCCCACAGGGCGTCGGGACGTCTCGATCCTGCTGACCGGTGACCTCGAGGAAGATGCCGCGCTCACGATGCTCCGCGCTCAACCGTTCCTCAGCTCCGGGGGAGTGGACATCCTCAAAGTGGCCCACCACGGCGCACGGAACGGAGGAACGGATGTCATCGAAGCGGTGCAGCCCAGCCTCGCGGTGATCTCACTCGGTCGGGACAACGATTACGGGCATCCCCATGCGACGATCATCGAGGCTCTCGACCGGGCCGGTATCGCCACCGCCCGCACGGACGAGCTCGGCTCCTTCACGGTGAGCATCACGGCGGAGACCCTCGAGGTCCGTGGACTACCGTGAGAGCTTCATCCCCGGGGCAGGGAGCGGCGCTCCGACCCCTACGGGTTGTGGCACAGTAGGAGGAGCTCGATCGAAAGGGACACCGCCCGTGGCAACAAGATCTCCGGCCGGCCGCAGCACCACCACGGCCCCGCAGGCGTCGTGGCGTGACATCCGTCCCGCACCGCTCGTCCTGCTGTCCGGTCCCGAGGACTACCTCGCCTCGAAGGCGTCGGAGTTGATTCGGGCCCAGGTGCGGACCGCCCAGCCAGGGGCCGAGCTCGTGCAGTTCGACGCCGAGGATTACGAGGCGGGGACCCTGCTGATGCATGCCAGCCCGTCGCTCTTCGGTGACTGGACGATCATCGAGGCATCCGGCCTCGCCCAGATGAACGATGCCTTCCTCGTCGACGCTCTCGCCTACCTCGACGATCCCGCACCGGACGTCGTGCTGGTGATGCGGCACAGCGGCGGAAATCGGGGCAAGAAGCTGCTGGATGCCGTGAGAGCTGCGAAGGCCACCGTGGTGGACTGCCAACCGCTGAAGAAGGATGCCGACAAGGCCGACTTCGTGTCGACGGAGTTCAGGACGGCTCGCCGGCACATCGAGCCCGACGCACTCAGAGCGCTGGTCGCCGCCGTGGGCTCCAAACTACCGGAACTCGCAGCGGCATGTCAGCAGCTGATGGCGGACACCGTCGGCGACGTGGGCATCGAGACGGTCGAGAAGTATTACGGCGGACGCGTGGAGGCAACGGGCTTCAAAGTGGCCGACGCCGCCCTGGCCGGCCGCACCGCCCAGGCCCTGTCGATGCTGCGCCACGCACTGGCCACCGGCGCCGACCCGGTACCGATCGTGGCCGCGCTCGCGATGAAAGTGCGGGCCGTGGCCAAGGTCCACGGCGTCAGGGGTTCCTCGGGGCAGTTGGCCAAGGAGCTGGGCATGGCACCCTGGCAGGTCGATCAGGCCCGCCGGGAAGCGCAGCGTTTCAGTCCGGATGCTCTTGCACGCTGTATCAGGTCCCTGGCCGAAGCCGATGCCCAGGTGAAGGGGGAATCACGCGATCCGGTCTTTGCCGTGGAGCGTGCCGTGACCGTCATCGCTCTCGGGGACGGCTGACGGGATCAGTCGGTCCCGGTATGGCTCGACGCCTGTCCGCTGGCCGTGGCTCAAAGGGGGGTCCGAAGGCGCAGGAGTGCTCTCCGGCAGGGTATCGCGCACTCGGAGGAACAACCCGGCGACTCTGCAGAGCGAGGAAGTACCCGATGGCGCCCTTACGACGTAGGGCCGGCCCCATCCGGAGCCGGCCCTACGTCGAAAGATCCGCAGCTTAGAGCGCGTTGACCTTCTTGGAGATTGCGGATTTGTGGTTCGCTGCGTTGTTCCTGTGCAGCACACCCTTGCTGACGGCCTTGTCGAGCTTACGGCTGGCAGCCTGCAGTGCCGTAGCAGCAGCGTCCTTGTCCGCACCGTCCACGGCCGTGTTCACGGCGCGGATGGCGGTCTTGAGCTCGGACTTGACCGAGTTGTTACGCTGCCTCGCCTTTTCGTTGGTGAGGATGCGCTTCTTCTGGGACTTGATATTTGCCACGTATGAGAACTTTCTTTGTATTGCGGACTGGGTCGTGAGGGTATTTCGGCCAATCGGAGACTGAGCGGCGTGGGGATACCGT
>JASLBS010000240.1 GCA_030146405.1 Arthrobacter sp.
CCGGCTTGAGGACACACCTGAGGAGGAGGACGAAGGCGCCGACGTCACCCGCCCCCCGGGAGTATCGATCCTCTCCAGCGGCGAGAGCATCATCGAGGTGGGCCTCGATGACGGACGCTGCCCGCAGCTGCGGACACTGCGCATCGCAGTACTGCCCCCACTGAGCACCGAGGAACCCACCGGGAATCCCGCATCCTGGCGCCACGACGTCCTCCAGCATGTCGCCGGGCACAGCGCAGCACCACCACGGGAACCCGGCATCGCCGGCCTCCTTGGACGGCATGCCCTGGATGGGACGGTGCGCGTCACCGACACCGCCTCCGCCCTCCACCGCGTGCACACGCGTGGGGACTGCGCAGACTTCGAAGTGCTCTCCCTCCTGCTGGCGTGGCACTGGATCCCTCGCGAGCAGTGGGACCCCGACGTCCGGGAGGACGTCGCGCACGCGATCACCGGCATGAAGTACTGGATCACCCAGCCCGGCCTCGACGCGATGTGTTACTTCACCGAGAATCACCAGTTCGTCTGGCACGTCGCCGAACTTCTCGCCGGGGAGACCTTCCCCGAGGAGGTGTTCGATGTCGACGGCAGGACCGGATCCGAGCATGCAGCCGAGGCGGGAACCCGTGCCGCCGGCTGGCTCACCCGCAAACTCACCGGGGGTTTCAGCGAATTCGACTCCAACGCCTACCTTGCAATCGACAGCTACGCGCTGTGTGCGCTGATCGAGCTCAGCGGCGATCCCGGACTCATCCAGGCTTCACGCACCCTGCTGGACAAGGTCTTGCTCACCCTGGCCACCAACTCCTGGCGAGGTACCCACGGAGCTGCGCACGGGCGCTCCTACGTCCACACCCTGCGTAGTTCACGTTTCGAGGAAACCTCCCCCATCCTTCGCCTCATCGCCGGTGTCGGAACTCTCAACAACGCCGTCCTACCGGTCACTGCACTGGCGCTCGCCCGGAAGTATCAGATTCCCGACGTGGTGCGCGAACTAGCGGGCCGGCCACCGGAGCAGTGGTGGGGACGGCAGGTCTACCGCGGTGATCTCGCCTACGAGCGGGACCTCCTTGAGCGTCCCTACCGCTCGGATCTGCGCATCTACAAGACACCCGATGCGATGCTCTCGAGTGTTCAGGATTACCGGGCGGGCCTTCCTGGGCTACAGGAACATGTTTGGGGTGCGACCCTCGGCCGGGAGTTGCAGGTCTTCGTCACCCATCCGGCGAATGCCGACACCGGTTCCTCCGCCCGGCCCAACGCCTGGGCGGGTCATCGTATTCTTCCGCGCGTCCATCAGCACCGGCAGGCGCTCGTCCACCTGCAACGTTTCACCACGACCGACCCTGCCACCACCACCCACCTGTGGTTACCCATCGCCCAGACCGACGAGCATGTGGTGACCGGGGACTGGATCATGGCCCGGTGCGGTGCCGGTTTCGTCGCCGTCGCAACCCCTGGGGGCGTCCGGCCGGTCCTGGAGGGCGACACGGCATGGCAGGAGTGGTTGCCCGCCCAGGGCGGCTCCGCCTGGGTGACAGTCATCGGACGTGAAGACGTCGACGGAGACTTTCCCACCTGGGTACGCCGCATCGCCGCCAGCACCCTCCAATGGCACCCCCGGGGCGACACGGACCCGGGGGTCCGCTTCGCGCGATCCGGGGAACCGACCCTCGAGGTCAGCTTCACCACCGCCTTCCTCATCGACGGCATCCCCGCCGGACTCGAGGACGGCGTCCCCGAGGCAGAACCCCATCTGGACAATCCCGCCGTACATGCCAGATTCGGTGACCCGGTGATCGACGTCAGCTGGGCCGGTGCGTCGCTGAGACTGGATGTCGCCGACGCCCTCGAGGTTCTCGCCACAGCACCGTTGCGTAGCACCGGCAGTGCACCACCGGGCGGACCAGGGACACCATGACCGTCGCAGCGCAACGAATCGGACCCTATGACACCGAGAACTCCTGGGACGACACCGGTCGCACTCTGCGGACCGCCGACGACGAACCCGGCCAAGCCCTCGTCATCGCCGACCCGGGCTCCCCGCTGCCCGGGAACATCCACACCTCACCCTCCGGAACCAGTCGTCCCTGCCCGGGCTCACCCCGACGTCATCCCGGGCACACGCAGAACCCACCGCAGACGGGTGCAGTCGTCGCCTTCACCGCCTGCGCACGTCCCACCTCGCAGCGGCCGGAAGCCCGGGCCTGCCGGCGCCCATGCCATCGTCCCTACGCACCTACCCGGACGCCCTCCACCCCACCCCACACCCTCAACCACACGGAAAGGAATTGTGCACCGTGTCACCAGCTCGCGTCCCACCCGTCACCGACGACGGACGGCCGTGAGCAGACACCCTGAGCACCAAAGCCACCAACCCGGGTGAAACCACCTGTTCCACCGGTGGTGACCCACCCGAGCACCACCGCCACACCCACTCATCAAGGAGAATCTGTGATGCACGAACACCAGAACCATACGGGTGCACTAACAGCAGTTACGCCCCCATGTGACACCGCAGTGAGAACACCCTGGACCCGGAAAAAGCGTGTCCGCACAGTGCTCTCCGCCCTGATCATCGGTTCGATGCTTTCCCTCGTCCCGGTCAGCGCCCACGCCGACCCCCTCACGCTCCAGGCACCAGCGCCAGCATTAGAACCCGGTGTCACCGTCACGGCGGATGAGAGCTCCCCCACCGGATACACCGCCACCTTCGTATACAGGACCAGTGACCCTGGGATCACCGGCATCGTGCTCTACAGCGACAACTTCATGTTGTGGGACGAAAACGCCCCCCAGTACACCGGTGAGAGCGGACTGAACCTCAACAACGTGTCACCGGAACAACGAGCCCAGTACGGTCACCTTCCCAATGACTACCAGGAGAACTACTGGCCCGGAGGCGGATCGGGCAGTTCCCGTCTGGACCTCGAACTCCAGAAAATACCGGGCACCGATCTTTGGCAGACCGAGGTCCCGCTCATGAGCGGCGCCTTCACCTACAACTACCAGATCACCAAGGACGGCATCACGACCTCCCGGCTCGATGACCCGGCCAACCCCTCCCTCATCAACACGGCAACCGGAATCCGCAGCCTCTCGAGCATGGTCTACGTACCGTACGACCCGAAACAGGGCACCGGCGACTACCGCGACCGCAGCATCGAGCTACCGCGCACCGACGGCGAAACAGGCACCGTCGAAACCATCACCTACCCCTCGGCCGAGGGAACCGACCGCGGAATGAGCGTCTACCTCCCCTACGGCTACGACGCCGACCGTGCAGAACAGTACAACGTCCTGTACATCAACATGGGCAACTCAGGAGACCAGTTCGGCAACGAACTGCGATGGATGAACGAAGGCGCCCTGCCGAACATCGTCGACAACCTCGTAGCACAAGGAACTGAGCCCTTCGTCGCCGTCTCCATGAACTACCAGGACTGGCGGCACGATTTCACCCGCATCGAACCCGACGTCGTCAACAACGTCCTACCCTTCGTCGAATCCACCTACAACGTCGCAACCGACCGCGACGGCCGCGGCTACGCAGGCCTCAGCGCAGGCGCAGGCACCACGGCACGGTTCTACCTGAACCACCCGGACACATTCTCCCAGTTCGGCATCTGGAGCAACGGCGTCACGCCCACCGAAGAACAACTGGCGAAGATCGCCGAGTACGAGGACTCCACGACAGTCCACATCGCGCTCGCGAAATGGGATTTCGTCACCGCTGGTCGCGGCATGAGCGACACGTTGACAGCAAACGGCATCGATCACGTGTTCAACGAGATTCCTGGCGGGCACGACTGGGAGTTCTGGCAGTTGATGCTGGCGGAGTTCGCCGGTGAATACCTCTGGGCCTCGGACGAGGATCCAACACTTCCGGTGCCGGTGGTCCCCGACACGACTGCGCCGACCGTGAGCATGAAGCCCAATCTGAAGGAGACGGACCAGGGGTACCGCAAGGTCTACTTCCAGTTCTCCGACGCCGGTGAGGTCGACAAGGTCGTACTGAACGGTGTGACGACGGATCTGAAGAACAAGACACGCACCCATCTCAACGGTGTCCAGCCCGGGAAGTACGGGGCTGTAGCCGGTGCCAACGAGCTCAAGGTGTACGACGTCGCGGGTAACGTCACCACGGTGACGTTCACCCTCCTCGAGGCCAAACACCCTCGCGGTAAGCGGTGATTGAGAACGGCAAGGATGTCCGGGTTCCCTCCACGAGAATCCGGGTGTCACGTTCGGCGCTCACATCGCGAGTGCGCTGAGACCTGATATCAGAGCTATCGAATCGATTGCCGAGCCGAAGTGAAGCAGTGACAGCAGGGAGGGGTCGGCCCATAATGGGCGACTCCTCCCTGTTGTTTCTCTGGGCTGGGTGGGAACCCGAAGCAAGACGTCCTCCGCCGCCAGATCTGGTCGAGAAACAACCCGAGGAACATGGTCGAGGCCTCAGTTGATATCCGGTCGATGAGGGATCAGGTAGAGGTGGATCCGGCCGAACGCGAGGAAGGGTTCACGGCCTGCGGTACGCACCGAATGGTCATTAAGGCTGCTCTTGGCTTCCTGCTCAGAGCCGAGCAGGGAGGTAATGATCATGCCGCCTGGTTCACACACCGGCCCAGGTCATGAAGCTGTGACTGCATCACTTCGAAGCTCACACCACAACAGGGCTGCCCCCGGGGTTTCCGAGGACAGCCCTGTACGAGAGGCAGAGATCTACTCCATGAGGCCGATCAGTTCTGGCAGGCCGAGGGACAGGGCCGGTATGAAGGTGACGGCGAGGAGCACCAGTATGAGGACTGCGAAGAACGGAACAAGCTTCGGGACGACCTGTTCGATCGACACGCCACTGACACCGCAGGAGACGAACAGTACCGAACCAACGGGCGGTGTCATGGTGCCGATGCACATGGTGAGGATGAGGACGATACCGAAGTGGACCGGGTCCATGCCGAGCTCGGTGACGACCGGAAGGAAGATCGGGGTGAAGATGAGAATCGCCGGGGTGATGTCCATGAACGTTCCCACCACGAGGAGGACGAGGAGCATCAGTAGGAGAACGACGAACCG
>JASLBS010000050.1 GCA_030146405.1 Arthrobacter sp.
CCCATGCGGCCCCACCCCTCGGCGGCGATCCGCTCACTGATGATCTCCGGTGTCTCCACGAGCGCCTGCGGCATGTCCGCCATGGCCTTGGAGAAGTGATCACTGTTCACGTGGGCTTCCGCGGCGTCGTCCTGGAAGGCCTCGATCAGGACGAAGCGGTTGGGGTCCTCGACGCTGCGTGACCAGTCGAACCACAGATTGCCGGGTTCCTGGCGGGTCGCCTCGGTGAAGTCCCGGGTCAGGTCGATCCAGCGGTCGCTCCACTCGGGCTTCACGGTGAACTTGACGACGATGAAGATCATGGGATGGTGCCTTTCCTGGTGGTGACGTGCTGTCGGGGGTACATCTCCAACCTATAAGCTCCGGCGGTGCCGCGCATTCGGCCCGCCGCGGCCCGGACCGAAGGCTCAGATGGCAAGGCTGGGGTGCAGCTTCTCCAGGGTCCATGTGCGGCTGCGGTGGGAGGCGTAGACGGACAGCGTCGCAGCGAGGACGAAGAAGACCAGCAGCTCGGCCCCGGAGAGCCAGACGACGCCGAGATCGCCACCCGCGATCAGGTGCCGGAGTCCCGTGACCGCGTGGGTCATGGGCAGCAGCGGGCTGAGGAACTGGAAGAAGTCCGGCGAGGTTGCGACGGGGTAGGTGCCTCCGGCGGAGGTGAGTTGCAGCATGAGCAGTACCAGTGCCACCAACCTGCCCACGCCCCCGAAGAAGGCGACGAGTGCCTGGTGGATGGCGGTGAAGACCAGTGCCACCAGGAGGGTGAAGGCGAGGAGGCCCACCGGATGGGGTGTGCTGAGACCCACGCCGGCCACCAGGACCCCGAGGAGCACCAGGGCCTGCAGCACGGCGAACAGTGCACCCTGCAGGTACCCGGCCACCGAGACCCGCCAGGAAGCGGCGGCGGAGGCGAGCGCCCGTGGGGAGACGGCCCGGAGCACGGTGTAGGTGACGATCCCGCCGACCCACAGTGCCAGGGGGATGAAGTAGGGCGCCATGCCCTCGCCGTACGCGCTCACCGCATTGGCGTGGGTGCGCTCCACGGACACCGGGGAGGCTCCGACGGCGGTCAGGTCGGAGCGCTGTGTCTCGTCGTAGTCCGGTACCTGGCCCGCACCGTCCTGCAGTTGCTGCGCGAGGTCCTGCGAACCGCGGGTCAGTGTCCCGAGCCCGCTCTCCAGGGAACTGGCGCCGCCGTACGCCTCCCCCGAACCGTCGGCGAGCGACGCCGCTCCCCCGGCCACCTGCTGCGCCCCCGAGCTCACGGTTGACGCGCCGGCGGCCAGATTGTTCGCGCCGTCGGCCGCCGAGACGATGCCGTCCCGGAGAGCGGGCGTGTTCATGGCGAGGGTGGCCGCACCGTCCTGCAGCTGGGTCAACCCGTCGACGAGACCGGCACTCCCCTGCGCGAGCTGGTCGGCACCATCGGCGGCGTCCCCGGCACCGGTGGCCAGGGGCTGTGCACCCGCGGAGAGCTGGTCGGCACCGTCGGCGACGGCGGAGGCCCCGGAGGCTGCGGTTCCCGCCCCGGTCGCGAGCTCCGACGCCGAGGCGGCAAGGGTTTCCGCACCGGCAGTCACCTGCTCGCTGCCGGTTGCCGCCGCATCCGCTCCGGCCGCCAGTTGCTGCAGGGCCGCGAGCCTCTCCGCATCGCTGAGGGTCGCGTAGCCGGCGGTGAGCTGGGTCAGCCCGTCGGCCACGGCCCGTGAACCGGCGGAGGCCTGGCCCGCCCCGGCCTGGAGCCCCGTGGCCCCGGCGGAGAGCGCACCGGCGCCCTCGCCCACCTGCCCGACGCCGTCCGCCACGGACCGCACACCGGTGGCCAGCTCGGCGGCGGAGGTGGTCAGGCGCGTTGCGCCGTCCGCCACGGATCGTATGCCGGTGGCGAGCTGGGCCGCTCCGTCCTGGAGGGTGGAACCACCCGCGGCCGCTGAGACCGCGCCGTCGGCGAGCTGCTGTGTCCGGGGCACGAGGTCGGTGGTCGCCGCGTCCAGCTGCGTCAGTCCGGCCGCGAGATCTCCTGATCCTGTGGCGAGCTCGGTTGCTCCGCCGGCCACCTGCTCGCTGCCCGTGGACAGTTCGGTGCTGCCGTCCACCAGGCTGCCGAGTCCCACCACGAGCGATGCCGAGCCTTCATCGGCGTTCCGGGCGCCGTCGGCGATGCGACCGGCGCCCTCACCGGCATCGGTGAGCTTGCCGTGCAGGGAGGAGAAGCCCAGGTAGATGCTGTCGAGGTAGTCCTCGGTGGCCCCCGACTGCACCTGGCGCTGCAGTGTGGCGGCCACGGTGTTGCCCACCTGGCCCACGATGTAGCTGTTCGCGTCATCGGTGGTGATGTCGAGCATCGCCTGTGCCGGGGTGTCGCTCCCCACCGAGGCGAGCTCGGCCGAGAAATCGGCGGGGATCGTCATCGTCGCGGCGTAGCTGCCGTCGTCGAGCCCTTGCTCCGCGTCCTCCTCACCCACCGACACCCAGGTGAACCCGGCGTCGTCCGCGTTCGTCAGGGTGTCCGTGAGCTCGGCACCCGCGGACACGGTGCGCTCGGTCCCGTCCGGGCCGGTGCTGGTGGCGGGCTGATCCGCGTTCACCACGGCAGCCGTGAGGTGGTCCAGGCGACCGGCCGGGTCCCAGTTGGCGGCGAGGTACAGCCCGCCGTAGAGCGCGGGGATGATCGCGATGACCAGCAGTGCGGCCTTCGACTTCAGGGTGATGCGGAAGCGTGAGAGTTCCGTGCGGAGCAGGGAGAACACGGGTCACCTGGTTTCAGGGTCTGGAAGGGATGCGGGGGTGCCGTCATTCGCGGGGGACGGCTCGTCCTGGGTGGTTACGGCATCCAGGACGTGGACGGTCACGGGGCGCAGTGGCAGGGCGCCGAGGCGATGGTCCGGGTCGAGGAGTTCGTCCAGCTCCTGCCAGTCCTGGCAGGTGGCGACGACGGTCAGCGGGGTCTCGCGTTCGCCCTGCAGGCGCCCCAGGGTGAGCAGTGCAGCCCACGCCGCCCGTCGCTCGTCGGCCGTGCGGAGCTGGTCGAGGTCATCCACCAAGAGGACGTCCGGGTCGGGCAGGAGCGCGAGGACGAGGCCGAGAACGAACCGCGCCATCGGGGCGGCATCGCGCACCAGCTCACCACGGCGCAGGCGGGCCTGGGTGAGCGGCATCGACGGTCCGTCCGCACCGAAGGCGTCCTCGAGCGCGGCGAGCAGGTCATTGGCTGCCGTGATGGTCGAGTCCACGCGGCCAGGGGTAGCCGAGACATGCCACCAGGGGCCGGCGAGCCGAACGGCCTCCGCCACGTGGTGCTTGATCGTGAGTGTCTCGTCCAACGGGACGACGGTGCCGTTGCCCGTGAACCCCACGCGACGTCGTACCCTTCCCGCCCGGTGCGGCAGGTCCTGTCCGAGCACGGTGGCACGCCCGGCGGTGGTGGCCAACCTCCCCGCCAGTGCGAGCGCGAGCGCGCTCTTGCCGGTACCCGAGGCTCCTGCGAGGACGGCGAGGGATCCGCCGGGAACGGTGAAGGAGAGGTTCTCGAAGATGATCCGCTTCCCGGCACGGAGCGTGAGCCCCTCCACCGACAGCGCGAGTGGGCGATCGACGGCGGGGTCCTGCGGGAGAAGGGAAGAGGTGGCCACGGCGGTCCTTAGTCTCAATACTTTGAGTATTCAATACCGATGGTATCGTATTCTCAGGAGGACGGATGCCACAGATCTCGAGCGGGACCAGGACGACGGCGGGTACAGCACGGCGCCGCCCACGCCGCGAGGACGTGCGCGCGGGACTGCTCGTGGCCGCACTCGAGGTCTTCGAGGAGATCGGCTACGTGGCCGCGCGCCTCGACACGATCGCCGAGAGGGCCGGCTACACGAAGGGAGCCGTCTACTCGAACTTCGGCTCCAAGCAGGAGCTCTTCGCCACACTGCTC
>JASLBS010000277.1 GCA_030146405.1 Arthrobacter sp.
CTGGTCTACGACCAGGACGTGGACGACTACCTGCGCTTCATCGAGGGCACCGGCCTGGAGCTCGGCATCGACGGGATCGAAGCCGTCGAGGCCAAGAACACCAACGTGCCGTCCTTCGCACTCGGCAACCTGACCGGACGCACCGAGGTGACCCGCACGGTCACCGCCCTGACGCCCGGCCTGTACCGCGCCTCCGTCAACGTGCCAGGGGTGAAGGTCACGGTCACGCCGTCGATCCTGAACTTCAGCGCCGCAGGCGAGGAGCGCACCTTCAAGGTGTCCTTCGAGAACCAGAGCGCTCCCGTGGGTCAGTTCGCCGCCGGGTCGCTCACCTGGTCCGGCCAGAACAAGAAGGTCACCTCACCGGTGGCCGTCCGTCCCCAGGCCGTCAGTGCACCCACCGAGGTGGCCTTCACCTCCGACGGCGCCAACGGCAGTGGCAGCTTCGACGTCACGTCGGGCACCAACAATGCGGTCGAGATGACGCTGCAGGGCCTGTCGAAGGCGGACACCACGCCGATCGAACTCGTCCCCGGCGGAGTGGCACTCGGGGACAACGCCTCCAACGCGGTGAAGACGGTCACGGTCCCGGCCAACACCTCGCTGGCACGCTTCTCGGTGCTGTCGGACAATGAGGCTGCCGACTTCGACATGTTCGTGGTGAACCCGAACGGGAGCATCACGCAGGTGGCGACGGCGGACTCCAGCGAGACGCTCACCCTGCAGAACCCCGCTGCGGGAACCTACCGCATCGTGGCCAACCTGTACTCCAGCCCCGGGAACGCGGCGACCACCGGTACCATCGAGGCCCTCGTCCTGGGTGCAGGCCTGGACAACGCCACGGTCACACCTAACCCGCTGCGTGCGGCGAACGGCACCACCGGTGCGGTCACGCTGAACTGGACCGGGTTGACCCCCGGCTCCTACGTGGGCAGGATCACCTACGCAGGATCGACGGCGATCACCAACGTGTCCGTCGTGGTCACCGGAACGGCCCAGACGGAAGCACAGACGGAGGTCATGCTTCCCACGGTCAGCCCCGCCGACAAGCTGATCACCGGACCTCGCGAGTTCACCACCCCCACCGGGGACAAGTAGGAGAGCCCGTCGTCGACTGATTGACAGAAGGAAGGCCGGTGGAGCACTGCTCCACCGGCCTTCTTCCTGAACCGACAACAGGCCCGTGGCGGAACCGTCCACGTCGACCACCGATCAGGACGCAGTAACAGCGCCACCGATGAATGACACAAGGCCGGGGGATCAAGGATCCCCCGGCCTTCTGTCATCCGTCCGCCGCTCCGTGCAGGGCGGGCAGCCGAGCCTAGGAGGTCAGGCCGTCGACCAGGTCCTGGTTCTCGTCGATCCAGTTCTGGACGATCTCCGGGTACTCGCTCGAGTCGGCACCGCTACCGAACATGGCGTTCTGCAGCGAGTCGAGCGCGGCGGTCTCCAGTGTGAAGTTCTCGAGCCATCCCGTCAGCGTCGGGTACTCGTCGCTGAAACCGGTGCGGGAGAAGGCGTGGATCCCCTCGGCGCCGCCGAGTGCTCCCTCGGGGTCGGCGAGGTCCTTGATGGGGAACGCGTCGTACGCCCAGTGCGGGTGCCAGAGCGCTACGGCGATGTTCTCACCGGCGTTGGTCGCTGACGTCAGCTCGGTGAGCATGGCAGCGGTCGAGGACTCGGGGAAATCGAAGCCTTCGAGTCCGTAGGTGGGCAGGACATCGGCCGAGATGATGGTGTTGAGGCCGGATCCCGGCTCGATGCCGACGATGCGGTTGCCGAACAGGTCGGCGTTCTCCGCGAGCTCGGCGAGCGAGTCGATCGGGGCATCCGCGTTGACCGCGATGTTCAGTGTCGCATCCTCGTTCCAGGCGCCGAGGTCGACGATGTCGTCACCGTACCTCGCAACGTACTCCTCGTGCGTGGTGGGGAGCCATACATCCAGGTTGAAGTCGTAGTCACCCGAGGAGAGACCGACGAAGCCGGGCAGCACGTCCGTGTATTCCAGGTCGACGTTGTAGCCCTCCTTCTCGAGCACGTTGGCCCAGAGGTAGCTCACGGCTTCGCCCTCGGGCCAGCCGTTGAAGACCGCCAGGCTGAGGTCCTGCTGGTCGCCGTTGTCGAGACCCGACTCGGCGTCGGATCCGGCGTCGGTCGCGCATCCGCTCAGTACCAGGAGCCCAGCGGCTCCGGCTGCGGCAAGTGTCGTCATTCGCTTGTGCATATTCTTCCTTCTGTGATGGATCGGTCAGTGACTTCTAGAAAAGGTTCGGGCTGCGCCTTTGTTCCTGGCGATCCGTCTCGTCCGATGCGTCGGATGCGGGTGTCGCCGGGCCCGGCGTCGCCGTGGTGGACCGCGTGCCGCGGAACCGGAACCGGGACCGCCCGCCGCCGCCGAGCGTCGCGGTGAGTCTGTCGAGGAAGATCGCGAGGATGACCACCGAGATACCAGCCTCGGCGCCGAGGCCGACGTCGATGCGGCTGAGCGCTTGCAGGACGTCGCCACCGAGGCCGCCGGCGCCGACGATGCCCGCGATGACGACCATGGACAGTGAGAGCATGATGACCTGGTTGACGCCGGCCATGATGGTCTTGGTGGCGAGCGGCAACTGGATCTGGAAGAGGATGCGCCAGGGGGACGAACCGAAGGCCTGGCCGGCTTCGACGACCTCGCTGTCGACGCCGCGGATGCCCAGTTCGGTGAGCCGGACACCTGGAGCCATGGCGAAGATGATCGTCGCGACCATGCCGGGCACGACACCGATTCCGAAGAAGAGGAGTGCGGGCACGAGATAGACGAATGCCGGCAGGGTCTGCATGAAGTCCAGCACGGGACGGATGATCGCCGAGGCAAGATCCGATTGAGCTGCGAGTATGCCGAGCGGAATGCTGATGATCACCGCGACCGCACTGGCCACGAGCACGAGGGAGAGGCTCTCCATCGCGTTCTCCCACTGATTCACACTCACGATCGCGAGCAGCCCGAGAATGGAACCGAGCGCGAACTTCCACCCCTTGAGAACGAGGCCGAGCAATGCAGCCACGAGGATGATCACCCAGAACGGAGGGGTGAGGAGGGCCAGCTCGACGGCGTCGTAGAGGGCACCGAAGATGAACTTGATGATGTCGAAGAAGGGGCTGAACGTCTCGGTGAGGGCATCGACCCCGGCGGCGACCCAGGCCCCGAGTGGTAAGCGGAAATTATCCATTGATGTTCCCCTCCTGGTCGATCACGGTGCTGCCGTTGCTGACGAGGTCGCTGCCCTGCGCGAGCATCGCATCGAGCTCGTTGTTGGAGATGCGCGAGACAGGCTCGATGACCGGTGTGGGTGCGGTGTGGGTGGGTACGTTGCCGAGTGCGGCGAGCAGGGTGACCCTCGGGATCACGCCGAGCAGACGGCGATTGTCGTCGACGACCGCGATCGGCAGCGGACTCTCGACCGCGAGCTCGAACAGGTCCACGAGCACGGCATCGGGGGAGACGGTGGCCATGTTCGCGTTGATGACCTGGGACAGATCGGTTTCGTTGCTCTTGACCTGCCTCATCACGTGTCGGTCGAGCACCACCCCGAGCAGCGTCCGGTCACGATCGAGGACGAACACCGCGGCGGCCTGCAGGTCACGCATGACGCGGAGGGCGCCCCGAGGCCCTGCAGTGAGCGGCATCACCGCCCGTGCGGGCTCCATGACACTGGCGGCGGTCAGGACGCGCGCTCGGTCGACGTCCTGCACGAACTGGGCCACGTAGTCGTTGGCCGGGTCCGTGAGGATCGCCTCCGGCGTCCCGATCTGCACGATACGGCCGTCGCGCATGACGGCGATGCGATCACCGAGGAACATGGCCTCGTTGAGGTCGTGCGTGATGAAGATGATGGTCTTGCCGAGTTCCGCCTGGAGCTCGAGCAGTTGTTCCTGCATCTCCCGACGGATCAGCGGGTCGAGCGCGGAGAATGCCTCGTCCATCAGCAGGATGTCGGTATCCGCAGCGAGCGCACGAGCGAGGCCGACGCGCTGCTGCATGCCACCCGAGAGTTCGGACGGGTACCTGTCGGCCCAGCCCTCGAGGCCCACGACCGAAACGATCTTGTGCGCACGCTCGAGCCGTTCGGCGCGCGGAATCCCCTGCACCTCGAGTCCGAAGGCCGCGTTGTCGAGGACGGTGCGGTGTGGCAGCAACGCGAAGTGCTGGAACACCATGGATACGTGGGTGCGCCGTACCTGCCGCAACTTGGCGCCCGAGATCCCTGAGATATCGGCTCCGGCGATCGACACGCTGCCTCCCGAGGGCGGAAGCAGGCCGTTGAGCATGCGGATCAGGGTGGACTTGCCGGAGCCGGACAGGCCCATGACGACGAAGATCTCGCCGCGCTGGACCTCGAACGAGACGTCGATGACCGCCGCGGTGCCGAGCGACGCGATGTCCTCCCTGCTCCCGCCGCTCTGCAACCTCTTGACAGCTTCCTTCGAACGTTTTCCGAAGACTTTGTACAGGTTCTTTGCCGCGACGACCGTCGCAGTGCTATGACTCACGTTGTCCCTCACGCAGGCGGTGAGGTGCGGCCGCCTGCGAATTTCGTTGTGGTGTTAGTCGACGGAGATCGACTAACACCAGTTGGACTTCACCACGTCTCGACGTGGAATCAGTATTCTTTACGCGAAAAAAGGTTCCAGTTCGGTCCAACTCTAAAGTGTCGGGACAGAATTCAATTCCTTCGAGCGGAATCGGTTTTCAATCGCAATGCTGATGCCGGCTGATTACGGAGCCTCGGCCAGTGCATCCGCAGCGGATTCAGGGCGCGAAGAAGCCGCTCAGGGCGGACCTCGCGATATCCGGTCAGGCAGGAGCTGCGGCGAGCCGGGTGATGATGCTGACCAGCAGGTTCCGTAGATCCTGATCCGACAATCCGGCCGATTCGGCTGCGGTTGCGCGCATCTGATCGACGCGTTGCACGACCGACTGGCCCTGACCGGTGATGCGCGTGCGGATCGAACGTGCGTCCAATGTGTCGCGGGCCCTCGTCACCAGTCCCTTGAGCTCGAGCTTCTCGAGGATCCGTCCCATGGTCTGGGCCTGCACGTGCACCAGGATCGCGAGACGGGCCTGGGTGACCGGGCCGCTCTCGGAAAGTGCTTTCAGTGTGGTGGCACCAGCATGGGTGACGTCCAGGTCCATCAGACGCTGATTCTGGTACTGGTCATTCAATCGGGCGGCCGTACTCAACAAGCGACTGGTCGTCCAGTGTGCTGTATCCACGTACACCTTCTTTCTCCTGACCCACCGTAGCCCCCGCTTGTCATCGATGAAGACCTGAAAGCGGACCTGTGACAGGAAACATGGGAAAAAAGCGCATTGCGTTGCATTTCAGTGAAGAATTCACGAATTCGTTCACCGAGGATGGCAGAAGCAGGTCGCGAGGCCTCGGGGGTAGGGTTCGCGCCCGGACGCGCCCTTCGGGAGAAGGCTGCGGTGGTGCGCGGTCTAGCGCCCGGTCCCCGCGTACACGGTTGCGGTGGTGTCGCCGTCGAGCTCGAAGGCCGCGTGGACCGCGCGGACCGCGGTGTCCAGCAGTTCCGCGTTCGTCACCACGGAGATCCGGATCTCCGACGTCGAGATCATGTCGATGTTCACGCCGGCATCGGACAGTGCCCGGAAGAAGCGGTAGGAGACCCCCGGGTTGGAGCGCATGCCGGCGCCGATGAGGGAGAGCTTGCCGATCTTCTCGTCGTACTCCACCGTTTCGAAGCCCACCCGCGCCTGGGCCTCGCCGAGAGCGGCGAGGGCCTCCGCGCCGTCCACGATGGGCAGCGTGAAGGAGATGTCCGTGCTCTCCGAGCCGTGCGTGGAGACGTTCTGCACGATCATGTCGATGTTCGTGTTGGCGCCCGCGACGATGCCGAAGATCTCCGCGGCCTTGCCGGGGATGTCGGGTACGCCGACCACGGTGACCTTCGCTTCGGATCGATCATGGGCAACACCGGAGATGATGGGCTGTTCCAAGGGTTCTCCCTCTTGAATCTTGATGGTGTCCTCGGGATTGGGCAGCACCCAGGTCCCCTCGAGCTGGCTGAAGGATGAGCGGACATGGAGTGGAACGCCGAAGCGCCGGGCATACTCCACGCAGCGCAGGTGCAGGATCTTGGCACCTGAGGCGGCCATCTCCAGCATTTCCTCGCTGGAGATGGTCGGGATTTTCTTCGCGGACGGGACGACCCTCGGATCAGCCGTGTACACCCCGTCGACGTCCGTGTAGATCTCACAGACGTCGGCTTTGAGGGCCGCGGCGAGGGCGACGGCCGTTGTGTCGGAGCCGCCCCGGCCCAGCGTGGTGATGTCGTTGCTGTCCCGGCTCATGCCCTGGAACCCGGCGACGATCGCGATGTCGCCCTTGTCGATCGAAGCCTTGATGCGATGCGGGGACACTGCGATGATTCTGGCCTTGCCGTGAATGGCGTCAGTGATCATGCCGGCCTGGCTGCCCGTGAAGGACTGCGCACTGGACCCGGCCTCATGGATGGCCATCGCAAGCAGCGCCATGGAAATACGCTCGCCCGCGCTCAGAAGCATGTCCATCTCGCGCGGGTTGGAGGTGCTGCTGCTGACCTGCCCGGCAAGGTCGAGCAGTTCATCGGTGCTGTCTCCCATAGCCGAAACCACGACGACGACCTGGTTGCCGGCGGCCTGAGTCTCCACGACGCGCTTGGCGACACGCTTGATGCCTTCCGCATCGGCTACGGACGAGCCACCGAACTTCTGAACAATCAAGGCCATGCGCACGCTCGCTGAGATTTGGGAGATGATGCCTGGCGGCGTCGTCGGCGCCGGAACAGGTCAGTGAATAGGGATTGGTATGACACCGGAAACCGGCGACGATCGGCCGGTAACCGCACACCATGTTAACCGTTCGATTTAGGTGCGACCAATCGTGAGTCGAATTGTGCCTCAGTTATGAGCGCGCTTGCTAGTGTCAGCTTCATGACCAATGGGTATGGGGGAATCATTGCCAAAGGTATTCAACGAAGTTTTGGTTCGGTGGCTGCCGTCCGAAACATCGATTTCGAGGCGCCGCCGGGACAGGTGACGGCGCTGATCGGGCCGAACGGGTCCGGCAAAACCACACTGCTGTTGATCCTCGCCTCGCTGCTTGCGCCGGATTCGGGCACCCTGTCCGTCGGCGGGTCAGACCCCGCGACTGACGCCGCCGCAGTCCGCCGCAAGGTCGGCTGGATGCCGGACACGCTGGGGGTCTGGGAATCGCTCAAGGCCCGCGAAATCCTCACCACTGTAGGTGCGCTGTATGGACTGACGACGACGGCGGCCTCGCACCGGGCTGCGGAACTGCTCACCGAGGTCCGGCTCGGCGATTACGCCGACGCGCCGGCACGTGTTCTCTCCCGCGGCCAGCAGCAGCGGCTCAGTCTGGCCCGGGCTCTCATCCACAACCCGGAGGTCCTCCTCCTGGATGAGCCGGCATCGGGACTGGATCCCGGCTCCCGCGTTGGACTGCGCATCATGCTCCGGCGGCTCGCTGCCGAGGGCAAAACGATCGTAGTTTCCAGCCACGTCCTGTCGGAACTTGATGAGATTGCCGACCGCGCCGTTTTCGTCAGCAGGGGTGAGTCCGTCAAGACCCAAAGCCTCGACGAGGCAGGAACACAACTGCGCAGATACTGCATCCAGGCCGAGCCGATGGAGGTGCTGGCCGACGCGCTGAGGAGCCACGGCGTCGTCTTCGAGGAGCGCGGTGATTCCCGGCGCGTGGAGTACCAGGTGCTGCTCAGCAGCACCGCGCAGGCAGCGTGGCTGCTGCGCACGCTCATCCTGGCCGACGTCGTCGTGACTGCGTTTGCGCCTGCGGGCGGCGCCCTCGAAGAGACTTACATGAGCCTGGATACGGAGCGGCAATGAGCACGCACACAGTCGAAGAGAACCGCTCGCAGGGCCTCGGTTACGCAGCGGGCGTGCGCACCATATTCGGACTGGAGATGAAGCAGCGTCTTCGGGGACGTGCCTGGTACATCATGATGGCCATCTGGTTCGTCGTGATCGGCCTGGTTTTCCTGCTGGCAACGCTCACGACGGCGGCAACGGACAGCGCCGGTCCGTTCCTGTTCGA
>JASLBS010000055.1 GCA_030146405.1 Arthrobacter sp.
TCGATCGAGGACGGCGACGCCCTGGCGATCGCCGATCCTGACGGTCGGCACTTCCGCACGGGCCGGATGGGTCCCGTGCTCATGCACGAGGACGGGCTGCTGCGCCGGGCGCGCCTGCACGGGTGGCTGGAGCGCTCCGACTTCGACCCGCCGGCCCTGCTGCAGGACCCACGGACTCTCTTCAGCGTCGCGCTGCCCGATTCCCTCGACGTGCGCTGAGCCCTACGCGGAGGTGAGCTGCCTGCTGCGGATTCCGTCGGCGATGGTCACTCCGTGTGCCTCGAGCCGCCGCCGGGCCTCGGCCCGCGGGACCACCTCGCCCACCGAACTGTGCATCCCGGCGGGGACCACCGAGTGGACGATCGTCTCCTCGTAGACGTGCACGAGGTTGTAGGACTGCGCTCCATCGCGCCCACGGGTGCCGCCGCCGTCGAACAACAGGTCCTGGGTGTAGCAGGTGGCGCTGGCCACCGAGACCGGGACACCGGCGAACATCGCGGTCGTCGAGTAGTGCAGGTGGCCGGCGAGGATGGCCCGCACGTCGGAGCCCCGCACCACGCCCGCGAGCGAGCGCTGGTCGCGCAACTCGACGAGCACCGCGAGGTCCTGCACACACGGCACAGGCGGATGATGGAGGGCGAGGATGGTGCCGTGGGGCGCCGGGACCTCGAGTTGTCCTGCCAGCCAACGGAGCTGATCGGGGGTGAACTCGCCGTGATGATGGCCGGGCACCGTGGAATCGAGCGTGATGATCCGCAGCCCGTCGATGAAGTGGACGGCGTCCACGGGGGCGTCCGCCCTGCTCGGTGCGGGGTGCCCGTCGAGCAGACCGGCACGGAACGCCGCACGATCGTCATGGTTGCCCATGGCCCAGATCACCCGGGCGCCCAGTCGTGACGCCGCCGGGTCCACGATGGCACGGAGTTTGGCGTAGGCCCCGGGCTCACCCTTGTCCGCGAGGTCACCGGTGAACACGATGGCGTCCGGACGAGCGCCGGAGGCCTCGAGGTCCGCGAACACGTCCCGGAGTCGCTGCTCGCTGTCCACGGCACCGTACAGCGGATCGGAGTTCCCGAGGAGGTGGGTGTCACTCATGTGGAGGATGAAGTGCTGTGGCCGGGGGTGTTCTGCCGTCCGGGGGACCATGGGACCTACTCCGATAGCTGTTGGGTGGCGCGAGCTACCGTCCATCAAAGCACCTGCTTCCTCGGAAGCAGGTGAACGTGCTGCGGCCCGTCGCCGAACTTTGCGCAAACTTCCCGTCGGGGCACCCGAGCAATCCCCGGCAGCCCTGTACCCCACGGGTCAGGACCAGCCACCGGAATCCGATGCGCGAGGCGGAATTAGCGGGTGGCACCTACGCCCCGTAGGCTTTCCGATCGAAGCACCATCCCCACCGAAAGGCATCACCATGGGATTCCGCCCCAGCCACCTTCCCCTCCGCCTCACCACGGGCGCGCTCATCCTGAACTCGGGGATCGGCAAGCTCGGCCTCGACGCAGGGACCGCCGGCTACCTCCAGTCGATGGCCGCGAAGGGCATCCCCCAGGTCACCCAGCTCGACGCGGAGCAGTTCGGCAAGGCCCTCGCGGCCTCCGAGATCGCCATCGGCTCGGCGCTCCTCGCTCCCTTCGTCTCCAGCAGACTGGCGGGTCTGGGCCTGCTGGCCTTCTCGGCCGGCATGATGGCCATGTACTTCCGGACGCCGGAGCTCACCGAGGAGGACGGCGTACGCCCCAGCCAGGACGGAACGTCCGTGGCGAAGGACATCTGGATGGTGGGCATCGCCCTCGCCCTCATCGTGGACCGCAAGAAGAAGTAGAACCCCGAACACTGCGGCCCCGTCGACGGCGGGGCCGCAGTGCTCGCCGTCGACAGGAGACCCCGAGCATGTGCGGACGCTTCGTGATCGCCGGCAACAAGGCCGATCTCATCGATTCCTTCGACATCGACGAGTCGATGGAGGACGACCTGGCGCCCTCGTGGAACGTGGCGCCCACGGACACCGTACGGCTCGTGGTCGAACACCTCGACCCCGAGACCGGTGAGCTGACCCGACGGCTCGAACCCGCGCGCTGGGGCCTCATCCCGTCCTGGGCCACCTCGGCCGCCGTCGGTGCGCGCATGATCAACGCCAGGAGCGAGACGGTCCTCGAGAAACCCTCGTTCCGGACAGCAGCCCTCAAGCGCCGCGGGATCGTCCCCGCGAACGGGTACTACGAGTGGCGGAAGAACGCGGACGGCTCCAAGACGCCGATCTACCTGCACGGACAGGACGAGCTGACCCTCGGGTTCGCGGGTCTGTACGAGTTCTGGCGTGATCCCGCCACGGCTACGGAGGAGCAACCCCAGGGCTCCTGGGTGGTGAGCTGCACCATCATCACCAGGTCGGCCGATGACGTTCTCGGCGAGATCCACGACCGCACACCCGTGATCGTGCCCGCGGAGCTCCGTGGTGACTGGCTCGATCCGCGCAACGACTCCAAGCCGGCGGTGCGGGACCTGTTGGCTGCCATCCCGGATCCGCACCTCGTCCCGCGTCGTGTGGGGAGGCGCGTGGGTTCCGTGCGGAACAACGGTCCGGACCTGATCGAGCCCCTGCCGGACGATGGAACAGCGGACGGCGAGCAGCACACGCTCCTGTAGTCCTGCCGCTCAGGGATCCTCCGGCTCGCCGTAGGGAGCACGGGGAGCCGGAGGCAGATCCGCGATGTACTCGTTGACGGCGAGCGCGAGCATGTCCCGGTCGATGGGCTGCAGCAGAAGAGAACCGTGGAGGTAGGCGTCCACTTCCTCCTCGCCGGCGTTCCCACCGAGGCTGAAGTACCGCAGCCACAGCTCCTGGACGGACAGGCCGGTGGCGCGGTAGGCGGTGCAGGTGCGGCGTTGCTGCTCCTGCTCGCTCATACCCGTTGCCATGGTCCCAGACCTTCCTCGTCCTGTACTCGGACTTCGCGCCGACTGCCGCGTGCACCCGGGGGAAACCGTGCGCGCTACCAATGCGGACCGGTTCGGGGAAGCTTTTGCACCCTGTGCGTTCCTGCTTGTCGCACCCGGTGCGCATCCCTATCGTCGAGCGTAGGACATGAAGCGGAGGAGACGCATGATCAGGACGGACATGGCCCCGGGGATCCACTACCTCGAGCAGGCGCGGACCAACGTGTACCTGGTGGAGGACGACGACGGCGTCCTCCTGGTGGACACCGGTCTGCCGCGCTCCAGGGAACTGCTCATCAGAGCGCTCTCCCGGATCGGCCGATCCGTCCAGGACATCACGGCGATCGTCCTGACCCACGGGCACTTCGACCACGTGGGCACGGCCGAGCACCTGCGGAAGCGGTACGGGATTCCCGTGTACTGCCACCCCGACGACGCGCGCATCGCCGCCCATCCCTACAGTTACGACACCGAACGCTCACCCTTCCTCTACCCCCTGCGCTACCCACGGGCCATTCCCGGCCTGGTCCGGATGACCGCGGCGGGTGCCCTGATGGTCAAGGGGATCCGGGACACACTCCCGCTGACCGCCGATACTGCGGCCCGGCTGCCGGGGTCACCGGTCCTGATCCCCACGCCGGGACACACCGATGGACACTGCGCACTGCATTTCCCCGATCGCGACGCGGTGATCAGCGGGGACGCACTCGTGACCCTCGACCCCTACACGGGACGCCCCGGCCCGCAGGTGGTGGCGAGTGCGGCCACGGCGAACATGCAGACCGCTCTGGACTCACTGGAGGCACTGCGTTCCACCGGGGCACGAACAGTTCTCCCGGGACACGGCTTCCCCTGGAGTGCAGGCGTGGAATCCGCCGTCGGCCATGCCCTCGAGGTGGGCGGGCACTGACCTTCACGACGACGGACCGACCATTTCCGCGGGACTTAGGCGATACCCTGAAGCCATGGGCCGGCTCAAGCGTGAAGTAGTCATGGGGTTCGTCGGAGTCACCGCCAAACGGGCAACCCTCTCGTTGCTGTCGGCCCAGGGGGTCGTGATCGCAGGTCTGGTAGCCATCGACGTCTACCAGAAACGCCAGCGCACCAAGCGTGAGGGCTTTCCCCAGCCGGGCACCTTCCACACCACGATCGGCGATACGGACACCACGGTGTACACGTACGGCGAGGACCTGTACGACGCCATGATCGAGGCGATCGACAAGGCGGAGCACCAGGTGCTCTTCGAGACCTACATCTGGAAGGGTGACGAGGTCGGTGAACGGTTCCGGGACGCCGTGAACCGCGCTGCCGAGCGCGGGGTCGAGGTGTTCCTCATCTACGACGGCTTCGCCAACCTGGTGGTGAACCCCTTCTTCTACGACTTCCACCCCGGCGTCAATGCCTATCGTTTTCCGGTTCTCCGCCCCTCGGTGGTCTTCACCAATATCCGTGGCACCGGGCTGGACCACCGCAAGGTCCTGGTGGTCGACGACGAGGTCGGTTTCGTGGGTGGCTACAACATCGGCAAGCTGTACGCGACCAAGTGGCGCGACACGCACCTCGAGATCCGGGGTCCCTCGGTCTGGGAGCTGCGCGAGGCCTTCGTGAGTCTGTGGAACCTCCGCTCGAATCCCCGGCGCCCGGAACTGCCTGATCTCAGCGCATCCTTCTGGGAGCCGCGCATCCGCGCCGTCAACAACATCCCCGCCAACCTCGTGTTCCCCATCCGGGGTGTCTACCTCGACGCGATCAACCGGGCCGATCGGCACATCTTCATCACCACCGCGTACTTCGTCCCGGACCGCCAGATCCTCGACGCTCTCCTGCGCGCGAGCCGCAGGGGGGTGGACGTCCGGGTGATCCTCCCCGAGGACTCCAACCACGTGATCTCCGACTGGTTGTCCCGCGGCTTCTACTCGTCCCTGATCGACGCCGGCGTGCAGATCCTGCTCTACCAGACCTCGATGATCCACGCGAAGACCGCCACCATCGACGGCGAGTGGAGCACCGTCGGCACAGCGAACATCGACCGCCTCAGCCTGACCGGGAACTACGAGATCAACCTCGAGATCTTCGACCGGGGGCTCGCGGCCACCATGGAGAAGATCTACGAGGTGGATTCCTCGAACAGCCGCATCCTCACCAAGGAGGAGTGGGACAGCCGGCACGTGGTGGCACGGATCAGCGAACTGATCCTCGCTCCGCTGCGTCCGTTCCTGTGATCCCACTCCGCTGACCCGGGGCGGACGGCACGGCTCCCGCTTCTCTCCCTGTTCCGCCCGGCCCTGTTCCGCCCGGCCCCGCGAAACGCTGCAGGTACCCCTGCTGCGAGGACTCCACGTGACCCGCCATGAGGCGTTCGGCGTCGTCCTCGTTCCCCGCATCGATCGCCGCCATCACGAGGCGGTGCTCCCCCCAGGACTGCTTGCCGCGATGGTCCACGTCCGTGGCGTAGAGCCATTCGATCTTGCCGGAGATCTGCCGGAGCAGGGCGGACAGCGACGAACTACCGCTCAGTTCCGCCACCCCGAGGTGGAAGCGGATGTTCAGTTCGGGGAGGCCGGCGAGCTCATCGGCGGCGACGGCGCGGTCGCCGTCGTCGAGGATGTCCGTCAGGGCGCGCCTGGCGGACCACCACTCGAGGTCAGGAGCATTCCCGGCAACGTGGGCAGCGGCCCGGCGAGCTGCACGCCGGGCGATCGTGGCTTCGATGACGCGCCGCACGGCGAAGAGGTCCTCGGCGTCGTCCAGCGGGATCGCCGCCACCGTGGAACCCGCATACGGTCTCGATTCCACGAACCCCTCCGCCTCGAGTGCCCGCAGCGCCTCGCGCACGGGTACCCGGGACACCCCGTACGTGGCTGCCAGCGCTACCTCCGTCACACGGGCCCCGGGCTGCAGAACACCGAAGATGATGTCGCGCCGGATGGCGGCGAGCACGCGCTGCGGTGGCGCGGTGTCCTGCTCAGGCAGCAAAGCCGGCCCCCGGTACCACCCCGAGGAATTCGGTGATGTTCTCAGCGTCCTGCGGCATAGCCCTGTGCGCCCCGCGGGTTGGCGGCGGCCGAGAGCACGCCGGTCTCATGGTCCCTGGTCACGGAGGAGAGTCGTCCGAGCGCCCAGTCCCCGGCCCGCGTGATGGTGTGGCCCCGGCGTTCGAGGTCCGCGATGACGTCCTCACCCAGCCGATCCTCCACCACGGCGCCACCCGGTTCCCAGGTGCGGGGCCAGAAGGAGCCGGGGATGGAGGTGGTGTGCAGGGCCGGCGCGTCGATCGCCTGCTGGGGCGTGTAGCCTCCCACGATGGTGCGGAGGATGTAGAGCAGCTGCCACTGGTCCTGCTGGTCGCCACCGGGAGAGCCGAGCGCGACCACGGGGTGACCGTCCTTCAGGATCAGAGTGGGCGTCAGTGTGGTCCGCGGCCGCTTGCCGGCCTGCAGAGTGGACGGTGCGCCCTCCTCCAGCCAGGTCATCTGCAGCCGGGAACCGAGGCAGAAACCGAGTTCGGGGATGGTGGGTGAGGACTGCAGCCAGCCACCGCTCGGGGTGGCGGAGACCATGTTGCCCGCGGAGTCGACGACGTCGATGTGGCAGGTGTCCCCCCGCGTCTCGCCGCTGCGGGATACCGTCGGTTCCCCCACTCCTGCGAATCCGGCCCCGCCCACGAGGGCGGGTGGCGTGTACTGCGTGCGCAGCGGCGGGATGAAGGGCTCGATGCCGGGCACCGTGCCCGGGCGGAACTCGAGCGATGCCTCGTCGGTGATGAGCGCGCGGCGCTCGGCGGCGTACTCCGCGGAGAGCAGGTACTCCAGCGGTACCTCGGCGTCGCCGTAGTACGCCTCGCGGTCTGCGATGGCGAGCTTCTGTGCTTCGAGGATCGTATGCGCGCCGATCCCCGTGGACGGGTCGAGCCGCTCGTCGTCGAACCCGTCCAGGATGGCGAGGGTCTGCAGCAGTGCCGGCCCCTGGCCCCACGGCCCGGTCTTGGCGATCGTGTGGCCACGGAACTCGAACGTGGCAGCCTCCTCGTACCCCGCCTCGAAGCCCGCGAAGTCCTCCACCGTGAGCACACCCGCATGGTCGAGACCCGAGGAGTGCCGGTGCGGGGTACGGATGAACTCGGCGGACGCCTGCGCCACGAGACCCGTGCGCCACTCCAGCCGGGCAGCATCGATCCGCTCCGTCCGCGTGGCAGCCTCGGCGGCACCCACCAACGAGCCCAGCACGCGCGCGTAGGCCTCGTTGCGGATCAACTCTCCTTCGCGCGGTGGCCTGCCGTCCGGCATCCAGAGCGCCGCCGAGGTGGGCCAGTGCTCGGTGAAGAGGTCCGCCACCGCCTTGATGGTGGCGCCCACGCGCCCGATGACCGGGTGGCCGTCCCGTGCGTAGCCGATCGCGAACGCCAGCACGTCCTCGAGTTCCCAGGTCCCGTGATCCCGCAGCAGCACCAACCAGGCGTCGACGGCGGCTGGGACGGCAGCAGCGAGAGCGCCGGCACCCGGCACCAGCTCGAGACCCTCTGCCAGGTAGTGCTCGCGCGTGGCCGCGGCCGGTGCCGGTCCTTGACCCATGAGGACCACGGGGCGCCCTGGCTCCTCCGCAGTGACGAACACGCCGGTCATGTCGCCGCCGGGTCCGTTCAGGTGAGGCTCCACCACGTGCAGCACGAAAGCCCCGGCGACGGCGGCGTCGAACGCGTTGCCGCCGCGCTCCAGCACGGCCTGCGCGGAGGCCGTGGCCAACCAGTGCGTCGATGCACTCATACCGAAGGTGCCCTGCAGGGTGGGCCGCGTGGTGAAGGCGGGCGGTGGTGTGTACGTCATCGTTGTCCCTTTCGGCTGGTGTTCATGGGATCGGAGGCGTCGAGCAGCGCGTTCCCGAGAAAACTGGAGGCGCGGGCGGACCTGCGCGATCGCCGGACCCGGGAGGATGACCGCTGAGCAGTGGATTGAATACAATCACTGGTACGACGATATTCTTCGTATACATTCGTTTCAAGATCTTCGGCAGGGAGAATCACCGTGAAGAAGCGTCGCGTCACGACGGACCGCCTGCATCTGGTGCTCATGCTCGTCCTGACCTTCTCCACCGGCATCATCGACGCCGTGGGTTACCTGGGACTCGACCGCGTGTTCACGGGCAACATGACCGGGAACGTGGTGCTGCTCGGCATGGCGTTCGCCGGGGGTGCCGATCTGCCGATCCTGCGGCCCGCCCTCGCACTGGTCTTCTTCATGCTGGGTGCGGCCCTGGCCGGGCGGGTACTGCGCAAGGGTGGCGAGGGCTGGTCCGGCCGCACCACGAGCACCCTGCTCGCCGTGACCCTGGGGCTGGCTGCACTGACGGTCTACGTGGCGCTCGTCGACGTCCACGCCGAGGAGATCCTCGGCAGTATCACCACCTCCGTCCTGGCCCTGGTCATGGGTATCCAGGCGGCCACCGCCAAGCGGTTGAAGGTCGCGGAAATCACCACGGTGGTGGTCACCTCCACCATCACCGGGTTGGCCTCGGACTCCCGACTCGCCGGCGGCAAGAGCCCCTTCTGGGCACGACGCTTCTTCGCCATCGCCCTCATCATGCTCGGCGCCCTGGTGGGCGCCCTCGCCCTCCTCGCGTCGCTCTGGCTCGGTATCGCGATCTCCGCACTGCTGTCCGGGCTCGTGACCCTGCTGGGGCACCTGCGCTACCGGCAGGACAGGAAGCAGCCCGTCGCAGCGACGGCGGAGGAAACCGCACTACGGTAGAACCATGGACACGGCTGACCAGCACTTCGAATTCCACCGCCTAGCCCGCTCCGCACCGGGATACCGCTGGTGGAAACCGTTGCTCACAGCCCTGCTCGGCGTCGTGTTCTACCTGGTGATCCTGGCCGTGGTCATGATCGCGGGCGTGGTCCTCGCGGCCCTGTCCCCCACGGGCATCGAGCCCTACACGGACGCCCTCACCGCCCTGGACCTCAGCAACCCCGTGGTGTTCGCCTTCGCCATGGTCTCGCTGATCCTCATGATCCCCGCCCTGGCACTCGCCACGCTGATCATGGGCCCCCGGCCCATCGGCCTGCTCTCCTCCGTGGCAGGCCGCATCCGCTGGCGCTGGTTACTGATCTGCTCCGGAGTCGCAGCAGCCGTCTTCCTGGCGAGTATCGGCATCTCCCTGGCCATCGACGCGATCCTCCCCGGAAGTGCGATGGCCCTACCGGACCAGCAGGACGCGTCCACGCTGGTCCTGCTGGTAGCGCTGTCCCTCCTCGCCGTCCCGTTCCAGGCCGCCGCCGAGGAATACGTGTTCCGCGGGTTCCTCATGCAGACCCTCGGCGGGTGGTTCCGGCACCCCGCCTTCGCGATCCTGCTGCCGGTGCCCTTCTTCGTCGTCGCCCATACCTATGGCCTGCTGGGGCAGATCGACATAGCGGTCTTCGCTCTCTTCGCGGGCTGGATCACCTGGCGCACCGGCGGACTGGAAGCGGCGATCGCCGTACACGCCGTCAACAACGTGACCATCTTCCTGCTCGGCGCCGTGGGCCTCGCGGATGTCAATGCCACCGATAGCACCGTGACCGGTGTGATCGTCTCCGTGATGACCATGGCCGTGACCGCTGTGGTGATCGTGCGTCTCGCCGACCGTCGTGGCATTCGCCGCACCCGCGCCGTGACCCCGCAGCCTCCCGTGCAGTACGGGCTGCCACCCGCCCACGCCTTCCCACCGGGTGCCGGCCACCTCCCCGCGCCGCACCCCCACCAGGGACAGACGAACCCCTGGGCCCAGGGTGCACAGCAGGCCCGGCCCGGCGCCTACGACCCTCAGCAGTACGATGTCTCCCACTACCCGCAGGCTCACGGGGCAACGGGCACACAGCGCCACGCCGTCCCACCGCCCCTGCCTGTCCCACCGCCTCCGGCACCGACGCTCGCACCGTTGCAGGAGGAACCATCCGCGCGACGTGCAGCCGGCGAGGGGCACCCCGTTCCGGCACCCGTGCAGCGTCCTCTTCCACCGCAGGAAGCCGCGGCACAGGTGGTTCGGCCACCTGACCCGGTTCCTCATCCCTCGACGGAACGTCGTCGGGCGCCACAGGATGAACCGGTTGACGGTCCCGGCACGCCTGCGGAATCGCACCCGGGCGGGAGCGTTCATCCCTCCGGACCCGCGTTCCCCCCGGGCACTCCGTACCCTGCCGGAGTGCCTCATCCTCCGGGGCCGGGTCACCCGGGACACTTCCCGCAGCAGGCCGGGAACGACGCTGCACCGACGGGCGACAGCGGTGCGCACCGGGGGTAGTGGAACCGCAGCACGACGTCATCCCTCCACGCGGAGCCCCATGCTCTCGGCGAGGAACGGTGCCAGCAGCTGCAGCTGGTAGTCGTCCACCGTGGCGCCGCGGAGCCCGTCCGGTCCGTTGATCCCACGGAAGGTGCTGGTCCGCAGGTCCGTGTCCCGGAGGCGGGCACCGTCCAGCGTGAGGGTGCCGATGGTGCAGTCCTGCAGCGCAAGCCTCGTGGCGCGTACCCCGGTCAGGTCCAGCTCCCCGATGATGCATCCGGTCAGCAGGACATCCGTCAGCTGGGCGCTGCGCAGGTTCACGTAGTCGAGCTTGCCGCCGTCGAAGTGGACGCTGTCCAGCCGGCTGTCGTACAACTCCGCCGAACCCCATCGAGTACCGCTGAGCGAGGTCTCCCGCCAGCTGGTGCGCGCCGCACGGAACACCGGGGCGAAGAGATCGGTGAACACACACTCCATGAAGCGCGCTCCCCTCAGCTCGGTGTCGTTCAGGGACACACCGGTCAGCACACACTCCTGAAGCGTGATTCCCGCAAGGTCCAGGGCGTCGAGGGACTCGCGCTCGTACAGCTCGCCCTCACGGTGGTCGCCGTCGAGCAGCCCGGGGGCCTGCACCCGCGTCACGTCGCGCGGTGCTCGAAGCGCTAGCTTCGGAGCCATCGTGGCGCTCCGCGCCGGATTCCTGGGCATGGTTCCCTTCCGTCCCGCGGGCGTACGCGCGCCCGCTCGTTCCACCCATCCAACCACCGGATCCGCGCAGGTCCATTCACCTGGCCCACCGAATCCCCTACAGTTGGTCACTCCGTACCCCGGAGGTGCGCCGGCACCGCACCTCCACCAGCCGCCCGCCATCGATCCCACCGGAGCCGACCATGACACAGCACTCTTCGACGTCGGACACGGGGAACGGCACGACGTCGCTCCTGAAGGTCCTCGGCAACTGGGACGCCCTGGCGCTCGGGTTCGGCGCCATGATCGGCTTCGGCTGGGTAGTGCTGACGGGGGGCTGGATCGCCTCGGCCGGAACGGGAGGCGCAGTACTGGCCATGGTGACCGGCGGGGTGATCATGGGCGTGGTGGGTCTCACCTACGCGGAGTTGACGGCGGCGATGCCGAAGGCCGGGGGTGAGCACAACTTCCTCCTGCGAGGAATGGGGCCGCGGTGGTCCTTCGTGGGCTCCTGGGCGATCAGCGGCGGCTACGTGACGATCGTGGCCTTCGAGGCCGTCGCGCTGCCCCGGACCGCCGAGTACATCTTCCCGGGATTGAGCCAGATACCGCTGTGGACCGTGGCCGGTGACGAGGTACACCTCACCTGGGCGCTGGTGGGCGCCGTGGCAGCGGTGGTCATCACCCTGATCAACATCCGCGGCGTGAAGATCGCCGGAGTCGCGCAGACCTTCGTGGTGGTCTTCCTCCTCGTGATCGGCCTGATCCTGATCGTGGGCAGCTTCACGGGTGGTTCCACCTCCACCATGGAGCCGTTCTTCACAGGCGGCATGGGCGGGTTCTTCGCCGTGCTGGTGGTGGTGCCGTTCCTGTTCGTGGGCTTCGACGTGATCCCCCAGTCCGCGGAGGAGATCAACATCCCCGCACGCCAGATCGGCCGCCTGGTGGTGGTGGCCGTGGTCCTCGCCACCATCTGGTACGTCCTCACCATCCTCACGACGTCGTCCGCGATGCCGTCGGCTGAGCTCGCCTCGGCGGACATCGCGACGGCGGACGCCATGGGCGCCATGTTCGGTTCGGACATCATGGCGAACGTCCTGATCGCCGGCGGGATCGCCGGGATCCTCACCTCGTGGAACTCGCTGCTGCTCGGTGCGTCCCGCCTGATGTACTCGATGGCCCGCTCGGGCATGCTCCCGCGCTGGTTCGGCGTCCTGCATCCGCGGTACCGTACGCCTGTCAACGCGCTCGTCTTCATCGGCGCCCTCTCCTTCGCCGCCCCCTTCTTCGGCACCCAGATGCTCGGCTGGCTGGTGGACTCGGGGGCGCCGAGCATCGTCCTCGCCTACATCCTGGTATCGCTCGTCTTCGTGATCCTCCGCCGCCGCGAACCGGCCATGGAACGTCCGCTGCGGATCGGCGGCGCCGGGAACGGTGGCACCGTGATCGGAGTGGTGGCCGCTGCTCTCTGCGTGGCCCTGCTCAGCCTGTACCTGCCCGGTATGCCCGCGGCCCTCACACCGCCGCCGTGGATCCTCTTCGGCCTGTGGTGGGTGCTCGGTGCGGTGTTCCTGCTGCGCATCCCGCGGAACATCCCGCCGGGGAAGGACGCCGAGGAGCGGCTCCTCGCCCGCCTCGAGAACCGCCGCACCGCCCGGAAGACCACGGACGGATGACGCCGATCCCGCAGGGAGCGGACCGCGCCACCGGCCTACGGAGAGAAGCCCGATGAGCAACGACCAGGACCCCGATTCCCTCGACCCGCGCTACGACGGCATCTACCAGCGCGGCGGGAGCACCGGAACCGACCTGCAGGACGGCTCCGGGGCGTGGACCTCGGAACCGGAGCCGTCCGGGGCCGCCCGCCCGCAATCCGCCGGGCCCTCCGCGTCGTCGCAGACATCGTCGTCCGCGTCGTCGTCACCCCGACCGTCGTCCTCCTTCGCTTCGGAGCAGGCTGCCTCCCCTTCGGACCAGGCCGTGTCACGGTCAGCGGAGCCACAGGCTGCCGGACCCGCATCGCCGTACGAGGAACCGCTGTCCGCGCAGCCGTCGGCGCGTTCGTCCTACTCGCCCCAGGAGCCGGGCACCCGGTCGCAGCCGGGGTCGGCATCCTCCCGCACCGAGGAGCAGCAGATCATCCGCGAGGTGGGGCCATCGGCACCCGAGGATCTCACCGGGAGCGCACACCGGAACCCCTATGATCTCTGGATCTGGGGCACGGCTGCGGTTCTTGTGGCCCTGGGCATCTTCTTCCTGGTGGCGCCCGTCCTCTACGCGGAGACCACGCCGGTCCTGCAGTCCGGCGCCTACTACAGCCCCTGGTTCAACTACACGATGTCGGCCGCGTCACCGCTCATCTTCGTCGGCGTGGCCACCGCCGTCGCTCAGCTGTTCGTCCTCTCCAGCCGCCATGCCCGGCGCCGACGCTGACGCTGACGCCGGGACATAGCCTCGGAACCGGTACGGGGCCATGCACCCGGGAGGTACGGACAGGTGGTCGGATCGTCCTCGTCCCGGCCCGTAGGGTGGAATCATGGAATCGCCCATCGAGAGCTACCTGAAAATAGTCCACCGCGAGATCTCCGATCTGCGGGACGGGAAGCCGAACAGCAGCATCCCCGCCATGGCCAACGTGAACCCGGACAACTTCGGCATCTGCCTGACCACGGTGGACGGTTACATGTACGAGGTGGGCGACACCCGCGAGGAATTCAGCATCCAGTCCATCTCCAAGCCGTTCACCTACGGGTTGGCCCTCGCGGACCTGGGGTTGGAGGGGGTGGACGCGAAGGTGGACGTTGAACCCTCGGGTGATTCCTTCAACGAGATATCCCTGGCCGAGGGGACCGGGCGCCCCTCGAACGCCATGATCAACGCCGGCGCGCTCACGGCCACCTCGCTGGTGCGCACCAGGGGCGGCAACAAGCGGTTCAAGCGCATCCTGAACACCTACTCCGAGTTCGCCGGCCGCCAGTTGAGCATCGACGAGGAGATCTACGCCTCCGAACTCGAGCACGGACACCGCAACCGCGCGCTGGCCTATCTCCTGCGGTCCTTCGACATCATCGAGGACGACCCCACACCGGTGATCGAGGA
>JASLBS010000058.1 GCA_030146405.1 Arthrobacter sp.
CGGGGTCAGCCTTTCACGCAGAGGATCGTGCGCAGGTGCTGGACCACGGACACCAGATCCGACTGCGCTGCGATCACCGCATCGAGGTCCTTGTAGGCGCCGGGGATCTCGTCCACGATCCCCTTGTCCTTGCGCGACTCCACTCCCAGTGTCTGCGCGATGAGGTCCTCGACGCTGTAGGTGGCCTTCGCCCTGTTGCGGCTCATCCGCCGTCCGGCACCGTGCGACGCCGACTGGAAGGAAGCGGGGTTGCCGAGACCGCGCACGATGTAGGAACCGGTGCCCATCGAACCGGGGATCAGTCCGAGATCGCCGGATCCGGCACGGATGGCCCCCTTCCGTGTGACCAGCATCGCGCGTCCGTCGATCTCCTCCTCGGCCACGTAGTTGTGGTGGCAGGAGATGTCGTTGTCGAAGCGGACCGAGGTGGATGGCAGGGCTGTGCGGACGGTGTCCTTGAACAACTCCATCATGACCTTCCGGGATCGCAGGGCGTACTCCTGGGCCCACTCGAGGTCGCGACGGTAGGCCGCCATCTCAGGTGAGCCCTTGAGGAAGACGGCGAGGTCGGGGTCCGGCAGATCTCGGTTCTGCGGCAGTGTCTTGGCGATGGTGATGTGCCGCTCCGCCAGTTCCTTGCCGATGTTGCGGGAGCCCGAGTGGAGCGTCAGCCACACGCGGTCCTCGGAGTCGAGCGTCACCTCGAGGAAGTGGTTACCCCCACCGAGCGAGCCGAGCTGGGAGTGTGCCCGGGATTCGAGTCTCTGCACGCCGGCGTGCAGATCCTTGAACCTGCCCCAGAAGGCACCGAGCCCGTCGCTGACGCCAAGGCGCTTCAGGTCGAGCCATTCCTCGTGCCCGCGGAACCCCACGGGGATGGCGACCTCGACGGCCAACCGCAGGGGCTTGAGATCCTCGGGAAGATCCGCCGCGGTCAGCGACGTACGGACGGCGGATACCCCGCAGCCGATGTCCACTCCGACGGCCGAGGGCGAGATCGCATTTTCCATGGCGATGACGGACCCTACGGTTGCCCCCTTGCCCAGGTGGACATCGGGCATCACCCGGACCCCGTGGACGTACTCGAGTGCTGCGATGTTGCGCAACTGCTGGAGAGCAGCCGCTTCGATCTCGTGCTCCGGGGCCCACATCAGCGCGGACGCCCTGGCGCCGGTCAGTGCTACGGGAAGTTCCATGGTGCCGTCTCCTTCGGGACTGCTGTAACTATCAGAGGTTCGTCCCCGTCACCCTGGGGGAGGACGGCTCGATCGGTCGGTGAATTCGTGCGGATCATGGCGCACAGAACGCCACGTATATTTTTCATTCATTTCCAGGCGCGCCGATCCAGCTGATACAAAAAGCAGGCACATGGGATTCTTCGCGCAGGAAAGAAATCGATACTTACTGTTCGAACCCGTGAAAGAATTCCGGCCACTCTTGTCCCTCCCGGGAATTCGGCTTCAAGGGGCAAGGAATCGGTGGCGAGGGTCGCACAGTAGAGGGCACAAAAAAGGCCACTCGGGCTGGACTTACCCGAAGTGGCCTTGATCCTGCTGCTTCGCAGCGAGGGTCAGGCTCTTCGACGCCAGAGGTGTTCGCACTGCTGGTGGAACGGCTTCACATCGTGGAGCGCAGGTACCAGGTCGAGCGACGGCAGGAAGGAACGGCTCGTCGCCGTCGCACTGAGCATCGATGATGCGCGCACTTTTCCTCCTGAGTTCCAATGTTCGCGATCGTATCTGCCCGTCAGATGAATCGTAGATTGATAATGACGGATCTGTAAAGCGATCTCCCAGGATAGGGTCCAGTTATCCCTCGGAAGCCTGTCACTGCCGACGCTGCCGATAAAGAGATATGCGGAGTGCAGGCTCCACCGCACCCGATTCCGCCTGACTCGTGCAGTTGCACGAAGAATACTTCGGGATCCTGGGGATCGGTGTCGGCCGCCACCTCCTGCGGAGGACACGAAGAAGGCCCCTCCTGCTCGGCACGAAGCGTTCGCAGAAGAGGCCTGACGAGCCTCCTGTCGGATTCGAACCGACGACCCCCGCTTTACAAGAGCGGTGCTCTGGCCAACTGAGCTAAGGAGGCGTGCTGACCGGGCCAGCCGACGCCGTCTCCCTGTCCGATCTGTGGTCCGAGAGCGATCCAGCGCTCACCAAGGGTAGCCCAGCGTCGGCGGACCGGGGAAATCAGCTCCGCGCGTCGAGCTGCTCCTGCACGACGGTCCCGAAGTCCGAGACGCTGTTCTGCACTGCCTCGCCGTTCACGTACACGGTGGGGGTTCCCCCGATCGACGCCGCCTGCGCGGCCGCCGTCGTGTAGTTGACGAAGGGACGGAAGGTGCCCTCCTCCACGCAGGAGGAGATGTCGCCGGCACCTGAACGGTCTGCGAGCGCAATGAGGCCGGCGTCGTCGAGTTCTCCCTGCTCGAAGTGACCGAACAGCGCCTGGGTGAAGTCGAAGTAGCTCTGCGGAGCAGCGTCCGCGACGCACGCCGCGGCGTTCGCTCCGCGGGACGAGTACTCGGTGCGGCTGTTCCGGTCGAGGTAGGCGACCGTGCGGTACTCGAACGTGATGTCGCCGCTGTCGAGCCAGGACCTGACCTGGTCGGCATAGCGAGCCTCGAAATCGGCGCAGTGCACACAGTTGATGTCGACGTACGCGACCACCTGCAGTGACCCCTCGGCGGAGGAGGTGATCCCGTCGGGCAGGTCTCCGGCGGGCGCCGGGTCCTCGGGCAGGTCCGCAAGATCCACGTCCCCGATCTGGGTGGGCGCCAGTTCGGCCCCGGACACCAGCGTGATACCGCCCTGGGCGTTGCCCGCCTGCGGCGCCGGTCCCGCGTCCGCAACCCGGCCGCGCATGTTACCGACCACCACAGCGACGATGATCGCCACGATGACGAGCGCGGCGACCACCACTCCGCCCTTGGCCAGGAGCCCGTTCCTGCGCTCCTTGCGCTGCTGTTCCTCGTGGAGCACCCGGGACCGCTCCCGGGCTTCAGCGGTCCGTTCGGCTTTGGTCGGCTTGCGTGCAGGTGTAGAAGCCATCAGTCCTCTTCGTCGGCAGTGCGGTGCCACCAGTTTATCGATGACGGCTACGAGCTTCCTGCGGGCGGGACCCGGGCCCCCCGAAGGAGCGAACAGATAGAGTCGACACCGAGACCAACTACTGCGATGGAGCCAGTTTTGAGCGCAGCACAACCTTCCACCACGCCCGGCATCACTCCGCCCACCGCCGACGGCCGGTACGGGGACTTCGACTTCATCGTCGTCTCCAACCGCCTGGCGGTGGACCGCGTCGTCGACGAGCAGGGGGAGAGTTCCTGGCGACGCTCACCAGGGGGCCTCGTCACTGCACTCGCTCCTGTCATGGCGAAGGCCGACGGCGCCTGGGTGGGTTGGCACGGCGCTCCGGACGAGACCCTCGAGCCGTTCGACGAATCGAACATGCGCCTCGTTCCGGTGCCGCTCAGCGCTGAGGAGGTGGAGCTGTACTACGAGGGTTTCTCCAACGCCACGCTCTGGCCGCTGTACCACGACGTCATCGCATCCCCCGAGTTCCACCGCACCTGGTGGGACTCCTACCGGCGGGTCAACGAGCGCTTCGCGGCGGCGACGGCGTCCGTCGCCGCCGAGGGCGCGACGGTCTGGGTGCAGGACTACCAGCTCCAGCTGGTGCCCAAGCTGCTGCGGCAACTGCGGCCCGATCTCCAGATCGGTTTCTTCAACCACATCCCCTTCCCTCCCCTGGAGATCTACGCGCAACTCCCCTGGCGCCGGCAGGTCATCGAGGGACTCCTCGGGGCCGATCTCATCGGTTTCCAGCGTCCGAGCGACGCCAGCAACTTCCTCCGCTGTGTCCGCCGGTTCAAGGGCTACACCATCAAGACGCAGCAGGTACAGGTTCCCGCCTCGGAGGACGGTGTCCCCGCCTACGTGTCCCGCGCCGAGGCGTTCCCCATCTCCATCGACACCGCGTCGATCGCCGAGCTCGCCCAGCGACCCGAAGTGATCGAGCGGTCCAAGGAGATCAGGCGTGAACTCGGCGACCCGCAGCACATCCTCCTCGGGGTGGACCGCCTCGACTACACGAAGGGCATCGGCCACCGACTGAAGGCCTACGGGGAGCTGCTCGAGGACGGTGCGATCACGGTCGAGGACGCCGCACTCATCCAGGTGGCCAGCCCCAGCCGCGAGCGCGTGGAACAGTACCGGCTCCTCCGCGAGGACATCGAGGGCGCCGTGGGACGCATCAACGGTACGCACGACACCATGAAGAACACGGCCGTCCGCTATCTCCACCACAGCTACCCCGTGGAAGAGATGGTGGCGCTCTACCTCGCGGCCGACGTCATGCTCGTCACCGCCCTCCGCGACGGGATGAACCTCGTGGCCAAGGAGTACGTCGCCGCCCGCACCGGCAACACGGGCATGCTGGTCCTCAGTGAGTTCGCGGGGGCAGCCGACACCCTCCGCCAGGCGATCCTCGTCAATCCCCACGACATCGACGGTCTGAAGAGCGCCATCGTGGCCGCCATCAACATGCCGAAGGTGGAGGGGATGCGCCGCATGCGTCTGATGCGCCGCCAGGTGGTCCAGAACGACGTCGAGCGGTGGTCGCAGACCTTCCTCAACGCCCTGCACTCGAGGACGGAGGAAACCGGCAATGACGCTTGACCCGAATCTCCGCGCCGCGCTGCAGCGGCTCGCGGCCACCCCCCGGTTGCTGGTGGCACTGGATTTCGACGGGACACTCGCCCCGCTGGTCGAGCGCGCCGAGGACGCGCGGGCGCTCACCGCGTCGGGTGCCGCCGTCCGCGCCCTGGCCGAGCTCCCGGCGACCACGACGGCGCTCATCTCGGGACGTGCCCTCGACAGTCTGCGGGTGGTGGCCGATCCTGCGCCGGACACCCTGCTGATCGGCAGCCACGGCGCCGAGAGCTGGCTCGGCCCCCACGCCACACCGCTCGAGCCGACTCCCGAGCAGAAGGCGCTGCTCGCCGAGGCGGTATCGGTGATCGAGGGCGTGATCACCGATCACGAGGGGACGCGGATCGAGTTCAAGCCCGCCGGCGTCGTCCTCCACACCCGGACGGCCACCGACGGCGTCGCGGATGCAGCGGTCACGGCCGCCAGGGAGGCACTGACCGCTCTCCAGGGGCTGACCGTCACCGAGGGCAAACGCGTCCTGGAGGTTTCGGTGATCAAGGCCGACAAGGGTCAGGGACTGGCGGTGCTGAGGGAGGCCACCGGCGCAACAGCGGTGCTCTTCGCGGGCGACGACGTCACCGACGAGGACGCCCAACTCACCCTGGGACCGGACGACGTCGGCATCCGCGTCGGGGCCGGTGAGACGGCAGCGACCTTCACCGTCCCGACGCCCGAGGCGTTCAGTGACGTGCTGCAGGAACTCGTGTCCCTGCGCACATCAGGTGCGCCCGCCTGAGGAACGTGTCATACTACGGAAGCGTGACCAACGTCACCGGTACTACTGGCGGGTCGCGCGGACAACTGAATACTCTTCCATTCACTACGGATCGTCGGGCACGTACCTGCCCGTGAAAAGGAACCAGAATCATGGCAACGGTAACGTTTGACCAGGCCACGCGCCTGTACCCGGGCACCGAGAAGCCCGCCGTCGACAAGCTGAACATCGAGATCGCGGACGGCGAATTCCTCGTCCTCGTCGGACCCTCGGGTTGCGGCAAGTCCACCTCCCTGCGCATGCTCGCAGGCCTCGAGGACGTCAACTCCGGTCGCATCCTCATCGGCGAGCGCGACGTCACGGATGTACCCCCGAAGGATCGCGACATCGCGATGGTCTTCCAGAACTACGCGCTCTACCCCCACATGTCGGTCGCCGACAACATGGGTTTCGCGTTGAAGATCGCCGGTATCTCGAAGGAGGAGCGCGCGGAGCGTGTCCGCGAGGCAGCCAAGCTCCTGGACCTCCAGGACTACCTGGACCGCAAGCCGAAGGCACTCTCCGGTGGCCAGCGCCAGCGTGTCGCCATGGGTCGCGCCATCGTGCGTAACCCGCAGGTCTTCCTCATGGACGAGCCACTGTCCAACCTCGATGCGAAGCTCCGCGTACAGACCCGTACGCAGATCGCCTCCCTGACCCGTCGCCTCGGCGTCACCACGGTCTACGTCACGCACGACCAGGTCGAGGCCATGACCATGGGTGATCGCGTCGCCGTGCTCAAGGACGGGATCCTCCAGCAGGTCGATACCCCGCGCAACCTCTACGAACGCCCCAAGAACGTCTTCGTGGCCGGCTTCATCGGCTCCCCCGCGATGAACCTCCTGGAACTACCGGTCACGGATGGTGGTGTCCTCTTCGGTGGCATCGTGTACCCGGTCCCCGGGAAGGTCCTGGATGCCGCAGCGGGTAACACGGTCACGCTGGGTGTTCGGCCCGAGGACCTCGTCGTCTCCGGCACCGGCGAAGGACTGCAGGTCGAGGTCGACGTCGTCGAGGAACTCGGCGCCGACGCCTACATCTACGGCCACACCACGCTCGACGGCAAGGACCACGACATGGTCGTCCGCGTCGACGG
>JASLBS010000071.1 GCA_030146405.1 Arthrobacter sp.
CCTGGTTCCTGAGCACGTATCCCCTGGAGGTCCTCGAGCAACCCAAGCTCACGGTGCTGCTCAAACGGCTCGGCATCCGCTCCCTCGGTGATTTCGCCGAGTTCCCGGCCTCCGATGTCCGCAATCGCTTCGGCATCGAGGGTGCCCTGGCCCACCGCAGGGCGAGCGGCCTCGACCACCGGAACGTCGTGGGCCGGAAACCACCGCCCCAGCTGGACACCACGGCCGATTTCGAACCACCCCTCGCCCGGATCGACCAGCTGGCGTTCGCCTTCCGTGCCCGTGCCGGGGATTTCGTCGACGCTCTGCGCGAGGCCGGGCTGGTCTGCACCGTGGTGCGTGTCCTCCTCCGTACCGAATCGGGGGAGGTGTCCGAGCGCAGCTGGCGGCATCCGCGCTGGTTCGACGCCGACGACGTCGTGGATCGCGTGCGCTGGCAGCTCCAGGGGACCAGTGCTTCGGACCACGGGCTCACCTCCGGCATCACGCGCGTCCACGTGGTCCCCGACATCGTGGAGGATCTCAGCGACCACGCGGACGGACTATGGGGCACGGGACCGGACGAGGGCATCCACCACGGACTGGCACGGGTGCAGAGCATGCTGGGGCACGGCGCCGTCCTCACCGCGATCATTGCCGGCGGACGGCTCCTGGCGGACCGCCGCGTCTTCATCCCGTGGGGGGACACCCCCTCGGCCCCGGCCAAGGCACCGGTGAAGGACCGCGAGCAGCCCTGGCCCGGCCGCCTGCCCGGCCCCGCTCCGGCCACCGTGTTCGCCGTTCCGGTGGCCGCCGTCGTCGTCGATTCCCGCGGTAACCCCGTGGACGTGGACCCCCGCGGTCTCCTCAGCGCCGATCCGGCCTTCTTCAGTACCGGGACCGACGGTGAGCAGCGGCCCGTCCACTCCTGGGCCGGCCCCTGGCCGATCGACGAGAGGTGGTGGGATCCGAAAGGCCGGGTCCTCAACCGTTTCCAGCTGGTGGACCAGTACGGGTCTGCCTGGCTCCTGCTCCTGGAGGACCACGCCTGGTGGGTGGAGGCCGGCTACGACTGACGGCGCGGGCCCGCCGCACCACTGACAACCACAGAGCAGTACAGCCAGAACAGGGAGGGACGCCATGGGCTGGAACAATCCACCTGTTCCGTGGAACGACTTCGAACGAAGCCTTTCCGACACCACGAGGCCCGGCGCACCGCCGGCAGGGGCCGATGGCGGTGACAGCCCGGCCTGGTCGCGGAAACGCCGGCCCTACATCGCTCCACCCACCGCCACGGCGCCGGAGGGCCCGGTGGTGCCCTACGCGGAACTCCATGTCCACTCCAACTTCAGCTTCCTCGACGGTGCCTCCAGCCCCGAGCACCTCGCCGAGGAGGCCCAGCGGCTCGGCCTGACCGGAATGGCCCTGACGGACCACGACGGGCTGTACGGAGCAGTCCACTTCGCCGAGGCGGCGGAGAAGTACCCGGGGTTCTCCACCATGTACGGCACCGAACTGTCCCTCGGACTGTCCAAACCGCAGAACGGGGAGGCCGATCCGGAGGGCCGGCACCTCCTGGTGCTCGCCCGCGGTTCCGCCGGGTACCACCGGCTGTCCACGGCCATCACCGAGGCCCAGTTGAAGGACGACGCCGAGAAGGGGAAGCCCCGTTACGATCTCGGGGAGCTCGCCGGGCACGCTGCCGGCCAGTGGATGATCCTCACGGGATGCCGGAAGGGGTCGGTGCGCTCGGCGCTCGTCACGGACGGGGAAGCAGCGGCCGAGGCCGAACTCCGTACACTCATGGAGCTCTTCGGCCGGGACTCGGTGGCCGTCGAGCTCACGAACCAGGGCAATCCGCTGGACACCGCGCACAACGACGCCCTGGCCGCCCTTGCCGCCCGCACCGGCCTTCCCACCGTGGCCACCAACAATGTGCACTATGCAACGCCCGCACAGCATCGACTGGCCTCGGCCCTGGCCGCCATCCGGGCCCGCCGGAGCCTGGACCAGATGGACGGCTGGCTTCCCGCCGCAGGATCCGCCCACCTGCGCAGCGGTGCCGAGATGGCAAGGCGGTTCAGCAACTATCCGGGAGCGGTGGAGCGGACGGCGGACATCGCCGCCGATCTCTCCTTCACCCTCCGCAGCGTCAAGCCCGGCCTGCCGAACATCGACCTGCCGGAGGGGCACACCCAGATGAGCTACCTCCGGGAACTCGTCCGGCAGGGGGCGGACAAGCTCTACGGGGGCCGGGCCGATGTCCGGGACCGGATCGAGCGTGAACTGGCGGTCATCGAGGACAAGAACTTCCCGGGCTACTTCCTGATTGTCCACGACCTCGTGCACTACGCGCGCAGCAACGGGATCCTGTGCCAGGGCCGTGGATCGGCCGCCAACTCGGCCGTCTGCTACCTGCTGGAGATCACCGCTGTGGACTCCATCAAGTACCAGCTCCCCTTCGAACGCTTCCTCTCGAGCATGCGCGACGAGGAACCGGACATCGACGTCGACTTCGATTCCGACCGCCGGGAGGAGGTCATCCAGTACGTCTACCGCAAGTACGGGCGGTTCAACGCGGCACAGGTCGCCAACGTGATCACCTACCGCCCCAAGTTCGCCGTCCGTGACATGGCCAAGGCCCTCGGCCACAGCCCGGGCCAGCAGGATGCCTGGTCCAAGCAGATCGAGCGGTGGGGCGGATCCGTCTCGAGCACCGACCACGACATCCCGGAATCCGTGGTCGGTCTGGCACAGGAGGTCCTGACGTTCCCGCGCCACCTGGGCATCCATTCCGGTGGCATGGTGCTGACGGACCGGCCCGTGGGAGAAGTATGCCCGATCGAGCATGGGCGGATGGACGGCAGGACGGTCCTTCAGTGGGACAAGGACGACTGCGCCTGGATGGGACTCGTGAAGTTCGATCTGCTGGGTCTCGGGATCCTGGCAGCCATCCAGTACAACTTCGACCTCGTGCAGCGGCACTTCGGGGAGAAGTGGGAGCTCTCGACCATCCCCAAGGAGGAGCAGGGCGTCTACGACATGCTGTGCTTCGCGGATTCGGTGGGAGTCTTCCAGGTGGAGAGCCGCGCCCAGATGGGCATGCTCCCCCGGTTGCAGCCCCGCCAGTTCTACGACCTCGTGATCGAGGTGGCGCTGGTGCGCCCCGGGCCCATCCAGGGTGGAGCCGTGCATCCCTACGTCAAACGGAAGATGGGCGAGGAGGAGGTCCGCTACCTCCACCCGGACCTCCAGCCCGTCCTCGAGCGGACCCTCGGTGTGCCGCTGTTCCAGGAGCAGCTCATGCAGATGGCCATGGTGGTGGGTGGGTGCACCGGAGCGGACGCAGACCTCCTCCGCCGCGCCATGGGGTCCAAGCGCGGTGAGGAACGCATCGATTCGCTGAAGGCCAAACTGTACGAGGGCATGGAGGCCAACGGGATCACCGGGGACACGGCCGACACCATCTACAACAAGATCCATGCCTTCGCGAACTTCGGCTTCGCGGAGAGCCACTCGATCAGCTTCGCGCTGCTGGTCTACGTCAGCGCATGGCTACGCCTGCACTACCCCGGTGCGTTCCTCGCCTCACTCCTGCGCGCCCAGCCCATGGGGTTCTACTCGCCCCAGACACTCGTGGCGGATGCTCGCCGCCACGGCGCCGTCGTCCTCCGACCCGACATCCTGCACTCGGGTGTCCATGCGGACCTCGAACCGCTGGAAGGCTACGACCCTCCTGCCCGGCCGGGTGATCGCACCACCGGGATGGACTGCTGCCTGGAGGACGAGCAGGAGCCGGTGGGCTACTTCGACCCGGACACCCCCTTCGACTCCACCGTGCACCGGCGCGACGGCAATTACGCCGTACGCCTCGGCCTGGCCAGTGTGGAATCACTGGGCGTGAAACTGGCGGAGAGGATCGTCACGGAGCGGGAGCGGAACGGGCCCTATCCGGACATGCCCGACCTCGCCCGGCGCACCGGCGTCAACGCGGGCCAACTGGAGGCCCTCGCGGCGGCAGGGGCGTTCGATTCGATGGGCCTCAGCAGACGCGAAGCCCTGTGGAACGCCGGACCGGCGTCCACCGAACGCGAGGGCCAGATCAGGGGGACCGGCGTGTACATCCAGCCTCCACTGATGCCCGAACTCTCGGACATCGACAAGGTGGGCTCGGACCTGTGGTCCACCGGCATCACACCGGACGACCACCCGGTACGCCATGCCAGGAACCGGCTGCGGCGCCGTGGGGCCCTGACGGCGTCGGAGTTGAGGACGGCGGAGTCCGGGCGGCGGATAGAGGTGGCCGGAGTGGTGACCCATCGTCAGCGCCCGGCGACCGCCAGCGGCATCACCTTCCTGAACCTCGAGGACGAGACAGGGCTGGTCAACGTGATCTGCTCGGTGGGTGTGTGGCAACGCCACCGCCGGGTGGCACGGGAGGCCAGCAGTGTGATCGTCCGGGGAGTGCTCGAGCGATCCCCCGAGGGAGTGGTCAACATCGTGGCCGACCGCATCGAGGTGCTGCAACTGAAGGCCACCACCAGGTCACGCGACTTCCGCTGACGGCGCGTGACCGCCGTGCGCCGGCCCCGGGCTGCAGCGTTCCCGAAGGCACAGGGCGGCGACGAAACAGGGCCGACGACGAAGGAGGGCCCCCGCAGTGCGGGGGCCCTCCTTGTGTTGTGCGCGAGGGGGGATTTGAACCCCCACACCCTTTCGGATACTGGCACCTGAAGCCAGCGCGTCTGCCGTTCCGCCACTCGCGCAATTTCGAGATTCCAACAGCCCGCGACGAGCGCAGGTGTTGTGAACAGCAGAGACAAGCATAACGGAGCGCCGGCACAATTACCTAAACAGCGGCGTGCCCAGCCCGACGGGCGATGACGACGCCCCACCGCCCGTGCGTCCGAATCGTTAGGACAAAGTGATCCGGCGTGCCCCCGCTTGGAGTCCTTTACCAGAGCACCCCAGTAGTATCGGATGGAACATGCCCGGCTGGACGCTGCCGTCCACACGGCCGGGAGACGCCCTGCGGCAACCTGCTGCCGGGCCGGAAACCACGGTACGACAGGGGAGGAGGCGGCGTATGGGCATTCTCGACAACGTGGAGCGCGGACTCGAAAAGCTGGTCCGGGGTGCCTTCACCACGGGCTCCCGTTCCCAGGTGCAACCCCTGGAGATCGCCAGCGCCCTCCGCAAGGAGCTCGACAACCGCTCCCTCGTCCTGTCGCAGGGGCGAACACTCGCCCCGAACGTCTTCACGGCCCGCCTCTCGGACTCGGATTTCGAGCTCGCGCAGCAGTGGGGCTCACCGCTCGCCGAAGAGCTCTGCGACGTGGTGATCGCCCACGTCAACAGTCAGCAGTACAGCCTCCAGGGACCCGTCCGGGTGTCCTTCGAGCACGATCCGGACATGAGAGCGGGTGTCTTCGAGATCGATTCGTCGATCGAGAAGCAGGCCGAGGCACGCCGCCCGGCCGGCCCCGCCGCCCCGGCAGCGCCGCGCCACCAGCCGACGCGCTACCAGCCGGTCCTGGAGCTCAATGGCCAGCGCTACTCGATCAACTCGCCGTCCATCGTCCTCGGACGTTCCTCCGAGGCCGACATCCTCGTCGACGACACGGGCGTGTCCCGCCGCCACCTAGAGATCCGTGCCCAGGACGGGCGCGTCTACGCCGTCGATCTCGGTTCCACCAACGGCAGCTACGTCAACGGCCAGCGCGTGAACGGGCAGATGGAGCTCTCCGACGGCTCCATGATCACCATGGGCCGATCCCGCCTCACCTTCCGCCTCCTCCCGACCCAGGGCGGGGGCACCCAGCGATGAGCGACGCCGGAGAGCTGACGGTCACCCTGCTGCGCTACGGGTTCCTGGCGCTGCTGTGGATCTTCGTCCTCAGCGCGGTGGGTGCGCTGAAGCGGGATCTGGTGGTGGGCCACCGCAACAAGGTGGGCACTCCCACCGCCCGTGAGATCCGCAAGAACCCAGAGCTCGTCGAGGAGCCCGCACCGGTGCGAACACCCGCCCGGCAGCTGGTCGTCACGGAAGGCCCTCTCACCGGAACATCGCTGGACCTCGCCGCCAGTCCCATCCTCCTCGGCAGGGCACAGGAGGCGACCCTCATCCTCGAGGACGATTACGCGTCGGGGCGCCATGCGCGCCTCTTCCCGCAGGGTAGTCGCTGGTTCATCGAGGACCTGGGCTCCACGAACGGCACGTACCTCGCCGGTGCGCAGCTCACACGCGCACTGCCGGTGGACCCCGGGGTTCCCATCCGGATCGGTAAGACGGTCATTGAGTTGAGGCCGTAGGCGTGCCCCTCGCCCTGAGATTCGCTGCTCGCTCCGACGTGGGCATGGTGCGTGCGAAGAACGACGACTCCGCCTACGTGGGCCGCTACCTCGCCGTCGTGGCCGACGGCATGGGCGGCCATGCGGGCGGCAACGTGGCCTCCGCCTCCACCGTGCTGGATCTGGTCCACCTCGATCATGGCGAGCACGGCGGGGAGGCTGCGACACACCTCGCGGACGAGATCCAGACCGCCAATTCGTTGCTCTCGGAGCTCGTGGCCACCAATCCCCAACTTGCGGGAATGGGAACCACGGTCACGGCCATCCTGCTCGAGAAGGATCAGCTGCGGCTCGCCCACATCGGTGACTCGCGTGCCTACCGACTGAAGAACGGTGTCTTCGAGCAGATCACCACGGATCACACCTTCGTGCAGCGCCTCATCGACGAGGGCCGCCTCCGGCCGGAGGAAGCGGAGGTCCATCCGCACAAGAATGTGCTGATGCGCGTCCTCGGTGACGTCGACGCGAGCCCGGAACTGGATCTCGAGTCCTTCGATGCCGAGCCCGGTGAGCGCTGGCTGCTCTGCTCGGACGGTCTCAACGCGGTACTGAACGATCGCCTGGTGGAACAGGTCATGCGATCCACGACCGACCTGCGCGAATGCGTCAACACGCTCGTGGACATGACCCTCGCGGGCGGCTCTCCGGACAACATCACCATCGCGGTGGTGGAGGTGGCCGAGGCGCACGACGACGACGCCGCACCTCCGGTCTCGATTCCACCGGCGCGGCAGGCAGCAGGGGAACGGGACAATCCCGTGGGCGACGGCGGATCGACCTCACAGGAGATCGATCGGAACGGCGACCTGCCGGGCGCCGCCATCCGTGCGGACATCATCCGCCGTGACCTGCTGACCCGGCCCCACGTGCTCGTGGGATCCGCGGCCCTGGCTACCGAGACGGGTCAGATACCCATCGTCACGCAGCGCTCCACCGAGCGTCGTGCCGCCATGATGCTCACCCACGGGGCGGATCCGGGCGGTGGTGGGGAGACCGAGGACGGCACCCCGCCTGCACGCGCACGGCGCTGGCTCGTCCCGGCGTTCCTCTCGCTGATGACCCTCATCCTCATCGCGGTGGTGGGATTCGGCTACACCTGGACGCAGACGCGCTACTACGTGGCCGAGACCGACAACCGGGTGGCGATCTACACGGGCGTCCCGCAGTCGCTGGGCCCGGTCAGCCTCAGCAAGCTCTACGAGACCACGGACATACCGGTGTCCAATCTGCCCGAGTACCAGCGGTCGCAGGTCATGAGCAGTCTGCCGGCCGCCAGCCTCGAGGAGGCGGAGCGGATCGTGGGTGACCTGCGGAGCGAACTACGCGCCGTGGCCTGCGCTCCCGCAGATTCCGGAACTGGAACTCCGGCACCCTCCCCGACCGTGAGCGGAACACCTGCTCCGTCCCCCACCAGCACGCGTCCGGCAACGGGCACCCCGACCGCGTCGGCCACCACGGCACCGAGTGGCGTGCCGTCTACCCGGGCCACACCCGGCAGCGGGACTCCGGGTGCGGATGCCTCCGGTGCTCCCGGGTCGCCGACCGCGTCGGCCACCGCGTCATCCGGGGACGACTCCTCGGCATCGGGCATCGATTGCGGAGGTACGGCCAGTGAGTGATGTCCTGACGGTTCCGCGGTCGCGGCGCAACATCGAGCTCGCCCTACTGCTGGTGGCCCTCGCCGTCGCCTGCCTGGCGAACTACCTCGTGGGGGTCGGGAGCGAGGACGCCTTCAACGACTACTTCTACTCACAGGCACTCACGCTCGGTCTCATGAGCCTGTTCATCCACATCATCCTCCGGTTCCGCGCCAAGTATGCCGACCCGGTAATTCTTCCGATCGTCGTCGCGCTCAATGGTGTCGGCCTCGCCATGATCCACCGGCTGGATCTCTCCTCCGCCGCAGCCAACCCGAATTTCATCCCGGTGGCTCCGTCCCAGGTCCAGTGGACCGCCGTGGCCATGGCGGCCGCCGCGATACTTCTCATCCTCTTCCGGGACCACCGCCTCCTCCGACGGTTCACCTATATCTCGCTGATCGTCAGTGCCGTCCTGCTCCTGCTCCCCCTCACCCCGCTGGGCCTGGAGATCAACGGAGCGCGCATCTGGATCTCCGTGGGCATCGGGACGTTCCAGCCAGGGGAGATCGCCAAGATCACCCTTGCCATATTCTTCGCCGGGTATCTGTCCACCAACCGCGACCTCATCCTCCTCGCGGGCAAGAAGATCGGCCCGCTGCAACTTCCCCGCTTCCGCGACCTCGCTCCCATGGGGGCCGCATGGCTGGTGAGCATCGGTGTGCTGGTCTTCCAGCGTGACCTCGGCTCGTCCGTGCTCTTCTTCGGTCTCTTCATGGTGATGATCTACGTGGCCACGAGTCGCGTCAGCTGGGTGCTGATCGGCCTCGCGATGATCGGGGTGGGCGTGTTCGTCGCCCTCGAGCTGTTCAGCCACGTGGCCCTGCGCTTCGATTCCTGGATCAATGCGTTCGATCCCGACGTGTACAACCGGGCTCCCGGTGGCAGCGCCCAGGTGGTGCAGGGCATGTTCGGCCTCGCCAATGGCGGACTGGTGGGTACCGGCCTCGGTGAGGGCAGACCGGATCTCGTGACCTATGCCAACAGCGACATGATCATCGCGGCGCTCGGGGAGGAGCTCGGGCTGATCGGTCTCATGGCCATCGTCATGCTCTTCGTGCTCCTCGTCTCGCGCGGTATCCGCGCCGCCCTCGGGACCAAGGACGGTTTCGGCAAGCTCCTCGCGTGTGGTCTGTCCTTCACGATCGCGCTCCAGTGCTTCGTGGTGATCGGCGGGATCACCCGACTAATCCCGCTGACCGGACTCACCACGCCCTTCATGTCCGCGGGTGGATCCTCACTGCTGGCAAACTGGCTCATTGTGGCTCTGCTCCTGCTCATCTCCGAGACGGCCCGCCGTCCGGCGCCCACCACGCCGATGAAGGACTCGTTCCCCGAACCCCTCGGTGCCACCGGCAAGCCCGTCAAGAAGAGACCATCGAAGGAGGGAACCCGATGAACCAGGCCATTCGCAGCGCCTGGGTCGTGATGATCGGCATGTTCGCCCTCATGCTCGGTGCGCTCACCTACGTGCAGTTCTTCCAGGCGGAGGCACTCTCCCAGAACTCCTGGAACAACCGGCAGCTCTACCAGGACTTCGGCCGCCAGCGCGGAGCGATCCTCGTGGACGGACGCGCGATCGCCGAGTCCGTGCCGTCGAACGACCAGTTCAACTACCAGCGCACCTACCGCGATCCCGAGTTGTACGCCCACCTCACGGGCTACTACTCGCTGTCCCTCGGTTCCACCCAGCTGGAATACGCGGAATCCCCCATCCTCGCGGGTACCAGCAGCTCGCTGTTCTACGACCGGGTCGTCCAGCTGTTCTCCGGCGGGGATGCCCAGGGGGCGTCCATCGAGCTGACGATCGATCCGCAGATCCAGCAGCTCGCCTGGGATCTCATCCCGGACGACCAGCGCGGCTCGATCGTGGTGATGGAGCCCGATACCGGCAAGATCCTGGCGATGGTCTCGAAACCGAGCTTCGACCCCAACCTGCTGTCCGGCCATGACACCGCCATCATCGAGCAGAACGTGACGGCGCTGTCCGAGCAGCAAGGACTGTCCATCTACACGAATCCCGCCACCGAGTCCCTGGTGTCACCCGGTTCGGTCTTCAAGCTCATCGACGCGGCAGCGGCCCTCGAGTCCGGGGAGTTCGACGCGCAGTCGGAGATCCCGAACCCGTCGGCCCTGCAGTTCCCCGGCATCGACTACGCGCTGCCCAACTTCGTCACGGGCGGCTGCGCGAGCAGGGAGACAGCGGACCTCCAGTTCGCCCTGGAACAATCCTGCAATACCCCGTTCGCGCAGATAGCCCTGGATCTCGGGGAGGACGCCATCCGGGAGCAGGCGGAGAGGTTCGGGTTCGGTGAGGAGATCTCGATCCCCACGCGCGTCATCGCCAGTACCTTCCCCTCCGACCTGACCGATCCGGAGCTCGCCCAGTCCGCCGTGGGACAGTTCGACACCCGCGTGACCCCGCTGCAGATGGCCATGGTGGCTTCGGCCATTGCCAATGACGGCCAGCAGATGAAACCACAGCTGGTGCGGTCCGTCCGCGCGGCCGACCTCGAACTCATCGATTCCCCCCAACCCGAGGTGTTGCGCCAGTCCGTGAGCAGCGACACGGCGGCTCAGCTCACCGACTGGATGGTCAACGTGGTCGAGAACGGTACGGCTCGTGGCGCGGCGATCCCCGGCGTCCGTGTGGCCGGCAAGACGGGAACCGCGGAGGTCACCGAAACCGGTGACAACGCCTGGTTCACGGGTTTCGCGCCCGCTGAGGATCCGCGGGTCGCAATATCGATCGTCATGGAAAACGTGGACATCCCCACTGGTCAGCAATTGACCTCACCCAGTGCCAGCAGACTCATGGAGGCGGTGTTGAACAGATGAGGCCCACGTCGGGAATCACCCTGGGCGGCAGGTTCGAACTGACCGAGCGGATCGCGATCGGCGGCATGGGCGAGGTGTGGAAGGCACGGGACCAGATCCTCGGCCGCGTCGTCGCGATCAAGATCCTCAAGGAGGAGTACTCGGGCGATCCCGCGTTCCTCAACCGGTTCAGGGCCGAGGCACGCCACACTGCCCTGCTCAACCACGAGGGGATCGCCAATGTCTTCGACTACGGCGAGGAGGGTGGTTCTGCCTATCTCGTCATGGAACTCGTTCCGGGGCAGCCTCTGTCCGCAGTGATCGAGAAGGAACAGGTACTCACCCCCGACCGCACGTTGTCCATCGTGGGCCAGACCGCCACGGCCCTCGCTGTCGCGCACCGCCAGGGCCTGGTGCACCGTGACGTCAAACCGGGCAACATCCTGGTGATGCCCGACGGCCGGGTGAAGATCACGGACTTCGGAATCGCGCGTCTTGCCGACCAGGTACCGCTGACGGCCACGGGACAGGTGATGGGCACGGCCCAGTACCTCGCGCCGGAGCAGGCCACCGGCCAACCGGCCACCGGTTCGTCGGACATCTACGCACTCGGCGTGATCGGGTACGAGCTGCTCGCCGGACGGCGGCCCTTCTCGGGTGAGTCGCAGATCGCGATCGCCCTCGCACAGGTCAATGACGCCCCACCGCCCCTGCCCGCCTCGATCCCTCATCCTGTCCGCGCGCTGATCAGTTCCATGCTCGCGAAGGATCCGGCCGAGAGACCGAGCGACGCCGAGAGCCTGGCGCGCGCAGTGGATGCGATCCGCAGCGGTGACATCCGGGCGGCCCAGGCAGCGGTCCCGGGAATGCTCGCCTTCCCCGAGGGCTCGGGTACTGCCACCGCGGCGGTGCCGCGTCAGAACACCCAGGCGACCACGGCCATCCCAGCGCCCTCGACGGCGGCACTGCCCACCGTGGCGGGCCCGGCCGCCGCAGGTGGTATCGCCGCCTCCCGGGACTGGTCGCAGGAAGACGCGGACGCCGACGCCGAGCAGGCCCGTCCCTACCGGCAGGAGGAGCGGGACAACAGACGGAGCCCCTGGCTGATCCCGCTGATCGTGCTTCTCCTGCTGGCCCTGGGCGCGATCGCTTTCCTGATTCTCCAGCCGCTGCTGGCCGGAGACGATTCAGTGAACGCACCGGCGGAGACCACATCGGCCACACCCGTGGCCCCGCCCTCGACGACGCCGTCACCCTCGCCGTCGTCCTCCTCACCGACGCCCACACCCGATCCCGCCACCAGCGAGGCGGATGACAGGATCGTCGTTTCGCCGAGCGAGTACCTCGGAGCATCCGAGGCGGACGCGAGGCAACGCCTGATCTCGCTCAATTTCGGGGTCAACGTCGAACAGGAGACCGACGACCGACCGGCCGGTACCGTGATCGCGGTCAACCCCAGTGGTCTCCAGTCACCCGGAACGACGATCACCCTCACCGTCTCGAGCGGTCCTGAGCAGGTCACGGTTCCCGGAGGACTTCAGGGCCAGAATGCAGCTGACGTCGAAAGGACCCTCGTGGACCTCGGACTCGTTCCGGTGAGTGCTGGGGAACAGGAGTCGCAGCAGGCAGCCGGAACCGTCATCTCGGTCGACCCGGGCGCCGGGGCGGTCCTGGCACGTGGTGCAGAAGTCAGCTACGTCGTCTCGTCCGGCCCGGCTCCGACCCCGGAGCCTGCCCCGGAGCCCTCCGAGACAGCCGCGCAGGCCCCACCGACCCCTACCTCCGCACCGTCCGCGACCGCCGGAGGATGATCGTGGTTCCCGGATCGCCGCAGACGGTCGTGGACCGATGACTGCCGAGCGCATCCTGAACGATCGCTACGAGGTCCTCGAACTGATCGGTCGCGGCGGGATGGCGGATGTGCACCTCGGTCGTGATCTCAAGCTGGGCCGGAAGGTTGCCATCAAGGTGCTCCGGCAGGATCTCGCACGGGATCCCCTGTTCCAGTCCCGCTTCAGGCGGGAGGCCCAGGCCGTGGCGGGTCTGAACAACCCCACCATCGTGGCGGTGTACGACACGGGCGAGGAGGAGATCCCCGACCGCCCGCAGCACGAGGTACGCGTCCCGTTCATCGTGATGGAGTACGTTGCCGGCAGGACCCTGCGGGACTACGTCAAGGCCGGCGAACTGACGCCCGAGAAGAGCGTCGCCTACCTGGCCGGGGTCCTCAGCGCCCTCGATTACAGCCACCGGTCCGGGATCGTGCACCGCGACATCAAGCCCGCGAATGTCATGATCACCCCCGAGGACGCCGTCAAGGTCATGGATTTCGGGATCGCCCGGGCCATGGCGGACTCCCAGGCCACGATGACCCAGACCCACGCCGTCCTCGGCACCGCGCAGTACCTCTCGCCGGAGCAGGCACGCGGCGAGACGGTGGATGCCCGCAGCGACCTGTACTCGGCCGGGTGTCTGCTGTTCGAGTTGCTGACCGGGCGCCCGCCCTTCATCGGCGACAGTCCCGTGTCCGTGGCCTACCAGCACGTACGGGAGCCTCCGCCCGTGGCGAGCAGCCTCGTCGCCACGGTCACCCCCGCCCTGGATTCGGTGCTCGCCAAGGCACTCGAGAAGGATCGGGACCACCGGTTCCAGGACGCGCTCTCCTTCCGTGCCGCACTGCTCGACGCCGGGCGCGGGATCGTTCTGGCGGGCGGTGCGGCCGCGGCCACCGAGGCACTGGACGTCTCCCCCCTGGACACCCGCGCGGGTGCGTTCACTTCCACAAGTGCTCCGTCACAGGAGGCGCAGACGCGGGCGATCGACCGGGTGACGGCCGAGGATGCCCTACCGGAACAGACCGACCACGGAGCCGACGAGGACCACCTCGACCTCCTGCGGGACGAGGACGCCAGGGACACCCGGCACCGCCGGAGGGCGTCGTCCAGGGCCGCCTGGATCACCGTCTTCTTCGTCACGGTCCTGATGGTGCTCGTCGCAGGATTCTTCCTGCTCGACAATCTGACGACCTCGGGTCCGACAGCCGAACCCGTTCCTGCCGTCGTCGTACCGGACCTGGTGGGTATGAGCGAGGGCGACGCCTCCGATGCCCTCGTGGACGCCGGGCTGATGGTGTCCACCGACGAGGAGTACAACGCGTCCACCGCCTCCGGTATGGTCATCGGTTCGAACCCGTCCTCCGGGACCTCCGTGGAACGTGATTCCCGGGTGAACATCACGGTGTCCCTCGGACCGGCCAACGTCGCGGTCCCCGACTCACTCGGTGGGATGACGGAGGCCTCGGCCCGTCAGGCCCTCCAGGACGCCGGGTTACGGGGCGGACAGGTCACGGAGGAGACCAGCGCGGATGTCCAGTCGGGGCGGGTGCTCAGGACCAGCCCGCAGATCGGTGAATCCGTGTCGGCGGGCAGTTCGGTGGACCTGGTGCTGTCCAACGGGCGGGTGACCGTTCCCCTGCTCACGGATCTGACGCGGGAGCAGGCGGAGGCCCTGCTGGCCGACCCGGCGGTCGGGCTGCCGGTCAGGTTCCAGGACGTCGAGAACAGCGTCGTGGCGCCGGGTATCATCACTGCGCAGTCGTCGCGCGCCCGTTCGGAGGTACCCCAGGGGACGGAGATCCTCCTCACCGTGGCCGTAGCCCCGGCCGCCATCCCGGAGCCAGAGCCAGAGCCCGAGCCCGAGGAATCACCGGAACCCGCCGAACCGGCGCCCTCCGACTCCGCGACTCCCAGCCCCAGCCCCAGCGACGCCTCGGAGGGACGGCCCACCACCGGGCCCGACGAACAGGACGAGGACTAGCGGGCGATCAACGGGCTGAGCCCGGCCGCCTTCGTGGCTGCGCCTTCGAGGCCCAGCGACTCGAGCCAGTTACCCAGCATCTGGTAGCCGCCCTCGGTCAGGACCGACTCGGGGTGGAACTGGACGCCGCAGAGGGGCGCGGACCGGTGCTCGAGGCCCATGATGATCCCGCTGGCGGTCCGGGCCGTGACCACGAGGTCGGCGGGGACCTGGTCGCTGACCGCGGCCAGGGAATGGTAACGGGTGGCAGTGACCGGCGAGGGTAGCCCCGCGAACACGCTCGTGGAACCGTGCTCCACGAGCGAGGTCTTGCCGTGCATCAGCTCGGGGGCGTGGGTGACGGTTCCGCCGTAGGCCTCCGCCAGCGCCTGGTGACCCAGGCATACGCCGAGCATGGGCTTCATCTGCTCGCCGCACCACTTGATGAGGTCCACGCAGATACCCGCCTCCGCGGGGGTGCCCGGGCCGGGAGAGACGAGCACGCCGTCCCGGGTCGCGGCCATCTCCTGCGCTTCCGCGAGGGTGACGTCGTCGTTGCGGACCACCGTGGTGTCCGCTCCGAGTTCCTGCAGGTACCCGACGAGCGTGTAGACGAAGCTGTCGTAGTTGTCGATCACGAGGATCCGGGTGGTGTCAGTCATGGTCAGGGGGAACCGATCGTCGAATCTGTGAGGGGATTGAACTGGGAGACCCAGGGGAACACGTACAGCAGCAGTACTGCGACGGCCGCGAGGATCAGGAGGATGGAGAAGATGATCCTCAGCCACAGCGGTCCGGGGAGCGTCCGGAAGATCCATGCGTACATCGCCGTCACCCCTGCCCTGCGGCGCGGGCCACCTGGTCCGCGATCTCCGCGGGTGGTCCTGCATCGGAAGGCCGCCAGGACTCCAGCACCGAGTACGCGATGATGCGTTCCTGGGCACCGAACCGCGGGTTGCAACTGGTCAGCGTGAGGATGCGGTCCACGGGTTCGGCGGAGGGCTGCGTGGGGACGGGGGCGATCACGTCACCGCGGTCCGGCAGCACGATCTCCGTGTTGCGGAAGACATAGGTGTAGTACCCGTCCCGCGTCTGGACGTAGATGCGGTCCCCGGGAACGAGGGTGTGGATCTGGTCGAGAACCTGCCCGTGGGTCTGGCGGTGGCCGGCGAGGGCGAAGTTCCCCACCTCGCCGGGTGCCCCGGTATCCGGATAGTGACCGAGGCCGAGGTTGTCGAGGACGTCCGATCCGACGCCCGAGGTGATGGGGCGCGAGTAGTTCTCCCCGAACCGCGGGATGTACACCGCCCCGAAGGTGCCGACGAGGTCGCCCTGCGGAAGGACTGCCGGTTCGCCGAAAGTGTCCTGGGGCGGTGCGTCGTCCCCCTCGGGAGCCGAGGTTGCTGGGGCAATTGGGGCCGCGAGGACCGGCGGTACCTCGGAGAAGAACTCCCCGAGCGCCTGTTCCTGCTTGATGTTGGACTCGATGTTGGTCCACCAGAGCTCCCAGCCCACGAAGAGCAGCAGCACCACGCCCACGGTGATCATCAGCTCGCCCAGTACCTGCGCGATGATCTGGAAGGGAGTGCGGCGACGACGTGTCCGGCTGCCGGTCGACGGTCGGCGCGTCGGCGCGGCGTCGAGCGTTGACCTGGTCACTACCGCTCCTGCCGCTCGAGATGCATCGCCGTCGGGAGGTCTTGGCTAGAATCGTTCCCAGAACCGGACCACCGGATATTTTCCTCCCTCAGGATAACCTGCGGGATCGAACATATCGGGAGGCCAGCGAGACCACAGGCGCGATCGAACCGCGATCGTGCCCCGTCGAGGAGATTCAATGCCCGAGTCCAGGCCCCGCAAGCAAGGCAGTTCCGCAACACCCGCCGCGAAACCGTCGCAGCCGAAGCCGAATCCTGTCTGGTACAAGCCGGTGATGTTCGGACTCATGCTCCTCGGATTGCTGTGGATCATCACGTTCTACATCTCCGAGCAGCGATTCCCGGTCGGAGCCTGGGGCAACTGGAACATCTTCGCCGGTTTCGGCATCGCGATCGTCGGTTTCCTCATGACGACCCGCTGGCGCTAGTACCCACCCACCCCACCACCGGGTCGTGTCCCTGCTGGGAGCAGTATCCCCGCTGTGCACACGGTGTGTACTAAGTTATCCACAGGTGTGCACAAGATTGTTGATGGTTCAGTGAAATACGCGGAATTCCGGGCCTGCCTTATCCACAGGTGTGGAATTACATGTGTGTAAGTTATCCCCCCTGTGGATAAAAGCTGTGGATAACCAGGAGGGGCCGGTACAGAAGTACCGGCCCCTCCTCCTCCGGACGGCTCAGATCGGAAGGAGTGCCACTCCGAGCAGAGTGAGTACGCCGACGAGCACGACGACGCCCGCGAGTCCGAGCCACTGCAGACGTGCCTGCCGCTCGCCCGCGGGTGCGTGGACGATCACGGCGGCGCACGCCGCTCCGGCCACGAATCCCCCGACATGGGCCTGCCAGGCGATCCCCGGGAGCACGAAGCCCAGCACCGCGTTGATCACGAGCAGCACCGCGATCTGCCGCACGTCCCCTCCCCGCTTCCGCTGCACGATCAGGAGTGCGCCGAACAGCCCGAAGACCGCACCGGACGCGCCGACCACGTACTGCAGGGGACTGCTCAGCAGCAGGACACCGACGGAACCGGCCACGGCGGAGATCAGATAGAGCGTGAGGAAGCGTGCCCGTCCCATGGCGGGCTCGAGGACCCTTCCCAGGATGTAGAGCGCGTACATGTTGAAGGCGATGTGCACGATCGAACTCTGGGAATGGAGGAATGCCGCCGTCACCATGCGCCAGGGCTCGGCGGGGATGACCCCGCCCGCGCCGGCTGTGAACACCGGTGCGTAGGAGAAGGCGCGGGTCACGTCCGGCACCACCTGCTGGAGCAGGAAGGCCAGCGCACAGAGTCCGATCAGGGTGTAGGTGACAAGGGGGGTGCCCCCGCGCGCGACGCCGCCGAAGATGTTCTTCTGGACCGGTGCGTTGGCTGCCTGCTCCCGGACGCAGTCGACGCACTGGAATCCCACCGCGGCGGGCCGCTGGCACTCGGCACATGCCGGGCGGTTGCAGCGCTGACAGCTCACATAGCTGACGCGGTCAGCATGCCGTGGGCACACCGGTGCCTGCTGACCGCCGGCGTCGGGCGCGGGGACACCGTAGGACACCTCGGTTAGAGCTGTTCCACGGTGATGCTGTTGATCACGACGTCTTCGAGGGGCTTGTCGCGCATATCGGTGGCGATCGCGTTCAGGTTGTCGACCACCTTGCGTGACGCGGCGTCGGTGACGTCGCCGAAGATGGTGTGCTTTCCCTGCAGCCACGTGGTGGCCACCGACGTGATGAAGAACTGCGAACCGTTGGTGCCGCGTCCGCCCTGCAGACCTGCGTTGGCCATCGCGAGCTTGTAGGGCTCGTTGAAGTCGAGGTCGGGGTTGATCTCGTCGTCGAACTTGTAGCCCGGGCCGCCGACACCCTGGCCCAGTGGGTCCCCGCCCTGGATCATGAAGTCCTTGATGATCCGGTGGAAGATCGTGCCGTTGTACAGGGGAGCGTTGCTCTCCTCCCCGGTCTGGGGGTGGGTCCAGGCGATCTCGCCGGTCGCGAGGCCCACGAAGTTCTCGACCGTCTTCGGAGCATGGTTGCCGAAGAGGTTCACCTCGATGTCGCCCTGGTTGGTGGAAATGGTTGCTTTTGCGGTTGGAATAGCAGTCATTACCCCATCCTTTCACGCAGGCTCGGACAATGAGCCGGAGGAGTCCCGTTCCGCGCACAGTGAAACAGCCGCGAAAACAGATCTGTACTCCTCGGGTTGAATAGCACGCCCTGTCGATGCAACGTAGGCTGATCACAACGAGTAATCAGCCCCTGGAGGTTTTTTGTGAAGAAGAACGAACGCGTTACCCACGAACTCGAGGAAAGCGTCGTTGCTGGAGTATCAGCAGCACGGGACTGGGCATCGCCCCACGTCGATGCAGCCTACGGTTGGGCCAAGCCCCGCTGGGAGAAGGGCATCGAGACCGCCGGCCCGGCTCTGCAGGACACCGTCCGTAAAGCTGCCGAGGGGATCTCGGACGGGATCTCGGTGATCACCCCGAGGATCCAGGACAGCCTGGACAAGGTCGGCCCCCGCATCACCAGCGTGATCGATGAAACCACCCCGAGGATCCAGGGCACCCTGGACAAGGCCGCACCTGCGCTGAACTCGGCGAAGGGCAAGGTCGTGGACGATTACCTCCCCGCGCTGTCCACCAGGCTGGGAGAAGCAGCAGACACCGCTTCGCGCTCCCTCGCGTCCGTCAGCGTGCCACCCGTGGTGGAGAAGGCCGTCATCAAGGCCACCGGCGACAAGAAGGCCGTGAAGAACGCACAGAAGCGCCTTGCCGACGCCACCATGCAGGCCTCCAAGAACCTCAAGAAGACCACGTCGGACCGTCCCCGCAAAGGGTGGTTGATCTTCGGGATCATCGCCGCGGTGATCGTCGCCGTAGGTGCCGCCTGGCGCGCATCGCAGCCTGTGGAAGATCCCTGGAAGACTCCCGCTCCGCTCAAGGCCACCCCGGCTCCCGTGTCGAGCGAGAAGTCCCAGGAAGCCAAGGAGGTTGTCGCCAATATCAAGGAGGCAGCCGAGCGCGCGGCAGCCGCATCGGACTCCACGACCGATGCGCAGTCGGAGCAGAAGACCGACGAGACCAAGAACAAGGCAGCTGAGGCCGCCAAGACGGTGGCCGACAAGGCCAAGGACACGACTGCGGGTGCCAAGGACAAGGTGTCCGACGTCGTGGGTACCGCGACCGACAGCGCCGACGAGTCGAAGAGCAAGGCTGCGGAGGCCGCCAAGACGGCAGCCGACAAGGCCAAGGACAAGACCGAGACCGCGAAGCACGCCGCCAAGCCCTCGGACGCGCCTGCAGGCAACTCCTCTGACAAGACCGCTGGAAGCCCGTCCACCAAGCCCGGTGGCAACCCCTCGGACAAGCCGAAGGCATAACGCTTTCCCGTATCACCTCTGCAGAAGGACCCCCGGTCGCGCACCGGGGGTCCTTCTGCGTTCGTGTGCTTGCCGGTCAGTCGCCACCGAGAGCCGGTGGCGGTGCCGTGCTGCCGTCCGCCACCAGCGGACGTCGGCGGATCCGCCGTCGTTGCTGGCCGCGCACCACGACCGCCAGACCGACGAGGATCAGGACCAGTCCGCCGTAGGTACCGGCCGGAAGGGTCTCGCCGAGGAACAGTGCCGCCAGGATCGCCGCACCGGGGATCTCCAACAGGATGATCATGGAGACCACGAGCGGACTCATGACCGCCAGCAGGTGGTTGAACACGGTGTGGCCCATGATCTGCGCCATCAGGGTCACGGCGAGGATACCGGCCCATGCCGCAGGGCTGAAGCCTACGATCGGCTGCCGGGTCAGGGCACACAGCAGCAGCAGGATCAGGGAGCATGCCCCGTAGCAGAGCGTCGTGTAGGTTCCCGTCGACATCGTTCGTCGCGCCACCGCGCCCGTCATCTGATAGACGCCGGCCAGAGCACCGCCGGCGAGGGCGAGGAGGTCACCGATCAGCGCGTCCCGCGACAGGCTCAGATCGAATCCCGTGATGATGACGACGCCGAGGAAGGCGATCCCCAGTCCCACCACCACGGCTCGCTGGGGCTTCGACCCCAGGAGCGCATTGAACAGGGCGATCCAGGCGACCTGGAGGCAGACGAGCGCGGTGGCCACAGCAACGGAGGTGAGCTTGAGCGCCGTGATGAAACAGGCGAAGTGGAGGGCCAGGGCCACTGCAGCGAGGGCAAGGCGGCGGTAGTCCTTCCCGGTCAGGGCCGCGAACTCCGCCCGCTTGGACAGGACCGCAGGCCCTCCCATGAGCAGTGATCCGAGGAAGTTCCGCCAGAAGGCGATGGCGAGCACGGGAGCCGCTGTCGCCGCCATGATCGGTCCGGATGCGGACACCCCGACAACGCCCAGGATCGAGAGGAAGATGATCACTCGGCAACCTTAGTGCACCGCCCGATCGGGCCTTAACACAGGAAGTCCCGGTCGATGACCGGGACTTCCTGTTCGGTGGAGGCACGGGGACTCGAACCCCGAACCCCCTGCTTGCAAAGCAGGTGCGCTACCAATTGCGCCATGCCCCCGAATCGGAACCTGTCCAGTATACCTTCACCGGATGGTGCTTCTCGCTAAGCTATCGAGTCCGTTGCGTCGCTCCAGATCGACTTGCTCTTCTCGGAATCCTGCCACCGCTTGTACAGCAGAGCACTCGCTGCAGCCACTGCCGCGATGAGCAACTTCTTCACGCTGTTCTCCTCGCAACTGCCTGCCGGTGGTGGATCCGTGGGCGTACCAGGACTTGAACCTGGGACCTCTTCGTTATCAGCGAAGCGCTCTAACCGCCTGAGCTATACGCCCCGATACCTCTTCGGGCCGAGACACGACTTTACCGTAGTGGCTCGGCTTTCTTCAAATCGCGGGGCAGCGCCGAAGAGGCCGGCACCTCAGTCGTCGGTCAGGGTCACTCCGATGCCGCCCACCAGGGTGGACGAGATGTTGTAGAGCACCGCCGAGAGCATGGCCAGGGCCGTCAGCAACACCACGTTGACCACCGCGATGATGGTGGCGAAGGAGAGCACCTGGGGCAACGAGGCCAGCTGGCGGAGATCGAACCCACCATTCTCCGACCCTGCGATCTCCCGCAGCAGTTCATTCACTCCGTCGAAGATTCCCGTCAGGTCCAGGACCGTCCAGATGACGAACGAGGCCACCACGGTGACGATCCCGAGTGCCACGGACAGAAGGAAGGACATCTTCAGGACCGACCATGGGTCCACCTTGCTGACGAGGAGTCGGGCCTTACGTGCCTTGGCCTTGGGAGCGGGTCGGACCAGCCCGGGACGCTGTCCCGGGCTGGGCGCCTGCCCTCCCGCTGATGCCGGTCGTTGGGCGGGACGGGCGGGAGCGTTCACGCGCGGAGTGGACCCGGGCGTTCGCACTTGTGCACCCGAAGACCGCGGATTGGTGTTGCCCGAGCTCACTCGCTACCTCCGTGTTCCGGCGACCCAGCGTCAGGCTCAGTCGTTTCCTCTGTCGACAACCGTACTTCATCGGTTGTCGGGTTTGCAGGTTCCTCGACCGGCGTCACCGTGTCCATGACATCGACATCGGGGCTGGCTTCGGCGGGATCGTCGATCAGGCCCTCCTCCACGGCTACGCTCCGCTCACTGTTCCGGGCCACCGCGATGATGCGATCACTCTTGTCCGGCTTGGCGAAGATCACCCCCATGGTGTCGCGCCCCTTGGCAGGAACGCCGGCGACGGCTGAACGCACCACCTTGCCACCACCCATGACCACGAGGACCTCGTCCTCCTCCTGTACCACGAGCGCGCCGATCAGGTCACCGCGTTCCTCGGCCAGTTTCGCCACCTTGATACCGAGGCCGCCACGGCCCTGCACGCGGTAGTCGTCCACCTTCGTGCGCTTGGCGAACCCTCCCTCGGTCACGATGAACACGTAGGAATCGTCGGTGACCACGCTCGCGGCCAGCAGTTCGTCATCCTCACGGAACTTCATACCCGTGACGCCCGACGTGGCACGACCCATGGGACGCAGGGCGTCGTCGTCGGCCGTGAACCGGAGGGACTGCCCCTTCCGTGAGACCAGCATGATGTCGTCCTCACCGGAGACCAGCTGCGCGGACACCAGTTCGTCGTTGTCGCGGAGGTTGATCGCGATCACCCCGGCGGTGCGGTTGGTGTCGTAATCCTCGAGGCGGGTCTTCTTCACCAGTCCGCGCTTGGTAGCCAGCACCAGGTACGGCGATTGCTGGTAGTCGCGCAGATCGAGGACCTGCGCGATCGTCTCGTCGGGTTGGAAGGCCAACAGGTTCGCCACGTGCTGACCCTTCGCATCACGGCCGGCCTCGATGAGCTCGTAGGCCTTGGCGCGGTAGACGCGTCCCAGGTTCGTGAAGAACAGCAGCCAGTGGTGCGTGGTGGTCACGAAGAAGTGCTCGACGACGTCGTCACCACGGAGCTGGGCACCCTTGATGCCCTTGCCGCCACGGGCCTGCTGGCGGTAGTTGTCGCTGCGCGTCCGTTTGACGTATCCACCGCGGGTGATGGTGACCACCATCTCCTCCTCGGGGATGAGGTCCTCCATGCTCATGTCGCCGTCGTAGCCCATGAGGATCTCCGTGCGGCGATCATCGCCGAACTTGGTGACGATGTCCCCGAGCTCGGTGCTCACGATCCCGCGCTGTACGTCCTCCGAGGCGAGGATGCGGTTGAACTCGGTGATCATGGACTCCAGCTCCGAGTGGCGGTCCTGGATCTTCTGCCGCTCGAGGGCCGCCAGGCGCCGCAGCTGCATGTTGAGGATCGCCGTGGCCTGAAGCTCGTCGATGGACAGCAGCTCCATCAGCCCGTCCCGTGCCTGCTCCGTGGTGGACGACGCCCGGATCAGGGCGATCACCTCGTCCAGGGCGTCGAGGGCCTTGAGGAGTCCGCGGAGGATGTGAGCCTCCTCCTCGGCCTTCCGCAGCCTGTACCGGGTCCGGCGGACGATGACCTCGAGCTGGTGGGTCACCCAATGACGGATGAAGGCGTCGAGGCTGAGCGTACGGGGGACGTCGTCGACGATGGCCAGCATGTTCGCGCTGAAGTTGTCCTGCAGCTGCGTGTGCTTGTAGAGGTTGTTCAGCACCACCTTGGCCACGGCGTCGCGCTTGAGCACGATCACGAGGCGCTGACCCGTACGGCCCGAGGTCTCGTCACGCAGGTCGGCGATACCACTGACCCTGCCGTCCTTGACCAGTTCCGCGATCTTGATCGCGAGGTTGTCCGGGTTGGCCTGGTAGGGCAGTTCCGTGACCACGAGGCAGGTCCGGTTCTGGATCTCCTCGACGTTCACCACGGCGCGCATGGTGATCGATCCGCGGCCCGTGCGGTACGCGTCCTCGATGCCCTTGTGGCCGAGGATCTGGGCGCCGGTCGGGAAGTCCGGGCCCTTGATCCGAAGGATCAGCGCCTCGAGCAGCTCCTCCTTGGAGGCTCCGGGGTTCTCCAGGTACCACTGGACGCCGTCGGCCACCTCGCGGAGGTTGTGCGGCGGGATGTTCGTGGCCATACCCACGGCGATGCCGGAGGAACCGTTGACCAGGAGGTTCGGGAAGCGCGACGGCAGGATCGTCGGTTCCTGGTTCTTGCCGTCGTAGTTGTCCTGGAAGTCGACGGTACCCTCGTCGATGTCCCGCACCATCTCCATGGCGAGCGGTGCCATCTTCGTCTCGGTGTACCGGGGCGCGGCTGCGCCGTCGTTCCCCGGCGAGCCGAAGTTCCCCTGGCCGAGTGCGAGCGGGTACCGCATGGTCCAGTCCTGGATCAGGCGTACCAGGGCGTCGTAGATCGCGGAGTCACCGTGCGGGTGGTACTGACCCATGACCTCGCCGACCACACGGGCACACTTGTTGAACGAGCGGTCCGGGCGGTAGCCGCCGTCGAACATCGCGTACAGCACGCGCCGGTGCACGGGCTTCAGGCCATCCCGTACGTCGGGGAGGGCACGGCCCACGATGACCGCCATCGCGTAGTCGAGATAGGACCGCTGCATCTCCGTCTGCAGGTCCACCTGCTCGACGCGGTCCGTCAGGACCTCGCCCTCGATGGGCTCGTCCGGTCCGTTACCGTTGCCGGTGGTGTCGTCACTCATGAATCAGTTCCGTTCGTGAAGTCGTGTGCTCGCGGTTGTCGCGCGGCCGAGCAACGGGTCTCCTGGTGTTCTGTGTAGGCGCTTCAATATTCGCGAGGAACGAGCGAATTTCGTTGCGCCGACAGAACACCAGGGGTCCCGGCTAGATATCCAGGAAACGCACATCCTTGGCGTTCTGCTGGATGAAGTTACGGCGGGACTCGACGTCCTCGCCCATCAGTACCGAGAACACCTGGTCCGCGGCGGCGGCGTCGTCCATGGTCACCTGAAGCAGCGTGCGGTGGTCGGGGTCCATGGTGGTGTCCCATAGCTCCGTATAGTCCATCTCGCCGAGGCCCTTGTACCGCTGGATGCCGTTGTCCTTGGGCAGCCGCTGGTTGTTGGCAAAACCGATCTTGATGAGTTCGTCCCGTTCGCGGTCGCTGAACACGTAGTCGTGCTTGGCGTTGGACCACTTGATCCGGTACAGCGGCGGCTGCGCCAGGTATACGAAGCCGTTCTCGATCAGGGGCCGCATGTAGCGGAACAGCAGGGTGAGCAGCAGCGTGGTGATGTGCTGTCCGTCCACATCGGCATCCGCCATGAGCACGATCTTGTGGTAGCGCGCTTTGTCGACGTTGAAGTCCTCGCCGATACCCGCGCCGAAGGCGGTGATCATGGCCTGGACCTCGCTGTTGCCGAGCGCCCGATCGAGCCGTGCCCGCTCCACGTTCAGGATCTTGCCGCGCAGGGGCAGGATAGCCTGGGTCTCCGGGTTGCGTCCGCGGACGGCGGAGCCTCCTGCGGAGTCACCCTCCACGATGTAGATCTCCGAGCGCGCGGGGTCCTTCGACTGGCAGTCCTTGAGCTTGCCGGGCATACCACCGGACTCGAGGAGTCCCTTGCGACGCGTCGACTCGCGTGCCTTCCGCGCGGCGAGACGTGCCTGCGAGGCCTGGATGGACTTCCGGATCACGTCACGGGCCGGGCCGGGGTTGCGCTCCAGCCAGTCGCCCAGCTGGTCGGTGACGACGCGCTGTACGAAGCCCTTGACCTCGGAGTTGCCGAGCTTGGTCTTGGTCTGGCCCTCGAACTGCGGTTCGGAGAGCTTCACGGAGATGACTGCGGTGAGTCCCTCGCGGATGTCGTCACCCGTGAGGTTGTCTTCCTTCTCCTTGATGATGTTCTTCTCGCGCGCGTACTTGTTGATCAGCGTGGTCATGGCCGCACGGAAACCCTCTTCGTGCGTTCCACCCTCGTGCGTGTTGATAGTGTTCGCGTAGGTGTGGACGCTCTCCGAGTAAGCGGAGGTCCACTGCAGCGCCACTTCCAGCGCCATCTTCCGATCCGCGTTCTCGGTCTCGAACGCGATGACGTCGTCGTGGACGACCTCCACGCGCTTGGCCGAATTGAGGTGGCGGACGTAGTCGAGGAGCCCGTTCTCGTACAGGTACTGCACGGACCTGTGCTTCGTCTCGCCGTCGGATTCCTGGGCGCCGTCGATCTCGACCACTTCGTCGGTCTCCACGGCGTTCACGCGCTCATCGGTGAGCGTGATGCGCAGCCCCTTGTTGAGGAAGGCCATCTGCTGGAACCTCGCCCGGAGGGTCTCGAAATCGAACTCGACACTCTCGAAGATCGAATCGTCGGGGTAGAACGTCTGGGTGGTGCCCGTTTCCGTGGTCTCCTCGCCCCTCCTCAGCTCGCCCACGGGCTTGCCGCCGTCGGCGAAGGACTGGTGCCAGACGTAGCCCTGCCGGCGTACTTCCGTCTCCACGCGCTTCGACAGTGCGTTCACCACCGAGATACCGACGCCATGGAGGCCTCCCGACACCGCGTAGCCGCCACCACCGAACTTGCCGCCGGCGTGGAGGATGGTCATGACCACCTCGACGGTGGGACGCCCCTCCGTCGGGTGCATGTCCACGGGGATACCCCGCCCGTTGTCGACGACCTTGACCCCGCCGTCGGTCTGGAGGCTGATCTCGATGTGGTCGCAGTAGCCCGCCAGGGCCTCATCGACGGAGTTGTCCACGACCTCGTAGACCAGGTGATGGAGCCCGCGTGGCCCGGTGGACCCGATGTACATGCCGGGACGCTTCCGTACCGCCTCGAGCCCCTCGAGTACGGTGATCTCGCTCGCCCCGTACGCATGCTCAGTGGTGGACTCGAGGATCGGGGACTCTCCCTCACCGATCAGCACATCGCTTGCATTCAATTCGTTCTCGTGTGCCACAGGCGTAGCCGGCTCCTCAGCTGGATGAACAGAACAATCTGGACCCATTCTACCCTGCGGTAGTCTCCAATCCAGCATGAACAGCCCCTCATTGGCCAATAAAGCCGCTTCAGAGCCAGTAAGGGGTCCTCCCATGAGGACGGATACCGGCAGACCACCCCCAATTGCGCTACAGGCCCTCCAGCGGGTGCAACTCGACCAGGCGGCCCCTACCCGTAGGTGTCACGCGGGCCGCGTCCCTTGACGGACCTTCCACCCTTCCGCCAACTGGGAGCGGCCGGGCCCACGACGGAGAGCCGCGTCACGACACCGGCACCGAGTTCGGCTTCGAAGCGCTGCAGTACCTGCGGCGTGATGAGGCGCAGCTGCGTGGCCCACGCCGTGGAGTCGCACCGCACCAGCACGGTGTCGGCGTCGAAACTCTCCGGGACGCAGTGCGCCGCGATGTCGGCGCCCACGATCTCGTCCCAGCGGGAGAGCACGGATCCGATCGCTACCGGTGACTTCCAGCCGCGGTCCGCGAGCATCCTCGAGAAGACGTTGCCCACGCCCTCCGGGTCGCGCCCACCGTAGGTGGCTTCCGGGACGTACCGCCGCCGGGGAGTCTTCGCCGTCCGCCTCGTGGATACCTCACGCGGTGTGCCCCGGGCTTCGGACGCACTGCGCAGGCGGTTCAGGAGTGCCTGGGGTGCGTCCTGGTCGGGAAAGTACCCCTCCACCCCTCCCGGACGATCGGGGGACACGACGTTGTCGTCGGTCGGAGCACGGTGCCGGGTGGCATCCTCCACACCACCGCGGTCCATCGGCCGTTCCCGGGACGGTTCGCCGGGTGTGCGTTCCTCAGGCATCCTCGATGCTCCCCGGGATGACGCTGATCTGCCGGCCCGCGAGGGTGTCGGGGATATCGTCGCCCACCGCTGCCGTCACCAGGACCTGCTCGGCCGAGGCGACGATCGCCGCGAGGCGGGTGCGTCGTTGGGCGTCGAGCTCGGCGAACACGTCGTCGAGGATCAGCACCGGGCCGCCCCCGGGGGTGGTGTCCTCCTCGAGCAACAGGTAGTACGAGGCGAGCCTCAGGGCCAGGGCCAGGGACCAGGTCTCACCGTGCGACGCGTAGCCCTTGGCCTGGGTCCCACCCAGCAGGAGCGCGAGTTCGTCGCGGTGCGGCCCCACGAGGGAGATACCCCGGTCGAGCTCCTTCCTCCGGTGGCGCAGCAGTGTCTCCCTGAACAGCTCGGTGAGCTCCGGCAGCCCGAGGTCTCCCAAACCCTCCTGGGCAGCACCACCGGGTATCTCTGCACCGTCGTCGCCGGTGGAGAGGTCACCGGAGGACGAGACCGTCGACACGTAGTCCATACCGGCGACCTTCGAACCGTCCGTCAGCTGCTCGTAGGCTCGCCGGACGTGCGGCCTGAGCTGATCCACGAGTGCGAGCCGCGCGGCGAGCAATCTCGACCCCGCCTCGGCGAGGTGCTGGTCCCAGACGTCGAGGGTGGTTTCATGTCCCGTGGAGAACCGTCCCGCGGCCCGTGCCGACTTGAGCAGCGCGTTCCGCTGTTTCAGCACCCGCTCGTAGTCGGCCCGCAACGCCGACTGGTGCGGGAGCAGGGCTACCAGCACGTCGTCCAGGTAGCGGCGGCGTCCTGACGGATCACCCTTCACCAGAGCGAGGTCCTCCGGGGCGAAGAGGACGGTCTTGAGAATACCGGCAGCGTCCCTTGCCCGGACCGGGTTGGCCCGGTTGATCCTGGCGCGGTTCGCCGCCTCGGCATTGATCTCCACCTCGACACTAGTACGTTGCTCCCCACGCACCAGTTTCCCCCGGATGATCGCCCGGTCGGCACCGAAGGCGATCAGGGGTCTGTCGGTGCTGACGCGATGCGACGAGAGTGTGGCGAGGTATCCGATGGACTCCACGATGTTCGTCTTGCCCACGCCGTTGGGTCCCACGAAGACCGTGATGCCGGGTTCGATCGCGGTGTCCAGTTGCCCGTAGCTCCTGAAACCGGTGAGCGAGAGATGCTCAACGTACACCGGTCACCGCTTACTCCGGGTTCTGCCGGGCGGGCTTCACAGCGTGGCCACCGAACTGGTTGCGTAGTGCGGCCACCATCTTCATGGCGGGAGCATCGTCCTGGCGTGAAGCGAACCGCGCGAAGAGAGCCGCCGTGATCGCCGGCGCGGGGACCGAGTTGGCGATGGCTTCCTCGACCGTCCAGCGACCCTCACCCGAATCGTCCACGTACCCCGCGATGCTGGAGAGCTCCGGGTCCTCCTCCAGCGCCTTGACCACGAGGTCGAGGAGCCAGGAGCGCACCACGGTCCCCTTCTGCCAGGCGGCGAAGGTGCCGTGGACGTCCTTCACGATGTCCTTGGCCTGCAGGAGTTCGTACCCTTCGGCGTAGGACTGCATCAGCCCGTACTCGATGCCGTTGTGCACCATCTTGGCGTAGTGGCCCGCGCCCACATCACCCACATGGACGAAACTCTCGGATCGCTCCCCGTCCGGGCGGAGCGCATCGAAGACGGGCATCGCGAATGCCACGTCCTCGTCGCTCCCGCCGGCCATGAGACCGTAGCCGTTCGCGAGGCCCCACACGCCGCCGGAAACTCCGCAGTCCACGAACCTCACGCCCTTCTGGGCCAGGAGGGTCGCGTGGATCTGGTCGTCGGTGAACCTCGAGTTACCGCCGTCGATCACCAGATCGCCCTCGGAAAGGAGCTCGGAGAGATCCTTCACCACGGCGTGGGTAATCGGACCGGCCGGCACCATCACCCAGACGATCCGGGGCGTCGGGAGTGCCGCGACGAGTTCCTCGAGGCCGGCGACGTCGGTGAGTTCGGGGTTGCGATCGAACCCCGTGGCCTCCAGACCCTTCTCACGGAGACGCTCCCTCATGTTGAATCCCATTTTTCCGAGTCCGACGAGGCCGATGTGCATGAGCTTCTCTTTCTGACGTGATGTCCGGCTGGCGATCGGGTCAACCGGTGTGGTGTCCGTCGGTTACTGGTTGGGCAGCCTGACGGGCATCAGCAGGTACTTGTAGTCTTCCCTGTCCTCACCGGCTGCGTCGTCCTGGGCGGAGATCACTGCGGGTTTCGGGGGTGACGTGAAGGAGAACCTGACATAGGGGCTGCTGAAGGCACCGAGCCCCTCGCTCAGGTAGTGCGGGTTGAAGGCGACGGTGATGTCATTGCCGTCGAGCGTGGCCTCGATGGACTCCGAGGCCTGAGCGTCCTCGCCCGTACCGGCGTCGAGGGTCACCTGGCCGTCCATGAAGGCAAGCCGCACCGGAGTGTTCCGTTCGGCCACCAGGGATACGCGGCGCACGGCCTCGACGAGGGTGTTCGTCTGCACCGTGGCGTGGATCGGAGTGGTTTCGGGGAAGAGTGAACGGATCTTCGGATAGTCGCCGTCCACGAGGAGCGAGGTGGTACGGCGCCCTCCGCTCTCGAAACCGATGAGTTCGGAATCGTCCGAGAACGCGATGTTGAGATCGCCGGCGCCACCGAGGGTCTTCGCGACCTCGTTCAGGGTCTTCGCCTTCACGAGGGCACTCGTGGAAATTCCGGGTGTGGTGGGTCGCCAGGAGACTTCTCGGAGTGCCAGCCGGTACCGGTCCGTGGCGAGCAGCGTGATGAGATCGTCCTCGATCTCCATGCGGACACCGGTGAGGATCGGCAGGGTGTCATCACGACTGGCCGCGATGATGACCTGGGAGACGGCCTGGGAGAAGGCATCGCCGTCCACCACGCCGCTGACCGCCGGCAGTTTGGGGAGTTCGGGATATTCGCCCTCGGGCATGGTGGCGAGGTTGAAGCGACTGTTGCGGCAGGTCAGTGTGACCTTCGATCCGTCCGTGGCCACTTCCACCGGTGCGGACGGAAGACTGCGGCAGATGTCCGCGAGGAGGCGGCCCGAGACGAGGATGGTGCCTTCCTCCAGCACTTCGGCCGGGATCTCGAGGCGAGCGGAGATCTCGTAGTCGAAGCTCGCAAGGCTGAGGGTCCCGTTCTCGGCCTTGATCAGCAGACCGGCCAGGACGGGCACGGGGGGTCTCGGTGACAGGGAACGAGCGGTCCAGGACACAGCTTCCGCCAGGACATCCCGCTCAACTCTGAATTTCACGGAGCAGTGCCGCCTTTCAAAAAAACAGCCACTGACAAGGAGC
>JASLBS010000083.1 GCA_030146405.1 Arthrobacter sp.
AGCGAGGTCCACCGTGTGGCCGTACTGGTTCGTACCGGCCTGTGACTCCCGGTCCAGGTCCCACAGCAGCCAGGCGGGTTCCGTGCCCTCCAGGCCGAGACTGCGCGCGAAGGCGTCGTCGCGGCGCCCTGCCGCCGTCCAGCCCCACGGAGCTGGTTCGAGGGCTTGGAAGTGGACGGCGAGGAGGTCCCCCCGGTCGGCTCCGCGGACCTCGATGGGACCCGTGAGGGCGTGGCCGCGTCGGTCCTCGAACCGGTAGGGCGTCACCGCTCCGGGCGCCGCCTGCCGCTCGAGGTGCCCCCAGGCGTCGAGGGACTCGACCACCACGGTGTCTCCGGGGGACACACTCAAGACCGCGGGCGTGGCCCTCGAGAGGACCTGCGTCGCGGTCCCCGGCTCGGCGGGCAGGTGATGCGTGGCCATCGGTGTCCTCTCCTCGGCGTTCGCGGATCAGTCCTGGAGGTCCACCTCGCGGGCCACGGTGGCCCCGATCTCGGCGCGGATCGCATCCAGCACGTCCTGCGGTACCGAGCTGTCCACGGTGAGCAGGGACAGCGCCTGGCCACCCTCCTTGCTCCGCGCCACCTGCATGCCGGCGATGTTGATGTCCCGTTCCCCGAGCAGGCGACCGAGCGCGCCGATCACACCGGGGCGGTCGGCGTAGAGCAGCACCAGGAGGTGGTCGCTGATGGGGATCTCGAGGTCGTACCCGTTGACACCCACGAGCTTCTCCACCTGCTTCGGTCCGGTGAGCGTTCCCGCGACGGAGATCTGCGAACCGTCGGAGAGTGCACCACGCAGGCGCAGCACGTTGCGGTACTCCTCCGATTCGGGTGTGGTGATCAGTCGCGACGTGACACCACGCTGCTCGGCGAGAACGGGGGCATTGACGTAGGAGACCTGCTCGGACACGACGTCCGTGAACACGCCCTTGAGCGCCGCGAGCTCGAGGGCCTTGACGTCGAGCGCTGCGATCTCACCCGCCACCTCGATGTCGATCTGCGTCAGGGATGCGTGCGTGAGCGCCGTGAAGATGCGCCCGAGCTTCTCCATGAGCGGGATGCCCGGGCGCACGGCCGGATCGATGACGCCACCGGCCACGTTCACGGCATCGGGGACGAGCTCCCCCGCGAGGGCGAGCCGGACCGACTTCGCCACGGAGATGCCGGCCTTCTCCTGGGCCTCCTCCGTGGACGCGCCGAGGTGCGGCGTGACCACGACGCTGTCGTGCGCGAAGAACGGGAGATCGGTGCTCGGCTCCTGCACGAAGACGTCGACACCCGCACCGGCGATCACGCCCTGCTCGAGCGCGGTGTGCAGTGCCTCCTCGTCGACGAGCCCGCCGCGTGCCACGTTGACCACGTAGGCGGTGTCCTTCATGAGCGCGAAGGCCTCGGCGCCCAGCATCCCCACTGTCTCGGGGGTCTTCGGCATGTGGATGGTCACGAAGTCGGACTCGCGCAGCAGTTCGTCGAGGGTGACGAGGCGTACCCCGAGCTGGGCCGCGCGCGCCGAGGTGACATAGGGATCGTAGGCGAGGATCTGGGTGCCGAACCCCTGGAGGCGGGCCGCCACGAGCGCGCCGATCCGGCCGAGGCCGATGATGCCGATGTTCTTCTCGTAGAGCTCCGACCCCGAGTACTTCGAGCGCTTCCACTCCCCCGCCTTGAGCGCCGCACTGGCCTGCGGGATGTTCCTGGCGAGGCTCAGGATGTGCCCCACCGTGAGCTCCGCCGCGGAGATGATGTTCGACGTCGGGGCGTTCACGACCATCACGCCGGCCTGTGTCGCTGCCTTGATGTCCACGTTGTCCAGGCCCACGCCCGCCCGCGCGATGACCTTGAGTCGCGGTGCGGCCTTGATCGCTTCCTCGTCCATCCGGGTCGCCGAGCGCACCAGGACGGCGTCGACGTCGGCCAGGGCCGCGAGGAGCTGCGAACGGTCGGCGCCGTCGGTGCTGCGGATCTCGAAGTCGGGGCCCAGTGCCTCGACGGTTGCGGGAGAGAGTTCTTCGGCGAGGAGCACGACGGGCTTGGTGGTCACGGGGAGTTTCCTTCTGCTGGAGGCTTGCGGATCAGGCGGGATGAACCGGGATCGGACCGGCTGGACACACGTCCGGCAGGACACCTGCTCATCACTGAGTACCAGGTGCCCTGCCGGGAAGGGGACGGCGCTAGCGCGCGACCGAACCCTCGGTGTAGTCGTCGTTCGTCTTGATCCAGGAGAAGAGCTTGCGGAGCTCGCGTCCCGTGCTCTCGATGGGGTGGTCCTCGCCCTTCTTGCGCAGCGCCGCGAACTCGGGGGCGCCGGCGTCCTGGTCATCGATGAAGCGCTTCGCGAAGGCACCGTTCTGGATGTCGGTGAGCACGGCCTTCATGTTCTCCTTGACCGACGGGTCGATGACACGGGGGCCCGAGACGTAGTCACCGTACTCGGCGGTGTCGGAGACGCTCCAGCGCTGCTTGGCGATGCCGCCCTCGACCATGAGGTCGACGATGAGCTTGAGCTCGTGCAGCACCTCGAAGTACGCGACCTCGGGCTTGTAGCCGGCCTCGGTCAGCGTCTCGAAGCCGTACTGGATGAGCTGTGAGGCGCCGCCGCACAGCACCGCCTGCTCACCGAAGAGGTCCGTCTCGGTCTCCTCGGTGAAGGTGGTCTCGATGACGCCCGCACGGGTACCACCGATGGCCTTCGCGTAGGAGAGCGCGAGGTCGCGGGCCGTGCCCGAGGCGTCCTGCTCGACGGCGATGAGGTCGGGCACACCGCGGCCGGCCTCGAACTCGCGGCGGACGATGTGCCCCGGCCCCTTGGGTGCCACGAGCGCGACGTCGACGTCCGCGGGAGGCTGGATGTAGCCGTAGCGGATGTTGAAGCCGTGGCCGAAGAACAGGGCGTCGCCGGCCTGCAGGTTCGGCGCGATGTCGTCCTTGTAGACGTGCCGCTGCACCTGGTCCGGGGTGAGCACCATGATGAGGTCCGCTTCGGCCGTGGCCTCGGCGACCGAGAGCACACGGAGTCCCTCTGCCTCCGCCTTGGCGCGTGATGCCGATCCTTCCTTCAGGCCGACGCGCACGTCGACCCCGGAGTCCCGCAGGCTCAGGGCGTGGGCATGCCCCTGGCTGCCGTAGCCGATGACGGCCACGGTGCGGCCCTGGATGATGGAAAGATCTGCGTCGTCGTCGTAGAACATCTCGGTCACGGGTATTTCTCCTCTGGTGGGTGGTGCTGGAAAGAGTGGGAGGACGGCGTCAGGCGCTGCGCAGGGCGCGCTCGCTCATCGATTTCGCCCCGCGTCCGATCGCGAGGGTGCCGGACTGCACGATCTCACGGATGCCGAACGGCTCGAGCACGGACAGGAGCGCCGAGAGCTTCTCGGGTGTGCCGGTGGCCTCGATGATCAACGCGTCGATGGCCACGTCGACCACGGATGCACGGAACAGGTCGGCCGCCTGGGTCACCTGCAGGCGCGTCGCGGCGTCGGCCCGGACCTTGATCAGGATGTGGTCGCGCTGCACCGACTGCTCGGTCGTCAGTTCGACGATCTTGAGCACGTTGATGAGCTTGTTGAGCTGCTTGGTGACCTGCTCGAGGAGATCCCCCTCGGCCTCCACGACGACGGTGATGCGGGACATGCCCGTCACCTCGGTCGGTCCGACCGCGAGGGAATTGATGTTGAACGCGCGGCGTGCGAAGAGGCTCGCGACGCGGGTCAGGACACCGGGTACGTCCTCGACGAGCACGGAGAGGGTGTGTCGTGCCATGGTCAGTCCTCCTGTTCCCATGTCGGGGTCATGTTGCGGGCTATCTGAATGAGGTCGTTGCTGACGCCCGAAGGCACCATCGGCCACACCATCGAGTCCCGGCTGACCACGAAGTCGATGACCACCGGGCGGTCGTTGATGGCCAGCGCCTGCTGGATCGTCGCGTCGATGTCCTCGTCCCGCTCACAACGCAGGCCCACGCAGCCGTAGGCGTCGGCCAGCTTCACGAAGTCCGGGACCCGGACCGTGTCATGACCGGTGTTGAGGTCCGTGTTGGAATAGCGGCCCTCGTAGAAGAGGGTCTGCCACTGCCGCACCATGCCGAGCGACGAGTTGTTGATCACCGCCACCTTGATGGGGATGTTGTTGATGACGCACGTGGCGAGCTCCTGATTGGTCATCTGGAAGCAGCCGTCACCGTCGATGGCCCATACCACGCGGTCGGGCGTGCCCACCTTGGCGCCCATGGCGGCGGGTACCGAGTACCCCATGGTGCCGAGTCCGCCCGAGTTCAGCCAGGACTGGGGGCGCTCGTACCGGATGAACTGCGCGGCCCACATCTGGTGCTGTCCCACCCCGGAGACGAAGACGCCCTCGGGTCCGGTGAGCTCGCCGATCCGCTTGATGACCTGCTGGGGCGCCGACAGACCGTCCTCGGGCTGGGTGAATCCCACCGGGTAGGTCTTCCGCAGGTGGTCGATGGTCTTCCACCAGGCGGAGATGTCGGGTCGTGCGCGGGACTCGAAGGACTCGCGCACAGCGGTGGTGAGCTCGGGGATGATCTCCTTGACGGATCCCACGATGGGCACGTCGGCGGTGCGGTTCTTGGAGATCTCGGCCGGGTCGATGTCAGCGTGGATGACCTTGGCCTGCGGGGCGAAGCTGGAGAGCACTCCCGTGACGCGGTCGTCGAAGCGCGCCCCGAGGGTGATCAGGAGGTCCGACTGCTGCAGGGCCGTCACGGCCGAGACCGAGCCGTGCATGCCGGGCATCCCCACGTGCTGGTCGTGCGAGTCGGGGAAGACACCGCGCGCCATGAGAGTGGTGACCACGGGCGCTCCGACCAGTTCGGCGAGTTCCTTCAGCTCTGCCGCCGCGTGCGCCTTGATCACGCCACCGCCCACGTAGAACACGGGTCGCTGCGATTCGCCGATGAGCCGAGCGGCCTCCCGCACCTGCTTGGCGTGTCCGCGCAGGACGGGCCGGTACCCGGGGATCTCGACCCTGGGCGGCCAGGAGAACGTCATCGTGGACTGCTGGGCATCCTTGGCGACGTCCACCAGCACGGGACCCGGGCGGCCCGTGGTGGCGATGTGGAACGCCTCGGCGAGCACCCGGGGGATGTCCTGGGCATCGGTGACCAGGTAGGAGTGCTTGGTGATCGGCATCGTGATCCCCACGATGTCCGCCTCCTGGAAGGCGTCCGACCCGATGAAGGCGCTGGAGACCTGCCCGGTGATGGCGACCATCGGTACCGAGTCCATGTTGGCGTCGGCGATGGCCGTGACGAGGTTGGTGGCACCGGGACCGGAGGTCACGATGCAGACGCCCGGCCGACCCGTCACCATGGCGTAGCCCTGTGCGGCGTGCCCCGCACCCTGCTCGTGCCGCACGAGGATGTGACGGAGTTTGGTGGACGCCAGAAGAGGGTCGTACGTCGGGAGGATCGCCCCGCCGGGAAGACCGAAGACGTCGTCGACCCCGAGCTCCTCGAGGGACCGGACGATCGCCGCCGATCCGAGCATCTCGACGGGAGCCACCACGTTGTTCGGGCCGCGGACTGCGCTGGCCTGGACCACGGGCGCGGTGTCCCGGATCGGTGCTGCGGGAGGTGCTGGCCGTGCGGCCAGCAGCGCTGGGCTGATGGGCGATCCCTTGGACATCTTCGACTTCCTTCGGAACATTCGCTGCAGTGTTACAGCTGGTACTGCGGACTTACTCCCCGCGCTTCCTGATCGCTGACAGGTCATGTCAACAAAAAAACCCCTCGGCCCGGTGAGGCTCCGTGAGGGGTTGCGCGTGACGGTGGTCGTCTACCGGTCGGGCTTTAGGCCACGCGCTGGGTAAGAATGACGACTACGGGTTCGGGCTGCATACCTGTAGTCTCCCCGCCTTCTCGAAAGGGTGTCAACCGGCACTCAAGCCGTCTCACATGGTGGACAGAGTGTCCGATGAGTGGACCCGCCCCACCACTCGACCGTCCCGGGCGGGCCTCGATCCCCGCCCGGGACGCCCCTCGATCAGCCGCAGTAGGCACCCGTCGAGGCGGAGTGCACGAGCTTCGCGTACTTCCCCAGCACGCCCTTCGTGTAGCGGGCCGGCAGTGGCTGCCAGCCGATTCTGCGCTGCTCGAGTTCCGCCTCGTCGACCAGGAGGTCGAAGCTCTTCGCGGCGATGTCCACCCGGATGCGATCGCCGTCGCGCACGAAGGCGATGGGACCGCCGTCCACGGCTTCCGGGGCCACGTGACCGATGCACAGTCCCGTCGTACCGCCGGAGAAGCGACCGTCCGTCAGGAGGAGGACGTCCTTGCCCAGACCGGCACCCTTGATGGCACCCGTGATCGCCAGCATCTCCCGCATCCCGGGCCCGCCCTTGGGTCCCTCGTACCGGATGACGACGACGTCGCCCGCGCTGATCTGCCCGGCATCGAGGGCGTCGAGTGCCCCCTGCTCGCGCTCGAAGACCCGCGCGGTGCCTTCGAAGACGTCGGCGTCGAAACCGGCGCTCTTGACGACGGCGCCCTCAGGGGCCAGCGAGCCGTGCAGGATGGTGATGCCGCCGGTCTTGTGCAGCGGGTTGTCGAGCGCGCGCAGGATCTTGCCGTCGAGGTCCGGCGGATCGATCTCCGCGAGGTTCTCCGCCACGGTCTTACCAGTGACGGTGAGGCAGTCGCCGTGGATCAGGCCGGCGTCGAGCAGTGCCTTCATGATCACGGGTACGCCGCCCACCTTGTCGACGTCGAACATGACGTAGCGGCCGAAGGGCTTCAGGTCGCCCAGGTGCGGGATGCGGTCACCGATGCGCGTGAAGTCGTCGAGGGTCAGCTCGACCTCCGCCTCGCGCGCGATCGCCAGGAGGTGCAGGACGGCGTTGGTGGACCCGCCGAAGGCCATGGTGACGGCGATGGCGTTCTCGAAGGCCTTCTTGGTCATGATGTCGCGTGCCGTGATACCGAGGCGGAGGAGGTTGACCACGGCCTCGCCGGACTTGCGGGCGAACATGTCACGCCGGCGGTCGGCCGAGGGAGGCGCCGCCGAGCCGGGCAGCGACATACCGAGGGCCTCACCGATGCACGCCATGGTGTTGGCGGTGTACATGCCGCCACAGGCGCCCTCACCGGGACAGATGGCGCGTTCGATGCTGTCGAGGTCCTTGAGACTCATCTTGCCGGCGGCACAGGCGCCGACGGCCTCGAAGGCGTCGATGAGCGTGACCTCCTTCTCGGTGCCGTCCTCGAGCTTCGCGAAGCCCGGCATGATGGTGCCCGCGTACAGGAACACCGAGGCGAGATCCAGGCGGGCAGCCGCCATGAGCATGCCCGGGAGGGACTTGTCGCAGCCCGCGAGGAGCACGGAGCCGTCGATGCGCTCGGCCTCCATCACCGTCTCCACGGAGTCCGCGATGACCTCGCGGGAGACGAGGGAGAAGTGCATGCCCTGGTGGCCCATGGAGATGCCGTCGGACACCGAGATGGTGCCGAACTGCATGGGGAACCCGCCGCCGGCGTGCACGCCCTCCTTGGCACCCTGGGCGAGGCGGTTGAGCGACAGGTTGCAGGGGGTGATCTCGTTCCAGGAACTGGCGACGCCGATCTGCGGCTTGGCGAAGTCGTCGTCGCCCATCCCCACTGCTCGGAACATGCCACGCGCGGGCGCGGCATGGATACCGTCCGTGACGACGCGGCTTCGGGGCTTGATGTCTGGGGTTGTTTCCACGCTCATGGGATGAAGTCTAGGCCCGCGGCGGAGGCGGGTTCCGCCATATGACCCTCCTGTTACAGCCCCCTGACCGGTATCCGCAAGGGCCGGGGACGCTTGGGGGAATCGCCGTCGTACCGCTTCCAGCCCCTCCGGTACAGTGTGGAACTCGCGGGCGACCGACGGCCCGCCGGACGGGTGCCGTGGACGGTTCCCGTCGGACCGGTCCGACAGCCTCCTACCGCAATGGCCCCGATATGACCCACGATGAGCTTCCCGAGTCCAGCTACCTCTTCAATGGCGGGCAAGGTCTGAAAAACGCGCTGCACCACGTCTTCGACGGGCAGATCCCGAACTACGGCGCCTACAACCTCGTGTATGCGGACCGGCTCCCGCCCGGCGGGGAGGCGGCGCCCGTGGACGCGGACTCGTCGTTCCTGGCCCCGGTGGCCTTCGTGGTGGGTTACCGGTGGCGACCCACCGAACTCATGATCGCGCCCGTGGACCTCGGCGCGGTCACCGCCGCAGGCGTCCCGGTCGAGGTGAACACCACCAATCTCGCGCATGCCCTGCAGTGGGACGACGACGGCACCTACGAGGTGGGCACCAGCACTGGCCGCATCTTCCGGTTCGGCGTCCGGGCGGACCACGTCCTGGATGTCGGCCCCGGTACGTTGCTGCGCCTCGTGCAGGACGAGGACCTCGCGGACTTCACCGCGTTCATGGAAGCCTTCATCGCCCTCGCCTGAAGGCCCAGAAGCCGCCGGGTTCGCAGGTGGCGCCGTGCCGGACGGCCGCTCGAGGGAGTGCTACCCCCAGGGACCCCGCTGCACCAGGTTCTCGGGTTCACGACCCGTGCCCAGGGCTTCGACCTGCCGGCGGAGCAGGGCGAGGATGCGTGGCGTGAACGCTTCGGTATTACCCCCCACGTGGGGGGTGATGATGACGCCGGGCGCCTGCCAGAGCGGGTGTCCCTCCGGCAGCGGCTCAGGATCCACCACGTCGAGCGCCGCCCGCAACCGACCGGCGGTGACCTCCCGTGTGAGGGCGTCGGTGTCCACCACCGCACCGCGCGCGACATTCACCACGAGGGCCCCGTCCGGGAGCGCGGCGAGCACGTCCGCGCCGATGAGCCCGCGCGTGGCTTCCGTGAGGGGCGTGATCAGGATGACTACGTCGTGCCGCGGCGCCAGCTCCACCAGCTCGTCGCTGCCGTGCACGTGGCCGTGCTCGTCGTCCCGGGCGGCGCTGCCCACCCGGGTCACCTCCGCCTCGAAGGTGACCAGACGCCGGCGGATCTCCTCGCCGATCCCGCCGACCCCCACGAGCAGGACCCTGCGGTCCGCCAGACCCGGATAACGGCTGCTGTGCCAGCGCCCCTCGGACTGCTGGCGGACGGCGTCGTCGATACCCCGCAGTGATGCCAGGGCGAGTCCGAGGGCCAGCTCGGCGGTCGCGGCGGCGTGGACGCCGGAGGCGGTCGCGATGGCCACATCGGGACCCACGAGGTCCGCGATGCCGTCGTACCCCGTGGACTGCGTCTGCACGAGCTTCAGTCGGGGTGCTGCATCGAGTGCTCCCCCGACGTGGGCCCGGCCGGTGTAGGGCAGGACGGCGGCGTCGAGGTCCGCGGGGTCGAAACCCTCCGGCGGGTTCCGGAAGTCCCACAGCACCACGTCGACGTCGGTCGAGACGTCGGCCAGGGCGTCCCGCAGATCCTCGGAGGGCACACTGAGCGTCCGGACGGTCTGGGCGGCGGAGGCAGCGGAGTTCGTCATCCGGTCAGCCTACTGGGGCCCCTGCATCCGTCCGGGGGGGTCCGACGCCGCAGGAGGGCCATGATTTCGGAATTCGGCAGGACTGCTGGTAGAGTTTCATGCTGTTGCGGATGACCCCTTCGACATCGATCGGACGGGAAAACGCCACGCACCTCTAGCTCAATTGGCAGAGCAATTGACTCTTAATCAATGGGTTTCGGGTTCAAGTCCCGAGGGGTGCACCTCGAAACCCCGTATGTCAGGTCTCGCCGCCTGGGATGCGGGGTTTCGTTCTGCCACCGGTGAGTGGCTCCCGTCAACGGCCACCGGGCCTGCAGCCGATCGTTGCACAGCAGCGTGGAACTACTGCAGCATGGCAGTTATCCCACCCCCGGAGGAACCCATGAGCAGGAATGCGCCCGACACTCCACCCGGCGTCGACTTCCATCCCTGGCCGCGCCCGATTCCTGCACAGTACGTCCCGGTGCTGCAGATCGCCGTGGTCCTCGTCCTCGTGACGGTGCTGCTCCTGACGCTCCTTCCCTCCCTCCCGTTCCTGCACTTCCTCATCAACGCGTTGTTCGTGGGGGCGCTGGTGCGCAGACTCAGGAGACCCCGCCCGGAGCGCCCGCGCCCGAGCGACTGACGGGACCTTCCGGCGCTGCTGCCGTGACCGGGCCTACGATGGACGCGTGAACGACATTCTCACCTTCGTCGGTGGCTACTGGTGGCTCGTCTTTCCGCTGACCGGTGTGGCAGCCATCTGGGGTGGCAGCTGGTCCGAGGCGACCGAACGCCGGCATCGCCGGAAGGTGGAACTGTACCGGCTGAAGCATCCCGAGCTGGCGCAGCAGCAGGCACCGGTGCCCGAGAAGGCCCCCCACAGCCGCACCCGCGATGTGAAGCAGGTCCTGCGCGCACACGAGGACGTCGATCGCAAATGGCTCACCTATGAACTGGATGCCGCGAAGCTGATCGACTTCCCCGCGATGACGGACGTGCGGGACCCGTTGACGGTAGCCTTCCTTCGCGCCAAGCGTGAAGCCGATTCCCTGCGTCCCGTCGAGCCGTCAGCGGTGTCGCCCGAGGAACTCTCCGCCTACCGCTCCGCCGTGACGTCCTACGACGTCGCCTTCCAGGTGGCTGAGACGGAGGCACGGCGCGTTCGGCTCAGTGGCTTCAGCGCGGCGGAACGGCAACGGCTCGAGACTGCGCGGAAGCTCGTGACCATCGTGGTCGACGACGCGGCGACGGCGGCCGAGCGACAGGTCGCCTACCGACGGGCACGCCGCGAGCTGGACGGCCTGATCGTCCTCCCCGACGCCACCGTCACGTCGCTCGAGGAGAAGGTGGCAGGAGCTCTGGGTGTCCGACCGGATGCAGGCCTGCCCTGAGGTTCGGGAACAGCCCTTCCACACCGGCGCCGGCTGGGTCATAATCCTTCCCATCAGCGGACGTCCGGCACGGACATCCCGGAGAGAGGCGAGAATCATGGCGACGACGATCAACACCTACCTCAACTTCAAGGACACGGCGAAGGATGCCATGGACTTCTACCGGTCCATCTTCGGCGGTGAACTCCAGAGCACCACCTTCGCCGAGTACCAGGTGAGTGAGGACCCCGCCGAACAGCACAAGATCATGCACGCGCGGCTCACCACGGACTCGGGGTACGTGCTCATGGCCGCCGATACGCCGAACAGCATGGAGTACACGGTGCCCACCGGCCACTCGCTCTCGATCAGCGGCGACGACGAGGCCGAACTCCGACGCTACTGGGAGATACTCGCCGGAACCGGCACCGAGGTCCTGCCGCTCACCCCGTCGCCCTGGGGAGACAGCTTCGGTATGTGCATCGACCGCTTCGGTATCAGCTGGATGATCAACATCGCCGCGTCCGCGCCTGGCAACACGGCTGGTAACACCGCTGGTAACACCGCAGCCGCTGCCCCGACGGCAGCCCCCGTGGACACGACGGGCGAGGCGACGGGCGTCTAGTCCCGTCCGCGACCGGGCGTCGGGGGCACCGACGGGGTGTCCGGACCGAAGCGCAGCGTGGGTTCGTCCGCGGTGGCGAGGGTGAGTACGGCCTCCTCCACCCGTTCATGTTCCTCGATGTCCCGCTCCACGGCGCGGAGAACGACGGCGACATCATGCTCCACCCGGTCGCCCACGAGGTCCACGGCGGCGACGAGGTAGAGCCGTTCGGGTCCCACGTACTCGAGGTGCAGGTAGGTGATCCTCTCGATGCTGGGATGGGCGCTGAGGCGGCCGGCCACCGATTCCAGCAGTGCCGGTGACACGGCCTGCCCGACGAGGAAGCGCCGGTTGCGGTCGATCAGGATGACGGCGACCACCCCCAGGAGGACGCCGACGAGGATGGAGCCGATGGCGTCCGGGATCGGTGACCCCGTCAGCTCGTGCAGGAGGATCCCGACGAAGACGAGGACGAGACCCACCAGGGCAGCGGAGTCCTCGGCGAAGACGGCCCGGAGCGTGGGGTTGGAGGTGGTGGACACGGTGCGCAGGGTGCCGGTTCCGTGCTCCTTCCCGGCTCTTCTCGCCTGCCGGTACGCCTGCAGGAAGGACGTCCCTTCCAGCACGAACGCGAAGGCGAGGACCGCGTAGGCCACGCCGTAGCTTCCCGCAGGTTCGGGATCGAGGAGTTGCTGGACGCCGTGGGTGATCGACACCACGGCCCCGGCGGTGAACAGGCCGAATGCGGCGAACATGGACCAGACGTAGGCCTCGCGCCCGTAGCCCATGGGGTGCGAGCGGTCCCGGTGCCGCCGGGACTTTCGCTCGGCGATCAGGAGGAAGATCTGGTTACCCGTGTCCGCCCAGGAGTGCGCGGCCTCCGCCGTCATGGACGCCGAGCCCGTGACCCAGGGCCGCGACCGATTTCGCCGCTGCCACCAGGAGATTCGCGGTGAAGGCGATGATGACCGTCAGCGGACTGTCGCTGGCCGCACCGCCGGCACTCCGGCTCCGTACTCCGTGGGAGGCGGGAACCGATCGACGCACCGGGGAGGGGCCCTCCTTCATGGCGTCCTTTCCGGGCGTCGGGTGGCGCCGGCGACGCCCCCGGGAGGGCGCCGCCGCCGGATTCTCCTACTTGGATGCTTCCTTGTTCACGTCCGTGGGCGAATCGTATTCGCGGTCCGCGAGGTTGTTGAGGGTCTCGAGGACCGCGTCATCCGCGCCCTTGTCCTGGGCGTGCTTGACGAGGTCCTCCTTGGACGCCGGGTAGTCCATGCCGCCCAGTGCCTTCTGGATGTCGATCGGGCTCGGATCTGCCATGTGGTGCTCCTTCGTGTCGGTTCGGTTCCCTTGCGTGGCGCTCCCGGGAAGGAAGCGCCGTCACTGGCCCAGGATTACGTGGGCAGCGTCTGTGTGCCGGTCCGGCACCGTGGTGGGCGCCTCGAGGTGCACCGCACCCGAGGGGATGATCCCGGCACCGCCGTAACGTTCCATTACGCGCCATTGCGCCGCGACGTCCTCCCCCGCGTGCTCGGCGGGGAGCCTGTCCCAGAAGTCGAAACCTCCGCAGTCGAGGAGAGCATTGCGGTCGAACAGGACGCAACCGCCCACCCAGGCCACGCGGTAGAGGCGCCACTCCCCTGCCGGGACAGCGAGCTCGGCGGCGGCGTGTGCCAGGTTCGCGGCGTTGTGCAGGGGCCAGCGCTCGAATCCGTCGAGTCCCGGCCGGATCCGTTCGGGCAGCACCCGGTTGTCCGGCCAGAGCGAGAGCCGTGTACGTTCCTGCGGCCGGTCGTCGTCGAGGTAGGACAAACCCTGGACGGCGGATCCCACGAAGCCGCACCCGGCTGCCCGCAGGGCGCGGCTCATCCGGCCCAGCGAGCCCGGTTCCAGCCAGACGTCGTTGTCGAGGAACAGGACGAGCGGCGCCTCCGCGAGCCCGAGCAGGAAGTTCCGATGCTCGGCGAGTCCGCGGCGTGGGAGATGCCGCTGCAGTTGCACGGGGCGGCCCTGGGCCTCGAGCACGCGCACCATCGCCCGGACCGCGGGCTCCGTGAACGATGCGGTCCCGCCCTCGGTCTGGTCACTGACCACCACACGGAACGGCACGTCCTCCTGCGCGGCGAGCCCCGCGAGCGTCACCGCGAGCTCTGCCGGCCGCCCGAAGGACGGGATGAGCACGTCGATGAGCGGCTCGTCACCGGGAGTGTCCAGGGCCCATGCTCCCGACCAGCGCGTACTCATGACGCGTCTTCGGCGAGCGGGGTGGAGCGGATCCTGCGCACCACCGCCGCCGTCGACCGCTCGGGGACATAGTCGAGGATGCTCACCCTGCCACCGCATGCCTCGACGGCGGGGGTCTCCTGCAGCATCTGCGCGGTGTAATCGCCACCCTTGGCATAGATGTCGGGCCTCAGCTCCTCGATCAGCGGAACCAGGGTGTCGGTGTCGAAGACGGTCACGTAGTCCACGCAGCTCAGCGAGGCGATGACTCCCGCCCGGTCCGCGATCGGGTTGATCGGACGGTCGGGGCCCTTCAGCCGTCGAACGCCGTCGTCGTCGTTGAGTGCCACCACCAGGATGTCGCCGAGCTGCTTGGCCTGGTTGAGGTAGCGGGTATGGCCGCGATGCAGAACGTCGAAGCACCCGTTGGTCAGGACGATCCGGCTGCCCGCCGCACGGTCCGCCGCCACCTTCCGGAGAAGTTCCGCCGTGGAGAGGGCGGTATCGGCGAACTGCTGGAGGTGACCGGTGAGGTCGGCAGTGGTGCACACGGAGGTTCCCGGGCGGTGGACCACGACGTCGGCTGCCGCCTGCGCGAGATCGAGACTCGTGGTCAGCGGAAGACCGGAGGCCCGAGCAGCGGTGAGGCTCGCCACGAAGGTGTCCCCCGCACCCGAGGCCTGCCTCTCCGTGGCCGGTTTCGCCCAGGTGCGGTGCTCCTCGCCGTCCCTGCCGAGCAGGATCGTGCCGTCCCGGTCCAGCGTGACCACGACGGCCGCGGCCCTGGTGGCGCCGAGGAGAGCGTCTCGGTGCTCCGACACGGCGGCGGCCCGGTCCGAGACCGGATCCAGTCGCATCCCGAGAACGTGGGCCGCCTCCTGCGCATTGGGCGTGACGATATCGGGTTCCAGCAGGGACCAGGCCGCGGTGTCGTGGGCGTCGACCACCACGAGGGTCGCAGCATCGATCACGCCCGCGCGCCCGAGTACCTCCCGGACCGGGCCACCGAGGGCTCCGGAGCCGTAGTCGCAGACCACCACGGCGTCCGCGGCCTCGACCGCAACCGGCAGGCGGGCAGCCAGTGCATCGATGGCAGCTGCGGGGAGCTCGTGCTGGGTGTCGTCGAGCCGCAGCATGACCTGGTCACCACCGAGGATCCGGTACTTGGTGGTGGTCGACACCCCTGGGTCCTCCACCAGATCCGTCGTGTCCACACCGGCGGCGTCGAGGATGGATCGCAGGCGCCGCCCGGCGTCGTCCGGTCCGATCAATCCGCACATCCGCACGCGCGCACCGAGCGCGGCGAGGTTCATGGCCGTATTGGCCGCGCCCCCGGCGGCGTACTCACGGCGGGTGACGTCCACGACGGGCGCGGGCGCCTCCCGGCAGAAACGCTCGATGGTGCCGCTCCACCAGCCGTCCAGCATGGCGTCCCCCACCACGGTGATGCGTGGCGCCCGATCCGCGATGGCGGCGGGAAGCCAGGCTGCGGGGCTGCGGACCTCGGCGAGGTCGCCCGCTCCGCCGTCCAGCGGCTTCTCCATCAGTCGTTCTCCTGGGGGGGTGTGCTGATGTGGACCACCTTCACGAGGGCGAACTCGTCGAGCAGTTCGGGCCCGTAACCGAACCCGGCCCCGCTGATGCCGCGTGGCTGGGCCGAGCCGCCCGGAGCACCGCCGAAGACGGCGTTGACCTTGACGGTGCCCACCTGCAGCCCGGCGATGGCGCGCTGGGCGTGAGCGATGCTCCCGGTGAGCACGGAGGCGGCCAGCCCGTACGGCCCTGCCGCAGCGAGGCGGAGTCCTTCGTCGAAGCTGTCCACGACGGTCACGGGCGCCACCGGGCCGAAGGTCTCCTCGGTCATGACGGTCATGGCCTCCGTGCACCCCGAGAGCACCGTGGCGGGGTAGTGCGCGCCGGGACCGCCGGGGACGGCGCCCCCCTCGAGGCATTCTGCGCCGAGCGCCACGGCTTCACGGACCTGCGCATCCACGGCGTCCCGCATGCGGCGGTCCACGAGGGGTGCGAACGTGCCGCTCGCGTTCCGGCTCCGTGCTTCCGCGGTGAGCGCCGTGAGGAACTGGTCCGCGACCGCGCGATGCACGTAGATGCGCTCCACGGAGGTGCAGATCTGGCCGCTGTTGGCGAAGGAGCCGAGCGCGGCCTGGCTCGCAGCCCAGACGGGGTCGACGTCGGCGTCCACGATCAGCGGGTCGTTGCCACCGTTCTCGCGCAGCACATGGGCGCCGGTGAGCACCGCGGCGCGCGCGATCCGGGCTCCCGTGGCGCTCGAGCCGACATGGGCGAAGACGTCCACGCCGGTCTCCATGGTGAGTGCCTGTCCCACCTCGGAACCGCCGGTCAGCGTGGTGAGGACCCCGTCCGGGAAGGCGGGCTGAAGCAGGCGTCCGAGCAGCTGACCCACGTGGGGGCACCGCTCGCTCGGCTTGTGGATCACGGTGTTCCCGGTCACGAGCGCCGCCCCGATGAGTCCTGCCGCCACGGCCACCGGATCGTTCCACGGGGTCAGCAGCACGGCCACGCCGCGTGGTTCGGCAACGGTGTAGTCCGTGGCGAGGGCCGCCCCCCGCAGGCTCAGCCCGCGGTGCACGGGACCGAGTTCCGCGTACTGCTCGAGCGTCGAGACACCTGCTTCGATGCCTCCGAGCGCATCCTCGAGCGGCTTGCCGGTCTCGCGCGTATTCAGTTCGGCGAGTTCCTGTGCACCTGCACGCAGGGCTGCAGCAGCACGGCGGAGCGCGGCTCCGCGGTCGGCGGGGCTCGTGGCCGCCCATTCGGGCTGCACGGTGCGGGCGAGGGAGACCGCCAGCATCACCTGCTCACGGTTGGCGCGGGGAAGAGTTCCGACATCGCTGCCGTCCCGGGGATCCTGGATGGTGATGGACTGATCGTCCTCCACCTGGAGCAGGGTGCGTGCCTGGGAGTTGATGGACATTGCGCTCCTTGATGTCGTCGTACCTCGCGCTCGTTCCCACGCGGCTATCGTTTCCATACCCAACCGGCTGATCGTTCACACAGGCCACGGGACAATTCCCTTCCCGTCCTCATCGTCAGCACGCTTAGCATAGTGTGGCCGGGAGAAGCATGCCGTGCCCTGCTCGGTGGGATGGTGCATGGACGGGACCGACACCGCTGTGCTCGTCTCCCGGACGCCCGGCGGGGTCCACGGCTGCGGTTCCGTCGGGTGGATGCACATCGGCCACGTGCGGGCAGCGATCAACAGGAACGGGAAGGACCACATGCGCCAGGACACGACGGCGGACTTCGGCGGACGCCAGGACACGGCGCGGTCCGTGGGGCCGGTGCTCGCTCCCTTCGAGGACATCCGGCGGATCGCCGTGCTGCGGGGAGGCGGCCTCGGGGATCTCATGTTCGCGATGCCCGCCGTCGTCGCCCTCCAGAACCGGTATCCGGATGCCGAGATCACTCTCCTGGGGATGCCCGGGCATGCCGCACTGCTCCGTGGAAGGCCCGGGCCCGTGTCCGAGATCCTGGAGCTTCCGGTCCATCCCGGTGTCCGGCCCGGGGACACCGACGCGGACGCCGTCGACGCGTTCTTCGCCGCACACCGCGGACGCTTCGACCTCGCCGTACAGCTGCACGGAGGCGGGCGCAATTCCAATCCGTTCCTGCTGCGGCTCGAGGCCCGGCACACGGTCGGCACGCGGACGCCCGACGCGGTGGGACTGGAACGCACCATCCCCTACGTCTACTACCAGCACGAGGTGTTCCGTGCCCTCGAGGTGGTGGGCCTCGCCGGCGCCCTCCCCGTCGATCTCGAGCCGCGTGTGCAGGTCACGGAGCAGGAGGTCGACGCCGCGGAGGCACTCACGGGTGCCGGCCCGGTGATCGTGCTCCACCCGGGCGCCACCGATCCGCGGCGTCGTTGGCCGGCGGCCTCCTTCGCGGAGGTCGCGGTCCGTGCCGCCGCAGACGGGTGCGAGGTGCTCGTGGTGGGTGACGCCACCGATGTCCCGATGGCGGAGGAGATCGTGGCGCTCGCCCTGGAACGGGATCCGGCGGCCGACGTACGATCACTTGCGGACAGGCTCTCCCTCGGGGAGCTGACCGGTGTGCTGGACCGCGCCGCGGTGATGGTGGGCAATGACAGCGGCCCACGGCATCTCGCGCAGGCGGTGGGGACGCCGACCGTCGGGGTCTACTGGATCGGGAACGTGATCAACGCGGGAGCCATGGGACGGACGCTCCACCGCGTGCACTTCGCCTGGCTGACGGTGTGCCCCGTGTGCGGGGTGGACGTCACCCAGGTGGGCTGGACGGCCGAACGCTGCGAGCACGACGACTCGTTCGTCGCGACCGTCCAACCGGACGCCGTCTACGCGGACGTGGCCGAACTCAGGGCCACGAGCCTTCTTCTGCGTGGGCGATGACCATCTCGCGGATCTCACAGTTCTTGGGCTGTGAGAGCGCGAAGAGGATAGCCTCGGCGACGCGCTCGGGGTCGTTCAGCCGGGAGTCGTCCTGCGGCTTGTACTGCTCGTCGCGGTCGTCGAAGAACCGTGTCTTCATCCCGCCGGGAATGATCGTCGTGACGCCGATCTGCCCGGTGGTCTCCGCCGCGAGCGCCTGGGAGAAGCCCATCACGCCGAACTTGGAGGCGCAGTAGGCGGTGGCGTCACCCACGGCCTTGATGCCGAGGGTGGACGCGATGGTCACCACGCGTCCGTGCGTCTGCTTGAGGTACGGCAGCGCAGCGCGGGCGGTGGACGCCGTGCCCATGAGGTTCACGCCGATCACCTTCTCCCACTGGTCGGCGGGTACGGTGTCCAGTGCACCGCAGCGGTCGATACCTGCGGCGGTGACGACGGCGTCGAGACCGTCGAGGGTCTCGGCTGCCTCACGCACCGCCTTCTCCACGGCCTCGCGATCGGCGACGTCCACCTCGAAGGCCTTCACCCCGGCGACGCGGCTGATGTCACGGTCGAGGACCACCGGGGTTCCGCCTGCGGCGAGGACGCCCTGGACGATCGCGGCCCCGAGGCCGGAACCTCCACCGGTCACCAGGACGCGTCCCGGGTTGAAGCCGTTCGTCGTGCTTGTTGCATTCTCGGTCATGCTGTTCCTTTCATTGCTGTACCCGGACGTGCCGGGCACGGGTCTTCTGCTCGTCAGCCGACGCGCGCGAGCGCGGCTGCAAGTTTCGTGGTGGAGCGGGCGGGGATGTAGGGCACGGTGACGGTCCGACCACCCCAGCTGCTCACGAGGGTCGCCTCCGGAAGATCCTCCGCGGCGTAGTCGCCGCCCTTCACCCAGATGTCGGGCTGCAGGCGCGAGATCGCGTTCTCCGGCGTCGATTCGGCGAAGACCAGGACGGCGTCCACGCATTCGAGGGCCGCGAGGAGTTCCGCCCGGTCCTCCTGCTTGATGATCGGCCGGCTCTCCCCCTTCAGCCCGCGCACCGACTCGTCCGAGTTGAGGCAGACGATCAGGCAGTCGCCGAGGCGCCGGGCCGCGGCGAGCGTCCGCGCATGCCCGGCGTGCAGGAGGTCGAAGCAACCACCGGTGGCGACGACCGTGCCGCCGGCCTCCCGGGTACGGCGGGCCACGGTGAGCGCATCCAGACCGTCCACCGGCAGCTGCTCCGGCGCAGCTTCCAGGGCCCGCCCCATGGCCCCCACCCCGCCCGCGCCGAGGAAGTGCGCGGCGGCCTCCGTGGCACGCTGGGCGGCGACATCCACCGGGTTCCCCTCCGCCAAGGCGACGGCGAGGGCGGAGGCGAAGCGGTCTCCCGCTCCGCAGGGATCGGACGCCGGAATGCGGGGCGCCGGGACCACCTGGGGCAGGAGGCCGGCAGCGGCCACCAGCGCGCCCTGCTCCCCCATGGTCACGAGTACTGCACGGCTGTTCCAGCGGTCCAGCAGGATCTCGGCCGCAGCCGCGGCGGCCTGGGTGCCGGTGCCCTGCACCTCGGAGAAGCGGAGAGCCTCGCCCAGGTTCGGCGTGACCGCTGCGACGCCGCGTACCGGCTGCGCACCGCCCGGGTGGGGGTCCCAGACCACGGGGACCGATGCGGCGAGCAGCTCGAGCCGCGTACGCAGCTCCTCGTTCGCGAGCAGCCCGCGGCCGTAGTCCGCGGCGACGATGGCGTCGGCGCCCTCCAATGCTGCGAGCATGTCCTCGGACACCGCGGGGACCGGCGGCTTCGCGCATCCCTCGTCGAATCGAACCACCGGCTGGCCGGAGGCGCGCACCCTCGTCTTGACCGGCGTGGGCGCACCGGACGGCCCGGCCACGAGGCTCACGCCGTCGAGCTCTGCACGGAGCAGACCCGCGGCGTCGTCCTCCCCGAGCACCGTGACCAGCACGGCGTCGTGGCCGTCTGCCTGCAGCATCCGTGCGACCAGTCCCGCTCCCCCGGCACGGCGCTGGACGAGGTCCACGTCCACCACGGGGACGGGCGCGTCGGGAGACAATCGCCCGGCCCCTCCGGAGAGGTCGGTGTCGAGCAGGACGTCGCCGAGTACCACGATCCTCATCGCTGGGCCCCCCGTCGGCGCTTGACCTCCGCGTCGAAAGCGCGGCAGATGGCGTGGAGCGCGATGAGATGGCCCTCCTGCGCGTTCGCGGATCGCGCGTCGATCGCCACGTAGTCGTCCGCGCGATCGGTCAGCGGATTGGGACCCGCACCCGTGAGGGCCCAGGTGGTGACGCCGGCCGCTCGCGCGGCGTCGACGGCGTGGAGGAGATTGGCGCTCTTGCCGCTCGTGCTCAGCAGCACGAGGATGTCACCGGGCCGGCCATGCGCCGTCACCTGACGGGCGAAGAGGTGGTCGAAGCCGTAGTCGTTGGCGATCGCGGTGACCGCGGAGCTCTCGGCGTGCAGCGAGATGGCGGAGAACGGCTCGCGTTCGCCGTCGAACCGGCCCACCAGCTCCGCGGTGAGGTGCTGCGCCTCGGCGGCGGAACCGCCGTTACCGGCGGCGAGCAGCCGTTGTCCGGCCATCAGGCGCTCGGCCATCTCGACACCCCAGGCGGCCAGGGTGTCGGCTCCGCCCACGAGGGACTCAATCGCTGGTGCGAGGGCCCGCAGGTGATCCAGCACGAGTTGACGGGAGTCCTCCTGCACGGTCCTGGCCTCCTGCTCTGCCGGCGCGGTGGGCGGTGCGAGGCTCTCCGGAACTGCCGGAACTGCCGGAGCTACCGGAGCTACCGGAGAAGTGGTGGTGTTGGTGCGCGTATCCGTGAATACGTCGGAGAAATGTGTGGTCACAGTGCCCTGCCTCCCGTGCTTTCGAGTCGACGCGCGGCGCTCCGCCGCGCGGTGGCCGGTTGAGCGGGTGCCACCGCGCCCAGCGCCAGCTGATATGCC
>JASLBS010000099.1 GCA_030146405.1 Arthrobacter sp.
CGCGCCGCGCTGAGGGACCCGCACTGGTGGATGCGGGCGGCCCACGAGTTGGGGCACGAGCTCGTTCCGGCGCCTCAGTACGAGCGATCGGGAACATTCTGACGGACGGCGTGTTGTCGTCCTTTGGGATGACGAGCCGGCCGAGGAGCGTTGCTAGCGTACGAGGATGAGCTCCCTCGTACCGCCTCCGTCCGATGAGAACGATCCCCAGGCCGAGGTAGGTACTGCAGCCCTGACCATCCGCGGGCTCGCCAAGCGCTTCGGTGACAAGATCGCCGTGAACGGGGTGAACCTCGACGTACCCTCCGGATCCTTCTACGGGCTCGTGGGTCCGAACGGAGCGGGTAAGACCACCACGCTCTCCATGGCCACGGGGCTGCTCCGGCCCGATTACGGCCAGGCACTCGTCCACGGGGTGGACGTCTGGTCCCGACCCCTCGAGGCGAAGAAGCTGATGGGTATCCTGCCCGACGGGGTCCGCCTGTTCGACCGGCTGACCGGCGAACAACTCGTGACCTACGCCGGCCTGCTGCGGGGCATGGACCGGGAGACGGTGACCGAGCGGACCGGTGACCTGCTCAGGGCACTGGACCTCACGAACGATGCCGGAACCCTGGTGGTCGACTACTCAGCAGGTATGACGAAGAAGATCGCGCTCGCGTCCGCCCTGATCCATGCCCCGAAACTGCTGGTGCTCGACGAGCCGTTCGAATCGGTGGACCCCGTGTCAGCGGCGAACATCCGGGACATCCTGAGCGCCTATGTGGACTCCGGGGGGTCGGTGATCGTCTCCAGCCACGTCATGGACCTCGTGCAGCGGATGTGCGACCACGTCGCCGTCATCGCCGGTGGCGTAGTGCTTGCCGCCGGCACGGTGGACGAGGTCAGGGGTGGGGCCACGCTCGAGGATCGTTTCGTCGAACTCGTCGGTGGGCGCAACACGGCGGAGGGGTTGTCATGGTTGCGGACCTCCTGAGGCTCAAACTGATCCTGCTGCGCAACTCCCTCAAGCGCAGCACCGCGCAACTGATCGGAGTGATCCTCGGGGGCCTCTACGGGCTGGGCATCCTCTCGGCCCTGGTGGTGGGGCTCGTGCTCCTGAACGCCGCCGACGTCGAGGTGATCCGTACCATCCTGGTGATCGGGGGATCAGCCGCCGTACTCGGGTGGATCGTCATCCCCATCGCGGCGAGCGGGATAGACATGACGCTCGACCCCGCACGCTTCGTCACCTTCGCCATCCCCATGCGCTCACTCCTCATGGGGCTCGTCCTCGGAGGTCTGCTGGGAATACCCGGCGTGGTGACGCTCATCGCGGCGCTGGCCCAGGTCGTGTCCTGGATCCGTTACCCCGCGGCTGCGGTGGCCGCGCTCGTGTGCGGCCTCCTTGCCGTCCTCCTGTGTGTCGTCGCGTCCAGGCTGGTGACGACGGCGGTGGCATCCATGACGTCATCCCGCCGCTTCAAGGACATACGCGGCATCGTGGCGTTCATTCCACTGCTCTTCCTCGGTCCGATCATCGGCGGTATCGCGGCGGGTTTCCAGAGCTCGCCGGGCTTCGCATCCACCCTCGCCGATGTTCTCGCCTGGACACCGCTCGGTGCTTTCTGGGCTGTTCCCGCCGATGTCGCCCGCGGGGACGCCGGCCTCGCCGCTGCCAGATTCCTGATCGGCGTTCTCACCCTGGCGCTGTTCCTCGTCCTGTGGAGCCGCAGTCTGAGCCACGCGTTGGTGACTCCGCCGTACAACGCGGTCACCCAGCGGGCCGGCGGTCAACTCGGCTGGTTCAGCCGGTTCCCAGCGACGCCCGCAGGTGCCATCGCTGCCCGTGCCCTCACCTACTGGCTCCGCGACCCCCGGTACTCGGCGTCACTGATCATGATCCCGTTCCTCGCCGTGCTGCTCTTCTTCATCGGAGGTGGCGCCGTGGGGCCCGTCCTCTTCCTCGGGCCCGTCACGGCATTCCTGCTCGCATGGTCCATCTCCGCCGACATCTCCTACGACAACACGGCGTTCAGCCTCCACCTCTCCACCGGCGTCAGCGGGCGCGACGACCGGGTGGGCCGTGCCGTGGCGCTCCTCGTCTTCGCGTTACCGGTGACAGTGGTGTTCACCGTGGTTCCGTTGATCGTCTTCGGCAGGACGGATGCGCTGCCGGTCATGCTCGGACTGGGGATCGGGCTCCTGCTCTCCGGGACGGGCCTGGCCAGTCTGGTATCGGCCAGGTACACCTACAACGTCCCCCTGCCGGGCGAGAGTGCGTTCAAGACCCCTCCGGGTACGAATTTCCTCATGTTCGCCGTGCAGTTCATCGGTTGGTTCGTGATGCTGTTGCTGGTCATTCCCGAGATCATCCTGACCATCGCGTTCTTCGTCACGGGGAACGCGCTCTTCGGTTGGCTGACCCTGGTTGTCGGCCTGGTCCTGGGCGGAATCCTGTTCGTGGTGGGCCTTCGCGTGGGTGGGCGCTGGTACGACCGCCGGGCACCCGAACTCCTCCTGTCGGTATCCGCCAACCGCTGACGCTCGTACGAGGTCCGTCCGGCTCGAGTCCGATCGGCGATTCTCCTACCGCCGCTGACCGCAGGGCGGACTACTCGGGCTTGGTCTGCCGTCCACTGGTCCGATGACCGTCTCCTACTCGATACCTGTGCATAACCTATCCCGGCACTTTTCCTTGAGGTTATGCTGAGGGCCATTCGAGCTCTGCAGTCGATCGTGATGGAGAGATGGCGTGTTTTCAGTGCGTGTGCAGGGCCGACGACGAAGCGGGCCCCTTCTGATCAGTGCAGCTCTGGGAATCATGCTCCTGATAGCCGGATGTGAGGTGAGCCCGGAACCGACCGCCAGTTCGACATCGGATTCGGCGCCACCGTCCGCTTCCCCCTCGGCGATGATGGCGACGGCGCCCCCGACGCCGGAGCCGTCGCCCGCATCCTCCGCAGGTCCGGCGACCAACATCCCGGTTCCGGTGAAGCCGGCGCTGGCTGACGAGAACTCGGAGGAGGGCCTGGAGGCCTTCACCGAGTACTGGTTCGAACTACTAAGTTATGCCTACCAGACCAATGATTGGACCCTGTTCGATGAGGAGACAGATCCAGGATGTCGGACCTGCGCCAGTATTAAGTCAGCCGTAACCGAACTTTACGGGCAAGGGCGTTGGCTTTCGGGGGCGGAAGTCGATTTAGTTTCCTTCGATACCGCTTTCCAACCGACCACAAGTGGTTCAATTACATCCTACGTCGAGAATCGTCAAGAAGAAATCAATTACTTTGAGCAGGACGGCGTTGTTCTTCGAACGGTTCCGCGGCAATCTACGCCCGCGCTCGACGTCGTGAACACGATTTATGACAGCGGTAGTTGGCTCGTCCTTGATTACGGAGCTCCCGAGGGGACGAAGTGAAGACAAGGAGAAACGCTGCATCTATAGTTGTTCTTACTTTTTTTCTGCCCCTGAATCAATCTCCTGCATTAGGCGCCGAAACGGATCCATTACCGGTGGTCGAGACTTCAGGGAACAACTTCATCGGGTCCAATCATTCGAAGTACGTCAAACTAGGTGCGAAGGATCTTCCCCAAGATGACGCTCCATCGCTTGCCGCAGAGCCTGCTGCCCTTCCAGTAGATGACGGCATCGATTACACCTACGTCCGAACGTGCCTTGCTGGGTCGAGGGACAACCTCGATCCCGGCTCCTGTCCACGCATCAACGCTCAGTGCGACGCGCAGGAGGACGGCGTGCTCGTCGACTGGATCGAAGTCAACAACAACGTGCAACCGGCAACGCAGACACCTACGGGCCGTTCGTCATGCATGTACCCGGGGGAGCCTCCCGCACCTCCGATCGAGGGCGCTGCTGCAGCCGAGGAGGCGCCCATTGTCATCACACTCGAGGAGTTCGAGAAACAACCGGTTCTCGCAGCCGTGATCGTGTCGCAGCCCTCCAACTTCGGCCTTCGGAACGCGCACTCGAATCTGTACGCCGACGCGCAGGAACAGGAGTTCACCTTCGAGTTCCAGGACGCGGCAATCGTCCTCAAGGCCCGGCCCGTGTCCTATCAGTGGAGCTACGGAGACGGCACGACTGCCCTCACCACGAACCCGGGCGGCCCCGTCGCCGGTAACGCGTTCGACACCCAGACGCCGACCAGTCACCAGTACCAGGAGACCGGCGACTTCGACCTCACTCTGACTACCTACTTCGCCGGCGACTACTCCGTGGACGGCGGCCCGTTCCAACCGGTTGCAGGCGAAGCAGCGGTGGTCTCGGCACCCCATCTCATGAGTATCTGGAGAACCGAGGGCCACAACGTGAGCGAGAACTGCATCGAGAATCCAACCGGTATCGGCTGCGAGGCACCCACCCGCTGAGAAGGTTCTCGATCCGCTCAGTAGAAGGCTGGGCTGCAGTGCTTAATCGCATCCGTAGGTTCTACCGCCGGGCGACGTCGCGACGAGTGCGCCGTTCGACGACCTCGAGTACTGCCAGATGCCCTCACTCTTCAGCATGTGATGCTTCCTGCAGAGGTGAGTGAGGTTGTCGTGGTCGGTCCCTCCTGTCTGCGACCAGGGTCTCGTATGGTCGAGCTCGCAGCGTGCGGCAGGAACACAACAGCCAGGGTGTCGACAGGTCCGGTCACGCACCCGCAACCAACGCTTGAGATCCGCAGGTACCGCATAGGAGGTTCGTCCTACGCTCAGTACCGCTCCGCTCTCGGGGTGGGTCAGCAGCCGGGTGAAGGACGGCGCGTGCGCGGCCAGTCGTCGTGCTATCTCGGCGGGGATGGGACCGTAGCCCTCCAGTTCGGCCGGTGCGTCATCCACGCCGAGCAAGGTGAGTACGGGGACGGTGACATTGATCTGTGCTGCCGGCCGATCGTCACCGGGTCGTTCGGACATGCGGTCAGGAGAGCCTCGGTGTCCTCCGAGCAGAAGATCCACACAGACATCCGTCCGCAGTTGCGACAGCGGACGGCGCTCCGACGGGCTCTGAAGTTCGCGGGCCTCGGAGGTCAAGCGTGCGTCGATGGCGGAGGCATCCGTTGCCGGTAGGTAGATGTGCAGCCATGCCATGGCATCGTCCGCGGCTTCCAACTCGACACGGCGACGGTTCGCTGCCATGCGTGCACGCTGGTCCAGGGCGATGGGGTGCAGCTCCGATCTGAGCTTGCGCGCCCTGTACGTCAAGCACGGCACTGTCGTCTCGAGCGCTATGGGAAGGAGTCGGGCCTCGACCTGCGCAGCCGTACCCGCCGGTAATCCGGAGTATTCGTGCAACAGGGCAGCCGTGTGGCCCCAGGTGATAACCCCGGACCGTAGTGCCTCGAGCGCCTGTGGATGGTGATGCACGAGAAGCCTCGACTGCTGCACGAGGCGATGCGCTGAACGGTCCGATATGCGCAGTAAGCAGGCGATCTCCGTTGCCGTCGTGGTATCGGCCATATTCGTCCGGTGGATCCTCGAACTGGACGGAACGGAAACTCGCTGCTCGAACAACTCGCGCAACTCTGCCGTTCTCACCGCGAGTTCGGCATCGATGCGCGCCTTCTCTGCAGTGAGGTCGGCGATGCGCGCCAGGAGGAATTCATTCTCCTCGAAATCCCTGCCCGCTGATTGCATGCTTCAATTATCCCCGCCACCACTGACAGAATAGATGTGCATCGATTCGTCGTGGTCCATGTTTCGTGTGATGTTCGGAAAGGCGAAACACTCCGCTCGTTGGCCCCTCACGCAACTGCCTACGCACCGCCGACGGCCGATAGACTGGATGCATGACTATGCCTGCAGATCCCTTCGCCAACGATCCGCTCGACGCCGGCGCGGGCGGTTCCACCGCCACCCTCGAACGTGAGGAGCTACGTCAGGAGGTTGAGCCCGGTGACGCCGAGCGCTTCGCCCACTACGTGCGCAAGGAGAAGATCATGGAGTCCGCCTTCAGTGGCGACCCCGTGATCGCCCTGTGCGGCAAGGTGTGGACGCCGGGCCGCGACCCGGAGAAGTTCCCCGTATGCCCGGAGTGCAAGGAGATCTACAACGGTCTGCGCCCCGGGAAGGACGACCCGAAGAAGTAGGAACAGCCGCAACCCTCGATCGAACCCGTGACAGGAACGGCAGACTGTATGAAGAAGACGGCGGGCGCGATCCCCGGCGCGATGTCACCGGAACTACGCCCCCTCACCTTTGGGATCCTCGCGATCGTGACCTGCGCCGCGTTCGAGGCGATGGCCGTGGTCACCGCCATGCCCTCGGTGGCACGCGAGTTGTCCGGCGAATCGAGTTACGGCCTCGCGTTCTCGATGTACCTCACGGCGTCGCTCCTCGGCACCGTGGTGGCCGGTTCCTGGTGTGACCGCCGGGGCCCGCGCCCCGCGCTCGCCGTAGGCATGGCTCTGATGACCCTGGGCCTGCTGGCTGCAGGTGCTGCCCCGGAGTTCTGGCTCGTCACCGTAGGCCGCGCCGTCTCCGGGTTGGGTGGCGGGTTCATGATCGTGAGCGTCTATGTGATCATCGGGCGATCCTTCCCGCAGCAGGCGCAACCCGTGGTGTTCGGCTGGCTTGCCGCCGCCTGGGTGCTGCCCGCACTGATCGGCCCTGTGGTGGCCGGCTTCGTCACCGAGCAGTTCGGCTGGCGCTGGGTCTTCTTCGGAGGAGTGCCCGTCGTGGTGGCCGCCGTCGTGGTCGTATGGCCCAGGACGAGCGCGCTCGGTCCGGTGGAGTCGGCCGATGCCGGTTCGGCGAGAGCGCGGGTTCTGCGGGGACTCGCGCTGGCGGGGGGCGTCTTCGCTGCGCAGTGGGCCGTGGTCCGACTCGCCGATTCGGCGGGTTCGAGCGGAGTCACGACGGCCGGACTGGTATCGCTGGCGGTTGCAGGGGTACTCGTAGCACTCCTCGTCCTTCCGGCGCTCCTTCCCAAGGGCACCCTGGTCCTGGCGCGTGGGCTACCGAGCATCATCGCCACCCGGGGCTTCGTGAACGTCGCGTTCTTCGGCACCGAGGCGTTCATCCCCCTTATGCTGGTCAGCTCCCGTGACATCTCCGCCGGTACCGCGGGGCTGACGCTGAGCGCCGGGGCCATCGGCTGGAGTGCCGGCTCCTACGTCCAGACCCGCGTGACCTTCGGACGGCAATGGCTGCTGGTTCTCGGGTCCTCCATCCTGTCCGTCTCACTGGGCGGATTCGCCCTCGTCACCGCTGCGGAGGCCCCGCTGTGGGCCCTCGCCGCCGTGTGGACACTGTCCGGGTTCGCCATGGGAATGACGCTCTCGAGCACATCGGTACTGGTACTCAAGATGTCGGGCAAGAACGAGCAGGGGCGTAACTCGGCCGCCCTGCAGATCTCGGACCAGCTGGGCGGCGTGGTGGGGACGGCGGGAGCCGGAGCCCTGTTCGCCCTCCTGCACGACCCCGCCGAGCCCGGTCACCTCCCCACCTTCGTTGCGATCTGGCTGGCTCTGTGGGTGTTCACGGCAGCGGGTATAGTTTCGGGTCTGAGAGCGGCCAGATCATCTGACGTCAGCTCCGACCCAACCCCCAGCAAGACGACGGAAGGTTCTGTCCCGGCGTGAGTAATGACACCCTTTTCGGTGCCGGTGCAACCCTGCCTCCCGCATACCCGGAGCGCGCTGCCTGGGGTACCGCCCCCAAACTGCGCCAGTGGCAGAGCGAGGCGCTGGAGAAGTACTTCCAGGCATCCCCGAGCGATTTCCTCGCCGTGGCCACCCCCGGAGCCGGCAAGACGACGTTCGCGCTCCGCGTCGCCACAGAGTTGGTGGAGCGGGGCGTCATCAACCGGATCACCGTCGTCGCCCCCACCGATCACCTGAAGCGCCAGTGGGCCGATGCCGCAGCGAGGGTGGGTCTTGCGATCGACCCCAACTTCAAGAACGCCGACGGCCGCCACGGTGGTGCGTTCATCGGCGTCGCGGTGACGTACGCGCAGGTGGCCAGCAAGCCGATGCTGCATCGTGCCAAGACCGAGGCCGCCAGGACGCTGGTGATCCTCGACGAGATCCACCACGGTGGGGACGCCCTCTCCTGGGGTGACGGTATCCGTGAGGCGTTCGAACCCGCGGCGCGGCGGCTCGCCCTCACCGGTACACCCTTCCGTTCGGACACGGCGGCCATCCCCTTCGTGGAGTACGCCGAGGATCGTGACGGCATCCGCCGCTCGAAGGCGGACTACACCTACGGCTACGGCCAGGCGCTCCGCGACCATGTGGTCCGGCCCGTGATGTTCATGGCGTACTCGGGCCAGATGCGTTGGCGCACCAGCGATGGTGAGGAGATGGCGGCGTCACTCGGTGAGGCGGTCACCAAGGACATCACGGCGCAGGCCTGGCGAACGGCACTGAACCCGACGGGGGAGTGGATCCCCAGTGTTCTGGCCGCAGCGGACAAGCGGCTCACGGAGATGCGCCGCACCGTGCCCGACGCCGGCGGCCTGGTGATCGCGACGGACCATGACGACGCGCGGGCCTACGCCGGCCAGCTCAAGCGGATCACGGGGGAGTCCCCGACGGTGATCCTGTCCGACGATGCGAAGGCGTCCTCGAAGATCGAGGATTTCTCCGAGGGCGAGAAGCGCTGGATGGTGGCCGTGCGCATGGTGTCGGAGGGTGTCGACGTGCCGCGCCTCGCCGTGGGCGTGTATGCCACCTCGACGGCCACACCCCTGTTCTTCGCCCAGGCGGTGGGTCGGTACGTACGGGCACGACGGCGTGGCGAGACGGCGTCGATCTTCCTGCCCTCGGTGCCGAACCTCATGGCGCTCGCCAATCAGCTCGAGATGGAGCGTGACCACGCCCTCGACCGACCGGAGAAGGACGATGAGGGATTCGGTCTCGAGGACGGTCTGATGGAGGCGGCGAACCGGGAGGACAAGGCGTCCGACGGGCTGACCAAGCAGAAGTTCGAAGCCCTCGAATCCCAGGCGTCCTTCGACCGCGTGCTGTACGACGGCGGCGAGTTCGGGACCGGCGGTGAGATGGGAAGCGAGGACGAGCAGGACTTCCTCGGGATCCCCGGTCTGCTCGATGCCGACCAGGTGGGCCAGCTCCTGCGTCAGCGCCAGCACGAGCAGCAGTCACGCCGGAAGGCGAGGGGACCGGCGTCGGGGGCGATCCCGGCTCCCGAGCCGCTCGTCGTCGATCACCGGCAGTTGACGGAGCTGCGCGGCCAGCTCGCCAAGAACGTCTCGGCCTGGGCGGCCCGCACGGGGATGCCCCACGGGCAGGTGCACACGGAGCTCCGGCGCCAGTGCGGAGGGCCGGCCGTCGCGCAGGCGAACGAGGAGCAGCTCCAGAGCAGGTTGCGGAAGCTGCAGGACTGGTTCATCGGCAAGAAGTAAGGCACTCAGCGGAGCTGCCACGGCGCCGGGCACGAGGAAGGGCGGGGGTACGGGCCCCCGCCCTTCCTCCTTCTGCTAGCGCACCAGCTCGACGCCGGCTGTTTCCATCTCCTCGAACGCCTCCGCCACCTTCTCCTCGTGGACACCCCGCGTGAGCTCGGTGAGCAGCGTGACCGAGTACCCGGCCTGCAGTGCGTCCAGGGCGGTGGCCCGCACGCAGAAGTCGGCGGCCAGGCCGGCGACCACCACCTCGTCGACGTCGTGGTCCCGCAGCCAGTCGTCGAGCGTCAGGAGATCCTCGTCGGCCTCCACGGGGCTCGCGCCGAGTTTCTGCTCGCCGGTGGGCACTTCGTCGTCCGGCGCCTTGACGCCCTCGAAGCCCGAGTACGCGGCTTCGAACTGACCCTTGCGGAAGACGGCGTCGATGCTTTCCGTGTCGAGGTCACGGTGGAACTCGGCGCCCTTCGTGTCCGCGACGCAGTGGACGGGCCAGGACTCCGCGTAGTCCGGGGTCTCGGAGAAATGGGTCCCGGGGTCGATGTGCCAGTCCTGCGTCGCGACGATGTAGTCGTACGAGCCGGACTGTTCGTCGATGTGGTCGCTGATGTCCGAGGCGACCCGCGCGCCGCCCTCGACGGCGAGTGAGCCTCCCTCGCAGAAGTCGTTCTGCACGTCCACGATGATCAGTGCGCGCGTCATGGTGCTGCCTCCTCGTACTCGGTGGGAAGAACTGCTTCTCCGCGCTGCAGGCGCCGGACGGCGCCCGGAAGTTCGGCCATGGATTCCTGGTGCCGCCCGGCTGCGCGGGTCACGGCATCCGGTCCGGTCCAGCCGGGGAGCACCTCGCCGTCCTGCACGAAGCAGTGCAGGAGATTACGGCCGTTCCCGGTGGGGGTAGTTCCGATCCCGATCACCTCGGCCTGCGCCGTTCCTCGCTCGTCGAAGCGGCGGGACGCCTGCTTGAGTCCACCGACCGACGCCTTGTTCTTCGCGGCCTTGGCGACGGAGATGAACCGGCCGTCGTCGTCCTGCCGGCTGACGAGCTTGTAGACCATGCCCGCCGTCGGTGCCCCCGAGCCCGTGACCAGCGAAGTCCCCACGCCGTAGGAGTCGACGGGCGCCGAGGCGAGCAGGCCGATCGCGAACTCGTCGAGGTCCGAGGTGACCACGATCCGCGTCTCGCTGTTCCCGAGCTCGTCGAGGAGCTGGCGTACCCAGCGGGCCTGTGCCACGAGGTCGCCGGAATCGAGCCTGACCGCCCCCAGCTCGGCGCCCGCGACCTCGACGGCGGTGCGCACCCCCTGCTCGACGTCGTAGGTGTCGACCAGGAGTGAGGTGCCCCTCCCGAGGGAGGCGACCTGCGCCTCGAAGGCGGCGCGCTCCGAATCGTGCAGGAGGGTGAAGGAGTGTGCCGCGGTGCCCACCGTCGGGAGGCCGTAGCGACGGCCTGCCTCCAGGTTCGAGGTGCTCGCGAAGCCACCGATCACGGCGGCGCGGGCGGCGGCGACGGCGGCTTCCTCGTGCGTGCGCCGTGAGCCCATCTCGATGCAGGGGCGGCCCGACGCCGCGCTGGTCATCCGCGACGCGGCGGCGGCGATGGCGCTGTCATGGTTGAGGATCGACAGGATCAGTGTCTCGAGGATGCAGGCCTCGGCGAACGTCGACTCCACGGTGAGGATGGGGGAGTTGGGGAAGAACACCTCGCCCTCCGCGTAGCCGCTGATCGTTCCGGAGAAGGAGAAGTCGGCCAGCCAGGCGAGCGTGGTGTCGTCCACGATGCCCCGGTCGCTGAGGAAGGAGAGCTGCCCGTCGTCGAACCGGAAGCTGGACAGCTCCTCCAGCAGGCGTCCGGTACCGGCCACCACTCCGTACCGTCGACCGGCAGGGAGGCGGCGGGCGAAGGCCTCGAAGACGGAGCGGCGGTGCGCGGCTCCCGAGTGGAGGGACGCCTGCAGCATGGTGAGTTCGTACTGGTCGGTGAAGAGCGCGCTGTTGGGCGGGCTCACCGGAGGCGGGGTGGTACCCGCCGGAGCAGGAGTCGGGGTGGTGGGGGCGTGGGTCACCCTGAAAACGATAGCGGTGCGTTCGCTGTGTGAGTACCCGGACGCTTCGTGGGGGTGACCGCACCTAGGATGGAAGCCATGACAGTAGGCTTCGCGACCGGCACGGACACGCAGGAAGAGGTGCGGACCACCGAGGAAACGGATCTGGACCAGCCCTGGGTGGTGGTGGTCTGGAACGACCCGGTGAACCTGATGAGCTACGTCAGCTTCGTCTTCCAGAGCTACTTCGGGTACAGCGAGGCGAAGGCACGCACGCTGATGCTCGAGGTCCACGAGTTGGGCCGCTCCGCCGTTGCCTCCGGCACGCGCGAGAAAGTGGAGCAGGACACCGTGGCCCTCCATGCCTACGGACTGTGGGCCACCTTCGAGAAGGCCGGGAGCGAGTAGGCGTATGGCGAAACCGTTCAGATCGACGCGACGCGGCATCACCGGGGCCCTCGAGCCCGGGGAGGCGCGGCTGCTCGGGGCGCTGCTGGATGACGTCATCTCCATGCTGGAACCCGAGACAGGTCCGAGCGAGGATCCGCTGGCCGCCCTCGTGGGGATGGCCGGCAGCGACGCAGAGACCGCCGCCCCCGACGATTCCGCGGTCCGGCGCCTCCTGCCCGACGCGGTACGCGGCGACGACGACGAAGCGCTCTCCTTCCGCCGGCTCACCGAGCGTTCCCTGCGTGAACAGAAGATCGGTGCCCTGCGCAGCAGTGCGCTGATGATCGAGTCCAGCCCGATGTCGCTCAACGAGGAGCAGGCCAGGCACCTGGCGCAGGCGTTGAACGATGTGCGTCTCGTGCTCGCCGATCGGCTCAGCATCACCACGGAGGAGGATGCCGAGCGCCTCCACGAGGTGGCCGACTCGAAGGATGTCGAGGACGTGGAATCGTACCTGGCACTGGTCTACAACTTCGTCACCTGGCTGCAGGAGTCGCTGGTACAGGCGATGCTGAAGGGTTTCCGGCTGGAGCGCTGATCCCGAGGACGCCCGACCGAGCGGGTGTGCCGGCGGGCAACGCTGTGACAAAAACCACGGATCGACGAATAGTTTTAGTCGGCGACACGTCATATTGTCGGAGGATCATGAGCCCAGAGTCAGTGAACACGGACCGCAGCGCAGCGCCGATCGGAATCTTCGACTCGGGCGTCGGTGGTCTGACCGTGGCCCGAGCGGTCATCGACCAGCTCCCGCACGAATCGATCATCTACGTCGGTGACACCGCGAACGGGCCCTACGGACCCCTTCCGATCGCCCAGGTACGGGCGCACGCGCTCACGGTGATGGACGAACTCGTGGACTCGGGCGTCAAGCTCCTCGTGATCGCGTGCAACTCGGCTTCCGCCGCGGTGCTCCGCGACGCACGTGAGCGGTACACCGCGCACTACGGCATCCCGGTCATCGAAGTGATCCAGCCCGCCGTCCGCCGGGCGGTCGCGTCCACGCGGTCCGGCCGGATCGGTGTCATCGGCACCTCCGCGACGGTCGGCTCCCGCGCCTACGACGACACCTTCGCCGCCGCACCGCATCTGCACCTCACATCGGTGGCCTGCCCTGCATTCGTGGAGTTCGTGGAGGCCGGCGTCACCGGTGGTGACGCACTGTTGCGGACGGCGCAGGAGTACCTCCAGCCGCTCAAGGACGCCGACGTCGACACCCTGGTGCTCGGCTGCACGCACTACCCCCTGCTCACGGGCGCGATCTCCTACGTGATGGGCGATGCAGTCACCCTCGTGTCCAGTGCCGAGGAGACCGCCAAGGACGTGTACCGGGCGTTGGTCTCGCACGGCCTGGAGCGGGACAACACGGCGACGGCAGTCCACCGCTTCATCGCCACGGGGGACGCCGCGAGCTTCGAGGTGCTCGCCCGCCGTTTCCTCGGACCCGAGGTCCTCAGCGTGCAGCACGTAGACCATGTGGCCGCCCACTACCCCACCGGTAGCCTCGCGCGGATCACACCCGACATGGTCGCCGCCGGATCGCCGCGACCATGAAGCTCACGATCGTTGGGTGCAGCGGATCCTTCCCCGGCCCGCAGTCACCGGCCTCCTGCTATCTCCTCAGTGCCACCTGGGAGGGCCGCACCTGGCGGATCCTCCTCGATCTGGGGAACGGTTCGCTCGGCGCTCTCCAGCGCTACATGGACCTGCGGGAGATCGACGCCGTCCTGCTGTCCCACCTGCACCCGGACCACTGCATGGATCTGTGCGGCCTGCACGTGGCCGTCCACTGGGATCCTTCCGGGTGGGGCCTACCCCGGATCCCGGTCTGGGGGCCGGCCGCCACGGCGGACAGGATGGCGAGCGCCTACGGCCTGGACCCCGAGCCGGGCATGCACGAGGACTTCGACTTCCGGTCCTGGAGCGAACGTGCACCCATCTCGGTGGGCCCGTTCACCATCACCCCGTTCCGGGTACTGCATCCGATCGAGGAAGCGTACGCGCTCCGTGTGGAGGTCGCCGAGCCGGACGAGCACGGGGTTCCGCGATCCCATGTGCTGACCTACTCGGGGGACACCGACACCTGCGCGGGGCTCGTCGACGCTGCGCAGGACGCGGACGTCTTCCTCTGCGAAGCCGCTTTCCACGAGGGCCGGGACGACGCCATCTCCGGCGTGCACCTGACCGGCAAGCGTGCGGGAGCGGTGGCGCGGGAGGCTTCCGCGAAGCGCCTGCTCCTCACGCACCTGCCGGTCTGGAACGACGCGAACGTCGCGATCGGTGAGGCACGCCAGAGCTACGACGGCTCCCTCGCCGTGGCTGTGGCAGGAGTCTCCTACACCGTCTGAGGTTCCGGTGCACAGGGTACCGGGCGCACGTGGAGCCGGTAGTGCCCGATGCCGCTGTCACCGTGTGTGCTCCCGTCTAGACTGGCATCCATGAGCTCCCCGAACACCTCCGCCCTGCCCTCCTCCGGTTCCGACGCCCCGGTCCGCGCGGACGGGAGGACCCCTGACCAGCTCCGCGCCATCAGCATCACCCGGGGCTGGTCGAAGCAGGCCGAGGGATCCGCCCTGATCGAGTTCGGCAACACCCGGGTCCTCTGCACGGCCTCCCTGACCAGCGGCGTACCCCGGTGGCTCAAGGGCGAAGGGAAGGGCTGGGTGACCGCCGAGTACGCGATGCTGCCCCGGGCCACCAACACGCGCTCGGACCGCGAGTCCGTGAAGGGGAAGATCGGCGGGCGGACGCACGAGATCTCACGCCTGATCGGCCGCTCCCTGCGATCCATCATCGACACCAAGGCGCTCGGTGAGAACACCATCGTGCTGGACTGCGACGTCCTGCAGGCCGACGGCGGCACGCGGACCGCGGCGATCACCGGGGCCTACGTGGCGCTCGCCGATGCCATCCGGTACGCCAAGGACAAGAAGCTCATCCCCGCCTCCGCATCACCGCTGACGGACACCGTCGCCGCCATCAGCGTGGGCATCATCGACGGTATCCCCATGCTCGACCTGCCCTACGTGGAGGACGTGCGGGCCGAGACGGACATGAACGTGGTGGTCACCGGATCGGGCAAGTTCGTCGAGGTGCAGGGGACCGCCGAAGGGGCGCCCTTCGATCGAGCGGAGCTCGACGCCCTCCTCGACCTCGCACTGCTCGGCACCGCCCAGCTGGCACAGATCCAGATCGACACGCTCAGGGATTCCTCGGGTGCCTGACGCCACGCCGCGCCTGGTTCTCGCCACCCGCAACGCGGGCAAGCTGCGAGAGCTACGGGAGCTGCTGCGCGGTCAGGTGCCGGGGCTCGACGTCGACACCCAGGTGATCGACGCCGCTGCCGCCGGTGCCCCGGACGTCGTCGAGAGCGGGGTGACGTTCGAGGAGAACGCCCTGCTGAAGGCGGAGCAGACCGCTGCGTCCACGGGCCTGATCGCCGTCGCCGACGATTCGGGGCTCGCCGTGGACGTGCTGGGTGGCGCGCCGGGTATCTTCTCCGCACGGTGGGCCGGCAGGCACGGGGACGACGCGGCCAACCTGGAACTGCTCCTGGCGCAGCTCGCCGACATCCCGGCGGCGCGGCGCGGCGCGGCCTTCGTCTGTGCCGCAGCCCTCGCACTGCCCGGGGACACGACCGGAAGCCGCACGAAGCGCGGAGAGCTGCGAGGTTCTCTGCTTCCGGCTCCCCGCGGTGCGGGCGGCTTCGGCTACGACCCGCTCCTGGTCCCCGCCGGGATGGAGCGGAGCTGCGCAGAGCTGTCCCCCGAGGAGAAGAATGCGATCAGCCATCGGGGCATTGCCTTCCGGGCGCTGCTCCCGCACCTCGTCGACGCGCTCTCCTGAGGAGCGCCGGCTTCTGAGGGCCAGGCCCCCGCAGCACAGGCGTCGACGCCCGCACCATCGAACCCCGGCCAGTACTCGCCGGCTCCTGCAGCACCGACCCCGAGAGGAACCGACACCACCGTGAGCACTCCGCAGAACCTCCGGGCGGCACAGGCCGCGGCACCGCACACCAGGGTGGACGGCATGGTCCTCGGCTGGGGGATGCCCGCCGTAACCCTGCCGATGACTCATCCCGCGATGGCCGATGTGCGCGAGCACCGCGCGCGGAAGCGCCGGCCATGAGTGCCGATACGGGTGACGCGCTGGTGCGGGTCTGGCCCCTGTTCGGGCTGGTTCTCACCACGCCCCGCCTCGTCCTGACGCCGCTGCGGGACGAGCACCTGCCGGCCCTCATCGACGCCGCGCTCGCCGGCATCCACGATCCGGCCGAGATGCCCTTCTCCATGCCCTGGACCGATGCGCCGCCGGACGTGCTGACGAGGGAGACCGCCAAGTACCTGTGGCACATCCGCGCAGGCGTCTCCGTCGAGGAATGGACCATCAACTTCGCCGTGCTGCACGAGGGCCGCGTGATCGGCCTGCAGGACGTCGCGGCCTCCTCGTTCGGCCTGCTGCGCCGAGTGCGGTCGGGCTCCTGGCTGACGCGATCCGCGCAGGGCCGGGGCCTCGGGACGGAGATGCGGGGAGCGGTGCTGCAGTTCGCCTTCGATCATCTCGGTGCGACGTCCGCGGCCTCCGAAGCGGTGGACTGGAACCGCGCCTCGCTCGGGGTGTCACACCGGCTCGGTTATACGCCGAACGGGACCACCCGCGTGGAGGCCCGCAGCGGTGAGATCGAGGAACTGCAGCACGTCCTGCTGCAACGGGAGGACTTTCGACGACCGGAGTGGTCCCTGGAGGTGCAGGGACTGGCGGAGGCCCTCCCACTCCTCCTCGCCGAGCCGCCCGCAGCTCCGGATACGCCCGCCTGAGCCGGGCGTTGCTGCCCGCGGTGGATCAGGCAGGTTCCGCCGCTGCCAGTGGCACAGGCCTCAAGGCCCGCGTCAGGTCCGTTTCCGGTTCGAAGAGTCGGGCGTCGATGCCGAGGGCACGGGCGGCCTCGATGTTCGCCGCGGAGTCGTCGACGAAGGTCACGAGGTGCGGAGCCACCTCGAGCTCACCGAGCACGTGTTCGAAGATGGCAGCGGACGGCTTCACGAGTCCGAGGGACGAGCTGAAGAAACGGTGGGAGAAGAACTTGCTCCATGACGCGCCGCCGAGTTGTGAGACCATCGCCGCAGGCATGTTCGAGAGCAGGGCGAGGCGTTCACCGCGGGCATCGAGGTCCTCGAGGACGTCCAGTGTGTCCAGGTTGGGGTGGGACCACTGGTTGCCGTCCAGGACGTCCAGCCATGCGGCCTTCGGAGGACCGACCTCCTCACCGCAGACGAGGGACCAGTACGCCTCGGAGCTCAGCGAACCGGCGTCGTACGCGAGCCGGTTGCGCCAGTAGCTGGACGTCGGCACCCTGAGCGCCGGCACGCCCGTCGCCTCCGAGAGCAGGTCCCAGTCCTCGGAGGTGGGTGCAGTGGAGATCACGTTGCCGTAGTCGAAGAGGTACCACCGGCGAGCGCTGTCATCATGGGCCATGCTTCAGCGTAGGTCCGACCACCCCGGGTGGGTCCTGCTCCCCGGGTTAACGTTGTGTGAATCCGTGGTGGACGAAAGCGGCGGTAAACTTGCCCACGTGGGAATTGCGTTCACGGCCATCGACTTCGAGACTGCCAATGGTTTCCGTGGTTCCCCGTGCGCGGTCGGACTGACGAAGGTGCGGGACGGGCAGGTGGTGGAGGAGGCGTCCTGGCTGATGCGTCCGCCGGAGGGCCACGATTCCTTCGATCCCCGCAACATGGCCATCCACGGCATCACCCCCGGCATGGTCGAGCATGCGCCCCGATTCGGGGAACTCTTCCCCGAGATCGGCGGGTTCATCGGGCCGGACGTCCTGGTGGCCCACAACGCGGCCTTCGATCTCGGGGTGCTCCGGTCAGCCCTCGAGGTCTCGACGCTCGCCGGACCCGCCTGGGACTACGCCTGCACCGTGGTCCTGTCGCGGAAGAGCTATACCCTGCCCTCCTACTCCCTGCCGTTCGTCGCGGAGGCCGCGGGTGTGCCGCTGCTCAACCATCACGACGCCGTGGAGGACGCCCGCGCCTGCGCGGGGATCATGATCGACATCGCCCGGAGGTACGACGCCCCCACGGTGGCGGATGTCCTCGGCTGCCACAACCTCGCCCTCTCGCATGCCGCGCCCTACGAACCGGGAATCGACGAGCTGTCGAAGGCCACGAGGACCGTCCTGCAGAAAGGCTCCGTGCCCACCTGGGCGGGATGGCCCGAGGAGGGCGACAACCCGCACGCGAACGCGCAGGCGGATCCGCGGCATCCGCTCTACGGCCAGACCGTCGTGTTCACCGGGAATCTCGGGATGTCCCGTCCGCAGGCCAAGGAGCGGGCGGCACGCCTCGGAGCGCAGCCCGCGAGTGCGGTCACCCGCCGGACCACCGTCCTGGTGGTGGGCGACGGCTTCGTGGCTGCCGATCTGCGGAACGGACGCGTGACAGGCAAGGCGCGCCGCGTGCTGGAGCTGCACGAGCGGGGACAGGACATCGAAGTCCTCTCCGAAGCCGAGTTCCTCCAGATGACCGGAGGTAGCTGGCCGGGCGGGAGCCAGTAGGCCCGGGTCGCGCCCGGAGCCGATCTCCTGCCTGCCTAGAGGCGAAGCTCCACACCCGTCAGCTCGGCGGACAGATCGATCAGTCGCGACGCCGCGTTGCTCTCCCGGGCACGGGACTTCACGGCCACGAGCCGGGGCTGCCCCTTGAGCTGGAACCAGCCCTCGGGACCGCAGTACGCGCCGTTCGGGATCGAGCGATCCACGGCGGCACGGACCAGGGGCCACGCTCCTTCGTCCTTGCCCTGCGCCACGTGCTCCATGACGCGCCGTCTCCATGCCGCGGCGTCCTCGTGGGCGGCAACGCCGGGCCGCTCGGGCGTCAGCATGCCGAGTGCGAAACCAGGATGGGCCACCACGCTCGTCGCCGCGCTGCCGGTCAGGTGCAGGCGCCGCGCGAGCTCGAAACCGTACGCCGTGACCGCGAGCTTCGAGGTGGCGTAGGTCCTCGCGTTGGAGTACGACGACGGCTGCAGCGAGGACGGCGTGAGCCGGGCCCACCGGTGGCTGATACTGCCGAGATGCACGATCCGGGTGGCGGCCGCCGAGAGGCTGGGCAGCAGCAGCGCGGTCAGGGCGTAGTGGCCCAGGTGGTTGGTGCCGAACTGCAGCTCGAAACCGTCCGACGTCGCACGGCGCTCCGAGGAACCCACGACCCCCGCATTGGCGAGCAGTGCCGTCAGGGGTGGGCCTGCTTCCAGTGTTCCGACGGCCGACCGGACGGACGCGAGGTCGGCGAGGTCGAGGGGCTGGAAGGACACGTCCGCAGTGGGATGCACGCCGCGGATGGCGCTGATCGCACGCCGGGCCTTGTCCTCGCTCCGTGACGCCATGATCACACTGGCACCGGCGCCCGCCAGCTGTTCGCAGGCGAAGTAGCCCAGGCCGGCATTACCGCCCGTGACGAGGACGTGCTGTCCGGTAAGCGGAGGAAGAGCCGCAGGGTTCCACATGGCCCCCAGCCTAGGCACGCCTGCCGGGAGGCGCCACGGCACCCGCCTCAGGAGCCGGTGGTTGCGGAGAGCAGCGTGCGGGCCATGGTGCGGACGACGGCGGGTAGGCCCGGGGCAGTGAGGTACGACGGCGGCAAGGCGGCCGTACCGTGCAGCGCACCGATGATCCCACCGGTGAGGGAGGCGGCGATGACGGGGGAGGACCCGGGCCGCTGGGGGTCGACGGCCAGCGCCAGCGCTGCAGAAAGGTGCTCACGCGGTGAGGAAGATGCCGCTCCGGCACGGACGGCGCGGACGGCCTCCTGGAGAGTGGCGGCCGCCGTCGGACCTCCTGCGCTCGGTGACCCCACCCCTCCGTACCCCACCTCGGCGTTGCCCCGCGACCCCTCGGCGTCGATGCCGCCGAGGGCCTGGTCGAGGCCCTGGCCCTCGATGGCCAGCCGTCGGACGAGACCGCTGTAGGCGGCGGCCGTTTCCTTGGCGGTCACGGAACCATGCGTGAGGGCGGCGGCGTCGACGGTCAGCCGCTCCACCATGCCCGCGGGGATCCGGGGGATCAGTCCGAGTGGCGCCGATCGCATCAGGGCGCCCGGCCCCTCGGCCTGCGGATTGAGCGGTCGCGCTCGATAGCCCATCTCTCCTGTGAGCAGGGCTGCCACCGTGTCGGCGTCGGGCTGGTCGACCGGGAGGAGGTCGGGTTGCCGGTCGAGCCAGCGTGCCGGGGGAGCGGGTGCCCCGGCCGGTAGCTGCCCGCCCTGGCGGACGAGCCAGCGGAGGTAGGCGAGCCAGAGGCACGCCGTCTCGTCGGCGGCGACGCCGTCGTTCGCCCACTCCAGCGCCTCGACCAGCCCGTCCACCGTGGCCAGCGTCAAGTGGGTCGCGGACGAGACCGGCGATGCTCCGGGGTCGGCCAGTGCAGCTGCGGGCTCGCCCCCGGTGTCCCGCAGCACGCCGTACGCATCTCCCGCCATGGTGCCGAGCAGGCACCCGAGGACCCTGTCCTCGTAGGTATCGGCCGGGGAGTTCGGAGGGTCGGGAACAGTGGTGTCGTCGGTGGTCACCGGACCAGTCTAGGGAGCCTGCAGGGAGCCCCGGCCTCCTCCTGCTCCCAGGTCGCGTGCAGATTGGACTGGAAGGCTTGTTCGCGGTTCGGTCCACGCACCGCGCAGCCCGCACGTTCGACCAGAGGATGACAGACCCATGACCCAGCACACGACGATGGCCGACGCCCCGGACCCCGGGACGACGCCGGCGGGCGGGGCGACGATCGAAGCTCCACCGAGGGGTTCCCGCAGTCCGGGACTCGTGGCACGATCGGTCGCCGAAGCCGCCGGGTCCTTCCTCGTGATCCTGGTGGGCCTCGGTGCCACCATGCTCGCCACCGAGGAGACACTGCAACCGAGTCTGGTCTTCGGGTTCGCCGTGATCGCGGCGATGATCGCCTTCGGACACGTCTCGGGCGGCCACTTCAACCCGGCGATCACCCTGGGCTCCGCCGTGACGGGGCGCACCCCCTGGGTGTCGGTGCTGCCGTACATCGTGGCCCAGCTGCTGGGTGCCGTGGCCGCCGCGGGCCTCATCTGGCTGGTGCTCAGCACCAATCCGCAGCTCACCACCATCAGCGCATTCTTCGGCTCGGCGTCCAACGGCTTCGACGAGCACTCCCCGGCAGGGTTCCCCCTGACCAGCGCCTTCCTGATCGAGGTCGTGGCGGCCGCGCTCCTCGTGGCGGTCTTCCTCGGAGCGGGTGTGCGGCGGACCGGGCGCAGCGTCGCCCCCTTCGCGGTGGGTCTCACCTACGCCGGCCTGATCTCCTTCCTCCTGCCGGTGACGAACGGTGCGATCAACCCCATCCGTTCGGCGGCCTCGGCCGTCTTCGCGGACGGCTGGGCACTGGAGCAGCTGTGGTTGTTCTGGGCCGCGCCATTGCTCGGCGGCATCATCGCGGGTCTCGTCTACCGGAGCGTCGACTGGAGCAGTGAAGCTCGGTACACCGAAGCGGAACCGGTCGCCACCCTCCCGGAGACGGCGGGCACCGTGCCGTCCGCCGTGGGGGAGCTGCCCGGGGAGAACACGACGGCGACGGACGCCCGTCCGGGGACGACGAGGACTCCGGATACCACCGTCGAGGACCGGCGGTCCTCGGAGACCGCCGCGTTCTTCGAAGGGCCGGCCGACGTCGGGCAGGGAACCACGGAACCCACCGACGACGAGGATCCGGGCACCCCGCCGCAACGCTAGGACGGAACAGCCCGGGTGGGTGGACCTGTCCACGCGTGCTCGTTCGCCGGGCTCGTCTCCCGGTCTCGTCCCGCATGGACTGCCGGTCCCACCGGGTCGCGCCGCTGGGCCGCGGCTCACCGATCGGAGGAATGTCTCCGAGCAGCGGTAGCGTGCATTCCATGAGGATCCTCCACACATCCGACTGGCACCTGGGCCGCTCCTTCCACGGAACGGGCATGCTCGACGCCCAGAGGATGTTCCTCGACAATCTCGAGAAGACCGTGCGCGAGGAGACCGTCGAGGTGGTGCTGGTAGCAGGTGACGTCTACGACCGCGCACTGCCGGCCGTCGACGTCGTCGCGCTCTTCGACGAGGCACTCGAACGCCTGACGGCGGCCGGAGCGCAGGTGATCGTCAGCAGCGGGAACCACGACTCGGCCACCCGACTCGGCTTCGGTGGCCGGATCCTGGCTCGCGGTGGCGTCCACCTCCGCACGCGCATCGAGGACATCGGCACTCCCGTGATCTACCCGCTCGGTGAGGATGCCGAGCTCGCCGTCTACGGGATCCCGTATCTGGAACCCCGCACGGTGGCCCGGGAGCTCGGTGCTGAGCAGAGCAGCCATCCGGCGGTCACACGAGCCGCTCTGGACCTCATCCGCAGGGACCTCGAAGGGCGGCGGTCCGGGCGGCGCGTGGTGTCGGTGGTCATGGCCCACACCTTCGCAGCCGGCGGGGCGGGATCGGACAGCGAACGGGATCTCGCCATCGGTGGTCTCGGTTCCGTTCCGCTCCCGCTCTTCGACGGCTTCGACTACACCGCCCTCGGACACCTGCACGGCCGCCAGACACTCACCGCCACGGTGCGCTATTCGGGATCGCCACTCGCCTACTCCTTCTCCGAAGCCAACCAGGGCAAGGGCGCCTGGCTGATGGAGGCCACGGCCGATGGCATCCGGGACATCCGCGCCGTCGAGTGGCCCGCACCGCGGGCGCTCGCGATACTGCGCGGTCCACTGGAGGACCTCCTCGAGCGTCCGGATCTCCAGTGGGCGGAGACCGCCTACTGCTCCGTCACGCTGACGGACCGCGAACGGCCCGCCCGCGCCATGGAGCGTCTGCGGAAGCGTTTCCCCGACACCCTCGTGCTCGGTTTCGAGCCCGAGGGGGGCAACCTGACCGATGCCCGGTCCTACAGCCAGCGGATCGCGGCGGCGAAGGACGACGCCGAGATCTGCTGCGGGTTCCTGGAGCATGTCCGTGGTCGGACGGCATCCGCCGACGAAGCCGACCTCGTCCGCGCGACGGTCGACACCGCCCTCAGCCTCCAGCACGAACGTTAGGACCGTCCCGTGAGACTGCACCACCTCGAGATCCAGGCGTTCGGCCCCTTCGCCGACCGGCAGCGCGTGGACTTCGACGCGCTCTCGGCCCAGGGCCTCTTCCTGTTGAACGGGCCCACCGGAGCCGGTAAGTCCAGTGTGCTCGACGCTGTGTGCTTCGCCCTCTACGGCTCCGTTCCGGGTGCACGCCAGGGCGCCAAACGGCTCCGCAGTGATCACGCCGCCGAAGCGGTGGCCCCGGAGGTCTGCCTCGAATTCTCGGCAGGTGACCGGCGGTTCCGCGTGGTCCGCTCGCCCGCCTGGGAACGTCCCGCGAGCCGGGGTGGCGGCACCACCACCGAACAGGCCCGCACCCTTCTCAGCGAGCGGGTCGGGGACGAGTGGATCCAGAAATCGGCGAGGAACGACGAAGCGGGTCTCGAGTTGTTGTCCCTGCTCGGCATGGACAAGGAGCAGTTCACCAAGGTGGTCCTCCTGCCGCAGGGGGAGTTCGCGGCGTTCCTCCGCGCGGACGCGAAGTCCCGGCGTGAGCTGCTGCAAAAGCTTTTCTCCACCACCCGGTTCGAGGACCTCGAGAAGTTGTTCACCGAGGAGAGCCAACGCACCACGAAGACACTCGCCGGGCAGGAGGAACGGCAACGGCAGCTCTTTCAGCGCGCAGTCGACGAGGCTGAGCGCCACGGGCTCGTCGCGGCCGAGACCGGGGTGGACCCGACGTCGTCCGCCGAGCACTGGGCGGAGGCGGTCCAGGTGCTGCATGCGGCGCTCTCCGCGCGGTGGCAAGCCGCTGTCCAGGACAGTTCGGAGTCGGGGGAGGCCCGGGCGCTCGCGGACACTGCGCTCGCGGAGCTCGAGGAGCGGCGTACGAGGACCGAGGCGCTCCGGAGGGTCCGGACCCAGCACCAGGAGCACGAATCCCGTGCACCGGAGATCGCGACGTTGATCGATCTGCTGCATCGCCATGAGCACGCACGGGGGCTCGGGACATTGCTGCGCCAGGACGAGGAGTCGGGGACCGCGGAGGAACGCGCACGGGCCCGGTACAACGCCGAGCTCGCCGGGTTGGGGGAGAACGGCGTCGCGCTGGAGTACCTCGATGCCGGCGTCGAAGGATCGGCGGACGTCTCCCGCAGCGGACTGTCGGGCGCTGCCACTGCGTCCTCCGCTGCGCTCGGCGTGCTCCGGGCCGCACTCCCGGACGAGCTCACGCTGCAGGCGGTCAGCCGGGAGCTGGAGGAGCGGTCCGAGGAGCTGGGACAGCTCGATGAGCGGGTGGCAGGCGCCGAGACCGCACTCGCTCGAGCGCAGCGTGCACGGACCGACGACGCCGAGACCCTGGTCTCGCTCCGGGCCACTGCCGGCACGATGGAGCACCTCCGGACCGATCTGGCCGCAGCGGTCACCACCGAGGAGACCGTTCAGAGCTACCTCGGTGCGAAGGAACGCTGTGCCGCCGTGGAGGGTGAGTATGCCGCGGCCTCCGAGCGTTTCCTCTCCCTCAAGGCCGCGTGGCTCGCCACACTGCAGCTTCGACTGGAGCAGGCGGCCGAGGAACTCGCGGAACAGTTGGAAGCGGGTGAGCCCTGCCCGGTCTGTGGAAGCGCCGATCACCCTGCTCCCGTGACCGCGCCGACCGGCGAACGGATCACTCTCGACCGGGAACAGGTGGCCCGTCATCTGCAGTCCGAGGCCGAGGAGGTGTTGCAGGATATCCGTGAGGCCCGAAACGAACTGCGCGTCGAGGTCGCGGAGCTGGCGGCCCGGGGTGGAAGGCAGGCACCGGAGGCGGCGGCCGAGGCGGTGCGTGCCTCCCGCGGGGCGTTGGAGGCCGCGGAGCAGGCACAGGCGGACTGTGATGCCCTGCAGGAGCGCATCCGGCTGAGCCTGGCCGAGGAGGAACGGCTGGATCTCCTCCGCGGATCGCTGCGGGACCAGCGTGGCATGGTCGAGGCCCGCCGCTCCTCACTGCTGGACCAGCAGGCGGCGCTTGCGCATCGTTTGGCCGGACTGAGGGCCGACGCGGGATCGTTGGCCGAACGGATCGATCTGGTGCAGCGGGCCCACGACGAGCTCGAGGCCGTCCGGGATGCGCTCGATGTCCTCGGACAGTGCTCGGCCCGCAGGGCGGAGGACCGGACCCAGCTCGAGCGGGCGCTGCTCGGGAGCCCCTTCGCCACGGCGGAGGACGCACGCGAGGCTCTGGTGCCGGAGAGCCGGCACGAGCAGGTCCTCGCTGCCACGAGGGACCATGAGGTGCGCGGACACCGGCTGGACGCGGCCTGGGAGGACGACACCGTGCGCGCGGGTGTCGCCGAGGAGGAGAACGGCATCGAACCACCCTCCGCCGACGACGTACGGCGGGCCGCTGCCCTCGCCGTCGAACGGCGGGCACTGGCTCAGCAGGCAGGCGTCCGGGCCGAGGTGCTGGGTCACTCGGTGGCGCAGATCGAGACCTACGCCCGGCAGCTCTCCGACCTCGAGGTGGAGGTGGCGCCGCTCAGGGAACGGTCGGCACTGGTAGCGGCCGTGGCGGACACCGCGCGTGGCGGAGGGGAGAACCTCTACAAGATGTCCCTGGCCACCTATGTGCTCGCTTCCCGCCTCGAACAGGTGGCTGCCGCCGCGACCGAGCGGTTGCTGGAGATGTCCGACGGCCGGTACGCGCTGGTCCACAGCGATGCCACCGCCGGGAACCGGCGGTCCGGGCTGGGACTCAACGTGATCGACGGCTGGACCGGCAACCGGAGGGACACCGCGACGCTCTCGGGCGGGGAATCGTTCATGGCTTCCCTTGCCCTGGCCCTCGGGCTCGCCGACGTGGTGCAGCAGGAGGCGGGCGGTCTGGACATCGAGACCCTGTTCGTGGACGAGGGCTTCGGCTCGCTCGACGACCAGGCCCTCGAGCAGGTCATGGATGCTCTCGAGGGACTCCGTAGCGGTGGTCGCGTGGTCGGGCTCGTGAGCCACGTGGCCGAACTCAAGCAGCGGGTGGGCGCGCAGTTGCAGGTGATCAAGGGCCGGCAGGGCTCCAGCCTGCGTATCGTGGAGCAGCCCGCCGGCGGGTAGAATGGACGGTGTCAACGGGTCGGGCGCATCGGGAGGGGGGACGATGCGCATCAGTCGTACCCGGAAAGCACATGTATCACGATCCTTCACCGGCTCAGCCGGAAACTTCCTCCTCCCCTGAACCCGCTGTCGTTGCCCGATCCTCGCGGCTCGGCCGTTTCGGCGTTCTCCCCGACCTCGCCGGGACCTCGTTCCTCGTGGTCGGGCTTCTCGCCCGCCTCCCGCTCGCCATGCTGACCATCGGCGCGCTGACACTCGTCACCAGTGCCAGTGGTTCCTATGCGGCCGGCGGATTCGCCGCGGGAGCGGTGGGCCTCGGATCGGCGCTGGGGGCGCCCCTCGTCGGTCTCCTGGCCGATCAACGGGGCCAGCGCATCGTCCTGCTGGTCACGGCGCTCCTCAACACCCTCGCCATCATCGCGGTACTCCTCGTGACGCTCGCCAGCGACAGCTTCACCGGCGCCTCCCTGGGGATAATCCTCGTGGTGTCGTTCATCATGGGTCTCACCTGCCCGCAGATCGGTCCGCTGGCGAGGGTGCGCTGGATGGCGATGACGCGCCGGGAGCCACGCTCGACCTTGGACACGGCGCTCTCCTACGAGAGCACCGCGGACGAGACGACCTTCGTACTCGGTCCGGCGCTCGTGGGACTGCTGGCCAGCCTGATCGCACCCTGGCTTCCGCTGGCGCTCGCGGCGGTCCTCACCATCACCTTCGTCACCGCTTTCGCCGTCCACCGCACCGCGCGGCTGGGTGATGCAGCCCCGGGCGCTGCAACCGCCGTCGACGTTGCCGACGACGGCGGAACCGATGGCTCCGCCCGTCGCCGTGTGGGCCTGGTGCTGCTCCCCATCGCGGGCATGCTCGCGATGGGTACTTTCTTCGGGTCCACGCAGTCCTTCCTCACGGTGTTCGCCGGACGCTTCGATGCCGCCGAGTCCTCCGGGCTCCTCTACGCCGTCATGGGATTGAGCTCGGCGGTGGCTGCGCTGTCCGTGGCCTATTGGCCGCAGCGCTTCACGGCTCCCCACAGGTGGGTGGTATCGGCGGCAGGCATGGTGCTGGCCGCAGGCGGCCTGCTCCTCGCCGAGTCCGTTCCTGCCATGCTCGCGGTGCTGTTCCTCCTCGGTGTCTTCGTGGGGCCCACCATGGTCACCATCTTCTCCATCGGGTCGCTCGTGGCGCCGGAACGGCGATTGGGTACCGTGATGACACTCCTCGCGAGCGGGATCGTGGCGGGAACGGCACTCGGCTCGGCAACCGCGGGTATCCTCGCGGAGACGGTCGGCGCCCATGGCGC
>JASLBS010000064.1 GCA_030146405.1 Arthrobacter sp.
CTGCGTCGCGGCGGTCGAGTTCCTCGACCACTTCTTCATGGCGGAACTCAGTCTCCGGGTCGGGCTCGCCGTCGTGGACGTACTCGTGGGAAAGCTCGCGCTGGATCTTGCTGTTGAGGACCTCGACCTCCGGGAGCTCAAGTGATGCGAGGTCCTCGGGGAAGGATTCGGACGGAGTGAGTCGGGAATTCATGGGGCGCCTATCAACAGGAAGAGAGCACGGGAAACGACGAAGCTCTCTTCTGAACCGCGCTGAGACTATCAGCAGACTCACCCTACTCAAAGCTCTGCGTGCTGATACCGGCACCCGTGCACCACTCAGGGCGGCTGCCGTCAGTTCCCCGTCGAATCCGTCATATATCCACCAGTCCCGTGGTGTGGCCCCGGTTGCGCTCCTGGTCGTTATAGCCTGCTGACGTGGGGCATGGCTCGGGTGGTGCCCATCTCGGTGGGGGGACCGTATGGATATGACCGCGAACGTGGGTGCTCGGCGGGAGGGCATCGACGTCGACGTGCTGTCGATGGCCCGTCTGGCTGCCGCTGATGTTGCTGTTGTGACGGATGCCGCCCAGAACATGATCTTCGTGTCGGAGTCCTTCACCGCGATGACCGGATACGCCGCCGAACAGGCGTTGGGCGAGAACTGGCGGCTCCTGCAGGGTCCCGGCAGTAACCCGGACACCGTCGACGAGATACGTCAGGTCCTGGCCGCGGGTGAGATCTTCGAGGGCGAGCTGTTGAACTACCGGCGGGACGGGTCGGCGTTCTGGAATTCCATGAGAATCATCCCGCTGCGCCAGCAGGGTGATCAGGTCACTCATTTCGTGAGCGTGCACCGTGACATCAGCAATCGGATCGCCCTGCTGGAGCAACTCAAGTTCCAGGCCCTGCACGACCAGATGACCGGGTTGCCGAACCGGGCAGCCGGGGAACGCGCAGTGGAGGACGCCGTCGTCCGGTCTCTCGATGCCCACACGACCGTCGGTGTGGGTCTGATCGATCTCGATGATTTCAGGATCATCAACAACGAACTCGGCCACGCAGCCGGTGACACGGTTCTCTGCCAATGGGCCTCACGCCTCCAGTCACGGCTCCGTGACTCCGACCTCCTGGCCCGCATGGGAGGCGACGAGTTCCTCCTCATCGTGAAACACATCGACCGGGCCCACGCGCAGTCGGACCTGGCGGGGATCCTCGACCGCATCCACCAGGCAGTAGACGAACCCTTCACCGTCGCAGGTCAGGACGTCCACGTGGATATGAGCATGGGCATAGCCCTGGTACCCGAGGACGGAGCGGACAGCAGAACGATCCTGCGGCACGCCGACGAAGCGCTCTATGCGGTCAAGGCGCGCGGCCGCCGCCGGACACTCTGGTGGCAGGCCGCCAGAACCGGCTCCAGTGCCGAAGCCGAACCCAGGAAGCCGACACCACGCGCATCCGTGCCGGCACTATCGTCCCCTGCAGATGCCGAGAACCGGGGAGGGCGACGGCCGACCCACGAGGAGGGGGCGTCATCGGCGCTGAACATTCATCAGGAAGCAGTGGCGCATGGCGATGTGGTCATCGAACTGCAGCCCGTGATCGATCTGGGTGATGGGTCGGTGCACCTGTTCGAAGCTCTCGCCAGGCTGCGGCCACCAGGATGTGGGCTGATCTATCCGAACGATTTCCTTCCTCACCTCGTCAACGCCGACCAGCGCGTACTGTTCGAGCGTGTGCTGGGCAAGGCACTGGACTTCCTGATCGCCTCGGACGAGGCGGGCAAGAACTTCGACGTGTCCGTCAACCTGCCTCCGACGATCCTGAACGATGCAGCCACACTGCGTACCGTCGAAGAAGCCCTTTCCAGCCGCGGCCTGCAGCCGCGGCGGTTGGGCCTCGAACTGCTGGAATCCGACATTCTCGGCTCCGACGTCCAGCGCAGCGCGCTGCAGGATCTCGTGAACCTCGGCGTCGGGCTGGCGATGGACGACCTCGGCTCCGGGTACAGCACCCTGCAAAGGCTCGCTTCCTTCCCGTTCAGTGCCCTGAAGCTCGATCGCGGCCTGCTCGCCAACACCTACCAGAAGCCCCTGGATACGTTGAGCATGATGGCGACCCTGATCCAGATGGGCCGTGACCTCGCCATGAACCTCGTCATCGAGGGCCTCGAGGACGAGAACCTCACCGAAGCCGCCGTGGTCTTCGGTGCGCCGCTGGGACAGGGGTACTACCTGGCGAAACCCATGCCGGTCTCCGAGGCGATCAGCTGGGACGACGACTTCTCCTTCACATTCCACCGATCGCCCCTCCGCACGCCCCTGGGTGCGTTGGCCTACCATTGGCAGTTCGCCCGGCTCGGCACCGCCCACCCGTTGGAGCTGGCGCGGTGCCCGCTCACCCGCTTCCTGGGCGACCAGAACTGCTCGGAGGACGTCCACACCTGGCACGAACGTCAGCACACACCGCAGGGTATCCATCCCGCGTCGAGCCGCTTCCTCATCGATTGGCTCACCCACCAGGTCCGAGCCTCACACCCCGATCCGCAGTGATGCCCGTGAGCAGCACACCGGACTACGACGGGTGCGTGGGGGAGCGAAGCTGGGACTGCAGGCCCTCGAGCAGGATGGTGATGCCCTGATCGAGTTCCGTCAGGCCGTCGTAGTCCTCGAGCACCGATGCAAGAGCACGCAGATGCGGGAAGTCCTTCTTGGGGAGTCGGTGCAGGCCCAGTCGCAGCCCTAGTTCGTCCTCGTCGGGGTTGACGACGAACTCCTCGAGTTCGTTGATGACGTGGCCGATGAGGAATCCGTAATAGGTGCGGTAGGCGTGGAGCGAACCGGCGGGGGAGAACCCGGCAGCACGGAGGACGGCGAGGATCCGCTCGACGGGTCGGAGCGCGCCAAGCGGACGCAATCCCATCGGGGTGGAGAGGGGGCGCGTCACCAGGAGGGGAACCAGCCGGGGGTGTTTCAGCACCAGGGTGCGGAAGCCGTGGGCGGCTTCGCGAAGTTGTTCCGGCCAGGGAAGGGATGAAGATCCGACGTCCGGTATCGACCACTGGTCGAGCACGAGTTCAGTCAGGCCGTCCAGGAGAGCATCCCGATTGGCGGCATAGCGGTACAGGGCCATCGGATCCTTGCCGAGGCTGTTTCCCAGTCGCCGCATCGACAGAGCATCGAGACCGTCGGAGTCGACAAGATCCAACGCGGCCTGCAGCACGGCGTCGCGGCTCAATCGCGTGCGGTTCCTACCCGCACGACGGTCAGGAGTACCTTCACCTCCCGCGGATCGGCGGATGGTTTCAGCGGAGCTCTGGGGTTCATCGGATCCTGCGGCTTCAGCCCTGCGGTCCATCAGTACCCATACCCCTCCTGTAGGACGACTTGCTGGGGCCAAATCTACATCGTAGAGTCTACGGTGTAGGACCTTCTCGTGAAGCACTGTGCGAACCGTCCGACTCTCCAGTGGATCCACCCGGTCAGGGCGCGCTCCCCATCGCCGATGACGGCACCCTCACACTCAGGAGTTTCCCGTGACCAGGAACAACGACGGCGCGGAGACCGGTTGCTCGACCGAGGCGGCGGCCTCGCTGACGGCGCCATGACGGCCCGCGGTCTGCCCACGTCCGGCAGCCGCGAGCACTTCAACGCGTAGCACTCCCTCCGATCCCTCCGTCAGAGCCATCGCTCCGGTGCGGGATCAGGGGATGCCCCCCGTCATCCAGGACGACACACGTTTCGAGCCTTCTCCGATGAAGGCGCCGTCATCGCCGTACCCGCGCCACACCCACCCGCCAAGGACTCCCATGAGTGACACCGTGAACATCGCCAGAACCGACCCGACAGATCCTGTCACGACGCCGGTGAGGCGTTCCGTCCGTATCTCGAAGCCGAACGACGTCGTCGCCTCCTACTCGGTCCTGCTGAAGGAGGTCCGTAAGGAAGGCCTGTTGAACCGCCGACGGCGCTTCTACGTCTCGGTGTTCGCGTTCCTGACGCTGGCAATGGGCGCAGCGTGGACGGGTTTTGCACTCCTGGGCGATACCTG
>JASLBS010000128.1 GCA_030146405.1 Arthrobacter sp.
CCGCACGGTCGCCGGGCTCACGAGGTGCTCGGCGCACTCCCCCGCCATGTCCAGCACCGCTTTCACGAGGGTGCTCTTCGCCGCCGTGAAGTGCTCCCATTCACCGTCGTACGCCTCGACCACGGAGGACGCGAGCTGCCAGGACTGCGCGGTCCCGAGCATGACGGAATCGCGCTCCACCCCGATGCGGAGGCCGTAGTCCTGCACGATCCCGTTCGCGAAGGAGTGGTAGGTGGAGATGGCGGGATCGAGCCGGTCGAGGGCATCCCCACTCCCCTGGACGGTGTCCTGCTCCGCGAGCGCCGTGTAGAGCTGCCCCAGCCGCTGCCGGATGCGTGCTGCGAGCTCGCCGGCCGCCTTGCGGGTGAAAGTGACGCCGAGGATCTGCTCGGGCCGCACCACCTGGTTCGCCACGAGCCAGACCACGCGATCCGCCATCGTCCTGGTCTTGCCGGAACCCGCACCGGCGATGACGAGGAGTGGTTCCAGCGGCGCCTCGATGACGCGCGCCTGGTCCTCCGTGGGGTACTGCACAGGAGCGTCCGGATCGGTGTGCAGCAGCTCGGCGAGGTCCCGGGCGGTGTAGGAGGCCGGGCCCTGCGGCGTCGGGGTCACTGGGTCACCTGCTTGCCCTCTTCGCACAGCGGGCAGATCTCCGGCAGGCGGCAGCCGCTGCCACCGTATCCGGAGCGGCGGGGGTCGTGGATCGCCTCGAACGTCGCTGCCGCCATGAGCCCGGCGGCGTCCTCGATCATGGTGCGGGCCCAGGTGTCCTCCGGGCCCACGGCGGGTTGGGTCTGCACGACCATCCCCTTCGTCTTGGTCCCGAGCTGCACCAGGGCCGCCCCTCCTGGTTCTGCCGGCTCCGGAGAGCCGTCGGAAGTGCTGCCCGGCTCCTCCGACGGGGCATCGGCGAGCGCGCCGGAGGCCACGGCCGTCTGATAGGCCGCGAGCTGCGGATGCCGTGCGATGTCGGCACCGGCGGGGGCACTGCGCCCCGTCTTCAGGTCCACGACGACGAAGCGGCCCTCGGCGTCGAGCTCCAGCCGGTCGATCTGGCCGCGGAGCCGGGCGATCCGGTCCTCACCGCGGACATGGACACCGAGATCCACGGAGAAATCGACCTCGGTGTCCTGCAGGCTGCGCCCCTCCTGGCGCATGGACAGGACGTAGCCGGCGAGCTTCCGGACCATGCCCTCCGCGCGCTTGAAGTCCGCGGCCCCCTCCCAGGTGTCCTTGATCCCCAGCTGGGGCCATCTGCGCTCGAGTTCCCTGACGTACTCACTGCCGCTCGCCTCGGGCAGATCCTGCGCGATCTGGTGCACGAGGGTGCCGAGTGAGCGCGCGAAGTCGGTGGTCCTCTCGCCTCCTGCCGCGGAGACGAACCAGCTCAGTGGAGAGGCGAGGACGGACTCGACCTTCGAGGGCGACACCGGGATGGGTTGCTCCGGCGGAACCACCGGCTCCTCGCTGCTCAGGCCGAGGACTCCCCACCACTGCGCGGGATGTGCGCCCGGCACAGGAGGCTGCAGTGCCGCCATGCGTCCGAGGTGACGGACGGCTTCCCCGCTCAGGACGTCCCCGCTCCCGGGATCCTGCGCGTACTTGCGCAGCTCCGCCACCAGGGCCCGGAGCGTCACGGGCCGCAGCACCTCGGTGCGCGGACGCTGGGAGGTCCCGGGCGGCAGCGGGTCGAGCACGTCGAGGAACTGGGAGGGCTGCTCCTCCTGTGAGGACACGGCACAGCACACCAGCTCCTCGGTGGCCCGGGAGACGGCGAGTGAGAAGGTCCGGAGCTCGTCGAAGCGGATGTCCTGCAGCAGCGACACCGGGTCCCGGTTGCTCCGGAAGGATTCCCCCTGGTCGAGCAACGCGCGCAGCTCACCGGATCCGAGCAACTCACCGCGCAGACGAAGGTTCGGCCAGACGCCGTCCTGTACCCCTGCGACGATCACGAGGGGCCAGTGCCGCCCCGCAGCGCTGGCCGGCGTCAGGACCGCTACCGAGGCCTGCCGGGTGGTGCGCTGGGTGAGGGTGTCCATGGGGATGTCCTGGCTGAGGATGTAATCGAGGAACAGTTCGGGATCAGCGCCGGGCAATTGCTCGACGAACCGCTCCGCGGTGTGGAACAGGGCCATCATCGCGTCGAGGTCGCGGTCCGCACGGGCGGACGACGCTCCCTCGGACAGGGCAGTCGCCGACCACTGCTGCGCGAGTCCCGACGCCGACCACAGCGCCCACAGGACCGTCTCCGGATCCGCGGCGGCCTCCTGCGCTGCCGAGCGCCCGGCCTCGAGCATCCGGTGGAGCCGGCGGACAGGCGCACCCTCGGAGGGCAGGGCGGCGACGTCCTCGGGCGAGGAGAACAGAGCCGCCAGCAGCTCGTCACTGGTGCGTCCGCCACCTTCCTGGAGCTCGTTGCGGCGCAGTATCTGACGCAGCCGGCGTAGCTCGAGGCTGCCCGCACCGCCGATCCGCGACGTCAGCAGTGAGATGCAGAGCTCGGTGTCCAGCTCCATGCGGCCCACCACCACCGCGTAGAGGTCCAATAGCGGCCGGACGGCGGGTTCCTCGCGGATCGCCGTCTCCGCAGCGGGGACGTTGACGGCGATCCCCTGCGCGGTCAGGAAGCGTTGGACGGCGGACACCTGGGCACCGTTGCGGACGATCACCGCGATGTCATCGAGGCTGCGCTCCCCGAAGAGGTGCGCCTCCAGGATCCGCTGGGTGATGAAACGCTGCTCGTGGAACGCACTGTCCAGGACATGGGCCGATACCGCGGCTTCCCTCGCGTCTCCGTCGGGTGGGAATCGGTAGGTGGTCGGAACCCCGGTGGTCGAGATCCGTCCGGCCACCTGACCCCACGCCGTCGCGAGGCCGCCCTTCAGTGTCATCGACGCCGGTAGCGTCACCGTCCGGAGGGCGCTCCCCCGCCCGAACAGGGTGGACAGGCGCCCGGTGAGTTCGGGACGCGCGCCGCGGAATCCCTGCGCCACGGTATCCGGGCACGAGGTGATCACCACGTTCCGGCCCTCCCCGATGAGTCCGAGCAGGGCGTGGATCGCGGGATTGGCCTCCTGGTAGTCGTCCACGAGGATGAGCCGCAGACGCGACCGTTCCTGGTCGAGGAACTCGGGATCCGTCTCGAGGATCTCCCGCGCAGCAGTGAGGATCCCTGCCGGGTCGAAGGCCTCCGGCATACGGAGGTCGAGGACGTCGCGGTACTCGCGGTAGAGCGCCGCAGCGGACACCCAATCGGGACGGTCGAACCGCTCGCCCCAGGAGGCGAGCTCGTCCGCGGAGACCCCGTACTCGCTCACGCGATCGAAGAGGTCGCGGATCTCCTGCCGGAACCCGCGTGTCGGCAACGCCAGGGCGAGGCCGGCCGGCCACTGCAGTTCGGGGGCTCCGCCCCGGCCGTGCCCGGTGAGCAGTTCCTTGATGATGAGGTCCTGTTCGGCACCGGAGAGGAGGCGGGGTGGGCGGGGGATCCACGGGGTGCGGCCCTCGGCCTTCGCCCGGCGGATGAGGTCGAAGGCGTAGGACGCCCAGGTACGCGCCGGGGCCGTGCTGATACTGCGATCGAGCTTGGCGGTCAGTTCGTCGCGCAGGCGCGTCGAGGCTGCCCGGGTGGGGCCCAGCAGGAGCAGGCCCTCCGGCTGCACCTCGCCGGTCCCGATCCGGCGGACGGCGAGATCCGTGAGCAGTGAGGTCTTACCGCTGCCGGGCGCTCCGAGAACCAGGATCCGTCCGGGAACTGCCGCGAGGGAGTCGAGCACGGCGGAGTAGCCCGCGCTGGCATCCGGAACCACCTGCGTCTCCTCGAGCGGCGTCGTCGGGGAGTCGTGGAAGGTGCTGGTCATGGGTCAAGACCATCACATTGCACGGACAAAGCACGGATCCGACGGCTGAGTGCCGGGTCACTGCCCGGAGCGTGCCAGGGACGCGCGCAGTCGGGTCAGGCGAAGCTCGTCCACCGGCGACGGCAGCCACCGCGCGGCGAGCAGATCGACCCGGTAGCGTCCGGGGTCGGCGCCGGCTGGAAGGTGCAGCGGCGTTCCTTCGTCGTCGTAGTGGCAGCGGGCCAGCAGCGCGAGGCCACGCGGTGGATGGCCGCCGGCGCGGAGGACGCGCCACCACGGTACGTCCCGCACGCTGCTCGCCATGGTCCGGCCCACCTGGCGCGGCCCGCCGCTCTCGAGGAGCTCCGCGATGTCCCCGTAGGTCAGCACCCTGGCCGGGGGGATCAGCTCCGCGACGGCCAGGACGGCATCCGCGTACGCCTGCGCACTCCCTCCCGGTACGGCCGGGGGGTCCCCGCGGACCTCCCGGTGCTCGGGCCGTGACTCCATGCGCACCACCCTACCGAGCACGACGGGCGGGGCGGCTCCGCCAATTGGTCGTCGCCCGCCGCTACGGTGGGTGCCATGAAGAGCTGGCATGAGGAACCGAGGGCGGCCTTCGATCTCGAGACGACGGGACGCGACCCGTTCACGGCCCGGATCGTCACCGCCACGGTGATGATCGTGGACCCCGACGGCGCGGTCCTCGAGCACCACGAGTGGCTCGCGGATCCCGGCGTGGAGATCCCGGCGGCAGCCGCGGCGATCCACGGCGTCACCACGGGGCATGCCCGCGCGCACGGACTACCCGCGGTGGAGGTGGTGCGCGGCATCACCGCGGTGCTCTCCCGCTGCTTCGATCGCGGCATCCCGGTCCTCGCCTACAACGCCCGCTACGACTTCACGGTGCTGGCACGTGAGGGTCACCGTCTCGGGCTTCCGACACCCGTACCCGGTACGGTGATCGATCCGTACGTCATGGACAAGCAGGCGAACCGCTACCGGAAGGGCAAGCGGACGCTGACGGCACTGTGCGAGCACTACGGCATCCGTTTCGAGAACGCCCACACTTCCGCCGCGGACGTCCTGGCCACGCTTCAGGTGGGCCGGATCCTCGCCGAGCAGCATGCCTTCCTGCGCTGCCCCGCAGCGGAACTGCATGCCTCGCTGGTCATCTGGGCCGATCGCCAGGCGGCGGACTTCGAGGAGTACCTCCGACGGACGGACCCGACGGCGGTGATCGAGCGGGCCTGGCCCGTGCTCGGCGTGCATCCCTCACCACCGGGCAACGCCCCGGTTCCCGCTTCCGTCCGCGCGACCGACACTGCCGGAGCCCTACGGGCGGGATCCACGGCGATTCCGGTCGACGCCTGAGCACCCTGGTCACCCGGCGCCGCGGCGGCCTCAGTCGACCGGGACCGCCGCCGCTGCCGCCTTCGCCGCCGCAGGAAGGGCAGCATGGATCCGTTCCAGCGCGGTGTCGTCGTGCGCCGCGGAGAGGAACCAGGCCTCGAAGACGGACGGTGGCAGGTAGACGCCGGAGTCCAGCATCGAGTGGAAGAACGGGCCGTAGCGGAAGGCCTCCTGGCCCTGGGCGTCCGCGTAGTTCGAGACGCCGTGCTCGGCCGTCCCGAAGGCGACGCTGAACAGGTTGCCGGCCCGCTGGATCGAGTGGTCGACCCCGGCTGAGGCGAGCTCCGTGGAGAGGGCGGTGCTGACCTCGAGGGAGCGGGCATCCACGTGGCGGTAGACGTCGTCCGTGGCCGCGGTGAGGGTGGCGACACCGGCCGCCATGGCGAGCGGGTTCCCCGAGAGGGTACCGGCCTGGTAGACGGGGCCGATCGGCGCCAGGTAGTTCATCACGTCGGCGCGGCCCCCCAGCGCGGCCGCGGGGACGCCGCCGCCGATCACCTTGCCGAAGGTCAGGAGGTCCGGCGTCCAGGGGTGCTCGGCGTCATCGGCGCCACCCGTGAGCTTCCAGTACCCACCGGGATGCGTCCGGAAGCCCGTCATGACCTCGTCCACGATGAACAGTGCGCCGTGCTCGGCGGTGATGCGGCTGAGGAAGGCGTTGAAGCCCGGTGCCGGCGTCACCACGCCCATGTTGGCCGGCGCCGCCTCGGTGATGACGGCGGCGATGTGCTCGCCGTGCGTGCGGAAGGCCTCCTCCACGGCCGCGACGTCGTTGTAGGGCAGGACGAGCGTCTCCGCCGTGGTGGCCTCGGTGACGCCGGCGGAGCCGGGGAGAGCGAGTGTGGCCACGCCAGATCCGGCGGCGGCGAGGAGGCTGTCCACGTGCCCGTGGTAGCAGCCGGCGAACTTCACGATCAGGTTGCGGGACGTGAAACCGCGGGCCAGGCGCACCGCGGTCATCGTGGCCTCGGTACCGGTGGACACCATGCGCAGCAGCTCGACGGCGGGCACGCGGTCCTGGACGAGCTGCGCGAGCTCGGCCTCGGCGGGCGTGGATGCACCGAAGGTGAGCCCGTGGTCGACGGCCCGATGCACCGCCGCGATCACGTCGGGGTGCGAGTGGCCGAGCAGTGCCGGGCCCCACGAGCAGACGAGGTCCACGTACTCCTGGCCGTCGGCGTCGGTCACGTAGGCACCG
>JASLBS010000162.1 GCA_030146405.1 Arthrobacter sp.
GTGGTCGGCGCCGCCGGACTCGGAAAGACCGCCCTCCTTCACCAGGCACAGCGCTCGCTCACCGACGCCTACGTGATCCGCGTCCGTGGCCTCCGATCCTCGGCGCCCATCCCGTACCGCGCCCTCGCCTTCCTGCTCTCGGAGCTTCCCGGCGAGCTCACACACCCCGCTCTGGCCTTCTCCTCCGTCTCCGCCTACCTGCGCAGGGAGGCTGCCGGCCGCCGGGTGGTCCTCACCATCGACAACGCGGAGCACCTGGACAGCGCATCCTCCGCCCTGATCGGCCAGCTCGTCGCGGGCGACATCGCCACCGTCGTAATGACGACCGCCGATTTCGCCCGGGTGGATCCGGTCTTCATGGGCCTGTGGCGGGCCGGCGCGCTGCAGCGGGTGGATCTGGTTCCCTTCACCTTCGAGGAGACGGCGCGCCTCGTCTGGGCGGAGCTCGGCGTTCCCGTCAGCCGGGAAGGCGTGGAAGCGCTGTGGTCGGTAGGTGGTGGCAATCTCCAGGTGACCCGGGTCACCCTGGCCGGTCTCGTCCAGCGCGGCGTCCTCGCCCGGCGCGGCTCCGCCTGGGTCCTCCTGCCCGGCAGCGAGAGCATCAGCCATGAGGTGCTGCGCACGTCCCCGGTGCTGCGCACACTCACCCCCGGCCAGAGGGAGATCGTCGACCTGGTAGCCCTCGCCGGGACCCTCCGCTGGTCCCATCTCGCGCGGCTCGCGGACTCCCGGGATCTCGACACCCTCCAGGACCGAGGCGTCATCGAGATCGGGTCCGGGCTCGAACCGAGCGTCCGCCTCGCCGCGCCGGGCCTCGCGTCCGCGCTCGCGAACGGGGTATCCAGGGCAACCGCCAGCGAACTCCATCGGGTGCTCACGACCTTTCCCGCGGCCGCCGCTGAGCTGGCCTCGCACCCGGCCCAGCACGTCCGGTGGCTTCGTCGCGCAGGTCTTCCTGTCACTCAGGACCAGGTACGAGCGGCTGTTGCCGCACTGAATGACAACGGGCAGTTCGAGGACGCAGCAGAGCTCGGGGAGGCCTTCGCTGACGATGCTTCCTCCCGGCTGGTGCTGCAGTCACTGATCGCTGCGCTCGGCCGCGGGCACATGAAGGCGGCAACGGCGTGGTCCGCGATCCTCGCGTCACGGATGGAGACCCTCGATGTGGAGACCGGGACGCTCTTCGCTATCGAGGAGTCGCACCTGCAGCGACGGCAGGGGGTCCCAGGTTCCTCCGAGCCGCTCCTCAGCGCGCTGCAGCGGCTGACGCTTCGGGAGCGGCAGGCCGTCACCGCAGCTGATACATCCGCCGGATCGCCGAGTGGCGGTTCGGCCGACGCTCCAGCCGACGGCGCTGGCCCCGGGTCCCTGCAGCGACTGCGGTGGCGGGTCGAGGTCGCCCTTGCGGACATGGCGTCCTTCGAGGGCAGGTACGGGGCCGTCGTCGACCTCCTGCACGGCCCGGCGCCGGCAGACCTCCCGTCCACGGCGGACCGGGAGCAGCGCGAGACGCACATCCTGGCGCAGTCACTCCTGCTCGAAGCGAGGGTCCTGCAGGATCAGCAGGAGTCGGCCCTCGAGCTGGCCGAGTCACTCGCGCACAACCTGGCCCACCCGGCGGTGTCCCGTCGCGTCGCCGACGCAGCGCTGATCCGCATCGAGGTGGCCGTCCTCGTCTCGGGCAGGTGGGGAAACGGTGCGCTCATCCTCGACACCCTTCGCGCCTCGTCACGCTCCTGGTCGTTCCGTCGCGGTTCACTGGCAGACCTCTCGGCGGGGCTCGATCTCCTCGCACAGGGCCGCCCGCAGAACGCCGCCGAAATCCTCGGCCCTGTCATCGAGCAACTGAGGATCACCGATCCCCACGGGCTCCTGCCCCTGGCCTACGCCGGCCTCGCCGGGTGCTCCGCCCTGCCGGGTCCGCTGGAGCCGGGTATCGCTGTCCTCACGCCGAGGGAGTCGGGACAGGGCAGTTCGTGGATCGTCCGTCGCGCTGCCCGGCACTATCGGCTCCTCGCGTCCTCACTTCCGGACCAGCGGCACGACTCCGCGAAAAAGCTGCACGAACAGGCGTCCGCCGATCTCGAGCGTGGTGCACCGGTCTGGGCCCTCCTGACCCTGGCCTCGGCTGTGCGGTTGGGTCGCCCGGAAGCGATCGGGCAACTGCACGCCGTGGCCGGGACACTCGCCGGGCCCTTCGCCCGAACCTGCCTGCTGTTCTCGCGTGCCTTACTGACCACCGATGCGCAGGTCCTCATCGAGGCCCTGGAGTCGGCGGCTGGGCGCGATGACCATCTGGTGGCGGACCTGGCACGGGTGGGGTGCGGGATGACGCAGCTGGCGGACGACCGAGTCGGGACGAGAGCCATCCAGAAGAGCATGCGCGACCTGCTGCCCGCGCACCTGATGGCAGCGGACGCAGGCACGGGCCTGGACGTCCTGACCGCTCGGGAGCGGGAAATCGCGGGACTCGCGGTCGCGGGCAAAAGCAATCGTGCCATCGCCACGCAGATGTTCGTCTCCGTTCGGACGGTCGAGGGCCATCTCTACCAGGTGTATTCCAAACTGAAGGTTCGCACGCGTGGCGAACTGGCCGAGGTCCTGTCGGTGAGTGGGCGCCCGTGATGTACTCCGCGCTGTCAGGCGACGTCCCGTTGGTGGGGCGGAGCCTGCTGCTGTCCGCAATCGAGGACATGCTGCGCGCGGGCGAGCTCTACGGGGCGTTCGTCTACGGGGACATGGGCACGGGCAAGAGCGCGATGACCAGACACCTCCTCACCCGGTTGCAGGGCGAGTTCGTGCCGTTCCTGGTGACGCCGGCCTCGTCACTGGGCAGCATCCCCTACGGAGCACTCAGTCCTTTCCTCACCGACGCCACGGCCGCGGACATGGCGTCCCCTCTCTCCATCCTGCGCCGGGTGATGACCTTCCTCAGGAGCCGCGCCAAGGGGAGGCCGGTCGTCGTCCTGGTCGATGATGCCCATCTGCTCGACGACGACAGCAGTCACCTGCTCGCGCAGCTGGTGACATCGCGGACGGTTCGCCTCGCGGCATTCGCGCGCTCCACGCCGTTCCTGTCCGACGAGCTCGCGTCATTGTGCCGGGACGGGCTCCTCGGGAGGTTCGACGTTGATCCCCTCGACTACGCGGAAGCCCACGAGTTGTGTACTCGGGTGCTCGGTGCGGAGATTGTCCGGGGTACGAGTGACCGCCTCTGCGATGAGGCTTCCGGCAATCCCCTGTTCCTCAAGGCGGTGCTCGACGAAGCCCTCGCGACCGGCACCCTCAGCAAGCTGGACGGCATCTGGGCCCTCACTGCCGACACCGTGACCTTCCCGCGTTCGCTCGTGGATCTCGTCCGTGCCGTCAGGCTCGCGCTGGACGAATCGGAGCGCACGGTGTTCG
>JASLBS010000238.1 GCA_030146405.1 Arthrobacter sp.
GGATGCATTGCCGAGGGACTCGTTGAAATAGTTGATCAGGACGATGCCCGAGAACAGATAGATGGCGTAATTGGGCAGGCCTGCAGGGTTCCGCTCACTCTGCTCGAGGCCGAGGAACACACCCAGGGCGATGTAGAACACGACGAACTGGACACCCGGTTTGACGTAGGACCACAGCAGCCCGAGTACTGAGCCCCGGTACCGGACGCGCAATTCCTTCTGCACCAGCAGTTTCAGGAGGTACCGGGACCTGAAGACATCGCGGAGCCCCTGACCGTGGCCGGGAACCACGAGCTCTCCGCGCGGTTCCCCTCCCGCCGCCGATCGATCGGTGACCGTACTCACGGAGTCGACTTCCCTACGCCTTCGGACGGCGTTGCCCTGTCGAAGGTCTCTGCCCATGACTGCTGGGAGGTGAAGTCCGGTAGCGCCCGCTGGTACTCGTCCGCGAGATTGTCCCATCGGGCGAGCAGGCGCTGGTGCAGCACCATGCTCCGCTTGAGCATCGACTGGAACTGGGCGGAGTCACGCTTGTACCAGGATGCGCCGGACCCGTCGGCCGAGGAGACGAGCGCGGAATCGAGCTGCGAGAGCCGCCACCATCGGGCGTCCATCGCCGGTACGTTGGCCTCGGGATGCACGCTGGCCTCCGGTCGTGCCGAACGTACCTGGCGGAGTGCGCCCGTCCCGGCCTTGACGAGTGCGTTCTTCAGCGTCCGCGGCGGGGACGGCTTCAGGCCCTTCTTCGGAGGCTTCACACGCTTGATCTCCGGGAACTGAGCGATGTTCTTGCTCACGCGGGCGTCGTCGAAGTCGGCCCGGCGCTTGCGGATCTCGGGGAGCTTCGCCCCGATCGTCGCATGCAGGTGGGAAGGTCCGTCCAGCAGGTCCTCCAGGGCGTTGAGGCGCAGTTCGACGGCCGAGTACTGCATGGACAGCAGGTGCCGGACGTCGACCATGAAACTCTCGCGCGGCATACGGCCGCCGCGCTTGTACGGCGAGTAGAGCATCGCCGCGAGCCATCGGTTGCGCTGGTGGTAGTAGGCCTGCCAGTCGATGGTGTCGTCCTTCTCCGTCCACGGCATGTGCCACACGGCAGCACCCGGGAGGGACACCGTGCGGAAACCGTGCGCCTTGGCTCGGATGCCGTACTCGGCGTCGTCCCACTTGATGAAGACGGGCAGCGCCAGACCGATCTCGCGGATGATGCTCGTGGGGATGAGGCACATCCACCAACCGTTGAAGTCGACGTCCACCCGTCGGTGCATCCAGGGAGTCGTGCGGAGGTTGCTCGAGGAGAAATCGTGGGCCTCGAACGTGTTGGAGACCGGACCCCAGAAGTAGCGGTACTCGTTGATCTCCTCGCCGAAGCTGTGGAGGACCGACCGCTCGTAGAGGTTGAACATGTGACCGCCGACGATCGTCGGCTTCCGGGTGAAATCGGCGAAGTTCGCCGCGCGCATGATGCCCTCGGTCTCGACGAGTACGTCGTCATCGAGCAGGATGACATAGGTGCTCCGGCCGTCGTTGACGGTCTCGTGCATACCGCGGGCGAAACCACCCGAACCGCCGAGGTTACCCTGCTCCAGCAGGGCGAACTTGTCGCCGAGGAGCGCTGCCGCTTCCTCGAAGCCCTCCTCGTCACGCACCTTCTGCGTGCCCTGATCAGTGATGATCAGGCGATCGAGGATACCGAGCAGGTCCTCGGACTCGGCGAACGTGGAGAGATGACGCACACAGTAGTCCGGCCGGTTGAAGGTCGTCACGGCGACCGAGAGCGTTCCCGGCAGGAATCCTTCGGGTTGCGGGACGGCCCACTCGGCACGCTCGAGGGTGACGTCGTCGTCCAGAGCCACGAGGTCGAACCAGTACCAGCCACCGTCACCGAAAGCGGTGATCGGCAGGTCCACGCTCACGGGACTTCCGGCGTCGACGTGCACGCTCTTCACACGGTTCGAGGTGCCACGGGCGGTCGACCGGTAGATCACCACCGTCGCCTCGGCGTCGACCTCGACGACGAGGCGTACCTCCGCGACGTCGGTGTGAGCACGCCAGTAGCTGGCAGGGAACGCGTTGAAATATGTACCGAAGGAGAGACGGCGGTGGGCCGGGAGGCGCAGGCTCCGCCGGCCCAGAATGAAGTCCGAACGCTGGGTCTTGTGCTGTGCGACGACGGCGGTGGTACCGGCGCCGGAGCGCGCGGTGCGCTGCTCGCCGTCGACGACCCGCTGGGCCGCATTGAAGTCGACGTACAGGGGCAGTGTGTCGGTGTCCCCGTCGGTCGGGAAGACGACGCGGTGCACCGTCTTCCACTGCTTCGTGCCGGTTTCATCTGCTGCCGTATCGGCAACGCTGGACAGGATGCTCATGCGTCCACACCCCCACTTTCGAGCTTGGCTCCCGACATGAAGTGCGGGGAGATCTTGTTGTCGAACATGGTCAGGGCCGATCCGATGGCCATGTGCATGTCGAGATACTTGTAGGTTCCGAGACGTCCACCGAAAAGCATCGACTTCTCGCCCTTGGCAAGGTCGCGGTAGGCGAGCAGCTTCGCCCTGTCCTCCGTGGTGTTGATCGGGTAGTAAGGCTCATCGTCCTTCTCGGCGAAGCGTGAGTACTCCCGCATGATGACGGTCGCATCCTTGGTG
>JASLBS010000254.1 GCA_030146405.1 Arthrobacter sp.
GGCGTCCATCATGCCGGGGTTGGCGGTGTAGGTGCGCAGTTCGTAGGTCATGGTGCTCCTGGGATGTCGAATGGGATGGAGGAAAAGGGGCCGGCATCAGCATAGGACCGCAGCCACGAGCGCCCTCGCCACCTGCCTCCGGCGCGGGATCCCGTACACGGTTCATCCGCGCGGGTCCCGTATCCACGAGTGGGCGGACGGACGAAGGTGGTCCGGTGGGACGGCGCCTTACTGGACCCCCGGCACTGGTCCCGTCGAGAATCCTTCCTCGAACGCGCAGATGACCAGTTCCTGCCGCACTCCGGAGGCACTTCCTTCCAGCTGGTCGATCAGGGCTTCGACACCCATGCGCCCGAGTTCGGTACTCGGTGAGGACATCACGGTCAGTTGAGGGTCGGCCATCGCGGCCATCTCGGAGGAGGAGCCGACGGAGAGAACAGAAAGATCCCGGGGTACCTCGATGCCATGGTGCCGCAGGCCGTTCATGAAGCCCGTTGCTGCAAGTTCGTTCTGCACGATCACCCCTGTGGTGTCCGGGAAGGAGCGCAGCAGCTCGTGTGCGGCATGAGTTCCTGCCTGCGGGCTCGCCTCGCAACTGAAGGCCGACGGCGTCAGCCCATGCTGGTGCATCTCGGCTTCGAAGCTGTTGCGTGACCGGCTGACCGGGCCGAACGCCTCGAGGTCACGGCTCCCTACGGCGTCATCGAGCAAAGTGATCGCGGAATGGCCCTGATTCACGAGATGCTGAACGGCGAGGACGAGCGTGTGCTCGAAGTCGATGTCCACGTAGGTCAGTGAGCTCGGGTCACGGGTTCTTCCGATCAGCACGAAGGGCGTTCCTGACTCCTCCAGTTCCCCCACGCGCGGATCATCGAGTTGAACCTCCATGAGGATCACGCCGTCAACAAGGCCACTCGAGGTCAATTCAGTTGTCTGCCCTGCGTCATTGTTGATCGGCCAGAGAACCAGGTTGTACCCACGGTCCTGCGCCGCAGCAGCGGCGCTGGTGAAGAACTGGACCACCGTTCCACTGAACGAGTGCTGCAGTGCAGGGAACAGCAGGGCGATGATCCGGGTGCGCTTGCTGGCGAGGGCGCGCCCCACGATGTTGCGCCGGAAGCCGAGTTCGCGCATGGCCGCTTCCACTTTTGCGCGTGTCGCCGGTGATACCGGCTTGGTGTTATTGACGGTGAAGGAGACCGTGGCGATCGACACATTCGCCAGACGTGCGACGTCCTGCATCGTGGCCATTCGAGAACCCCTTCCCGGCGGGAAACGCTGTGTGTCCCATCCTTCGATGCTGAACGCTGATGCTCCAGTAAAGCGTTTAGATGAACCCTTGACAAGCGTGGAGGGTAACGGCAGACTCCTTCACAGGTCAGTCGGTTAAGCGTTTTACCGGAGGGCGGATCGATCATCAGCATGGACAGCGCAGTCAATGGTCAAGGAGTTCTTTCAGTGCCGAAACCACTCAGGGTGGCCCTCATCGGGTACTCGTTCATGGGGGCCATCCACGCCCAGGGATGGACCGCAGCCCCCCGTTTCTTCGACCTCGGACGGACGCCGGAACTGGCGGTCGTCTGTGGCCGTAATGCCGACGCCGCGGGAGATTTCGCACGTCGCTTCGGTATTAGCCGGGTCGAGACGGACTGGCAGAACATCGTCGCGGATCCGAGCATCGACGTCGTGGACATCTGCACCCCGGGGAAGCTGCACGCCCCCATCGCCATCGCGGCCCTCGACGCCGGAAAGCACGTGCTGTGCGAGAAGCCGCTCGCCAACACCCTCGAGGAGGCCGAGGCCATGACCGACGCCGCCGAACGAGCGGCGCAGCGCGGCTTCCGCTCCATGGTCGGCTTCAGCTATCGCCGCACGCCGGCGTTGGCTCATGCCCGGCAGCTCGTCCAGGACGGCCGGATCGGCACCGTCCGCCATATTCGTGCTGCCTACCTGCAGGACTGGATCACGGACGAGAACTTCCCCCTGGTGTGGCGCCTGGACCGCGACGAGGCAGGCTCGGGTGCGCTCGGGGACATCGGGGCCCACATCCTCGACCTCGCGCAGCACGTCACCGGACACACCATCGCCGGTGTCAGCGCACTCACCGAGACGTTCGTGCCCAGCCGCCCGTTACCGTCGTCGTCCTCCGGCCTGCAGGCCAGCTCCGACGCCGGAGACACGGCAGGCCGAGGACCGGTGACGGTCGACGACGCCGCGGTGATCATCGCGCGGACCGATCGTGGTGCGCTCGCCACTTTCGAGGCGACGCGCTTCGCGAGCGGGCGGAAGAACGCCCTGCGCCTGGAGGTGAACGGTTCGAAGGGCTCGTTCGCCTTCGACTTCGAGCGGCTCAACGAACTCGAGTTCTACGACAACACGCAGCCCGCGGCGTCGGAGGGCTTCCGCCGGATCCTCGTCACCGAGCCGGAACACCGGTACGCCGGTGCGTGGTGGCCGCCCGGGCACGGTCTCGGCTACGACTCCACGTTCGTCCACGAGATCGCGGACTTCACCCGGTGCATCGCCGAGGACACCCCTCCCGAGCCCTCCTTCCGCGACGGACTGCAGATCCAGAGGGTGCTCGGTGCGGTCGAGGCCAGCGCTGCGGCGAAGGCCACCTGGCACGACATCCCCACGTCCTGATCCATTTCCCAGCAACCCACCAGCAATCACGCCAGTAGGCAAAGGAGCCCCTCATGAAGCGCAGACTAACCGGCCTGACCGCGATGGCCGTCATCGCACCACTGACCCTGACCGCATGCGGCGGGGGTGGCGGAGGTACCGCGGGCACTGCCGCGGGAGGCGACGTCGAGTCCCTCACCGTCGTCGACTACTACAACAACGAACCCGACAAGACGCTCGTGCAGGAGGCGATCGATCGCTGCGCCACCGAGCTCGACGTCACCATCGAGCGTGAGACCGTTCCCGGGAAGGACCTCATCCAGAAGGTGCTGCAGCGGGCTTCGTCGAGGACGCTCCCCGACGTCCTCATGATCGACAACCCCGACGTCCAGGAGATCGCCGCGACCGGCGGGCTGTCACCGCTGAGCGAGTACGACGTCGACACGTCGGGTTTCGCGGAGGGCATGCTGAAGGCGGCTACGTACGAGGGCGAGGTGTACGGGCTCGCACCCACGGCCAACACGCTCGGGATCTTCTACAACACCGAACTGCTCGAGGCCGCCGGGGTGGAGCCCCCGAAGACCTGGGACGAGCTGAAGGCCGCCGCGGCCACACTCACGCAGGGTGACACCTACGGGCTCGCGTTCTCCGGCATCGCCACGTACGAGGGCAGCTGGCAGTTCCTGCCATTCATGTGGTCCAACGGCGGGGACGAGACCGACCTGACCAGCCCGGAGGTCGCCGAGGGACTGGCGCTCTGGAAGGACCTCGTGGATTCCGGATCGGCATCGAACTCGGTCATCAACTGGTCCCAGTCGGACGTCAAGGACCAGTTCGTAGCCGGCAAAGCGGCCATGATGGTCAACGGCCCGTGGCAGATTCCCGCACTGCAGGAAACACCGGACGTAGCGTGGGACTCGGTGCAGATCCCGGTCCGCGAGGAGGGCCAGACCTCGATCGCCCCGCTGGGCGGAGAGGTCTGGACGGTGCCGGTCACCGGTGACGATGCCAAGCAGGCCAAGGCCGCCGAGTTCGTCCAGTGCATCAGCAATGACGAGAACCAGCTGGCCCTCGCCGAGGCGCGCTTCACCATCCCGACGAAGACCACCCTCGCGGAGGAGTACGTCAGCCGCGTCCCGGAGATGGAGTCCTTCACCGAGCAGGTGGCCAACGCCCGCTCGCGCACGGGGCAGCTGGGCGAGGACTGGCCCGAGGCAGCCACGGTGATCTACAACGCCGTCCAGCTTGCACTCACCGGCAAGGCCTCCGCCGAGGAAGCCTTCGAGCAGGCGTCGGCGGGATAGCGCCGCATGGCCGTGCAGCGACTATCCGAAACGACACCGGAGGAGGCACCCCTGATGACATCGACAGCCACCGCCGGGGCGACGACGGCGGAACCGGCTCCGCTGCCGCCGCCTCGCAGGCGGAAGCGCCTGTCCCGCGAGGCAGTGGTACGCCTGCTGTTCGTTGCCCCCGCGGCGCTCTATCTCCTGCTGTTCTTCGGCTACCCCGTGGTCAAGAACATAACCATGAGCCTGCAGGACTACACCACCAAGACCTTCTTCACAGGGGAGGCGCCCTGGGTGGGGCTGGCCAACTACCAGGCGGTGATCAGCAGCAACCTGTTCTGGCCGTCCATGACCAACACCGCGCTGTTCACCCTCGGGTCGATCGCCGGGCAATTCATCATCGGGATGGCACTTGCGTGCTTCTTCAAGCGGCGATTCCCGCTGAGCAACTTCCTGCGCTCCATGATGCTGCTGCCGTGGCTGCTGCCGCTGATCGTCTCCAGTGCCACCTGGCGGTCCATCCTCGACCAGGACTCGGGTGTCCTCAACCGCTTCCTCGGCTCCTTCGGAGTAGAGGCCGTGCCGTGGCTGACCAGCCCGTCGGTGGCGCTCATCGCCGTGATCCTGGTGAACATCTGGGTGGGAATCCCGTTCAACGTGACCATTCTCTACGGGGGTCTGCAGGACATCCCGGACGAGCTGTACGAGGCGGGATCCCTGGACGGCGCCACCGGATGGAAGGCGTTCTGGAACATCACGCTCCCCAACCTGAGACCGGTCATCAGCGTGGTGCTGGTGCTCGGCGTCGTCTACACCATCAAGGTGCTGGACATCATCCTGGGCCTGACCAACGGAGGGCCGGCCAATGCGACGCAGACGCTGTCCATCCGCTCCTACCAGGAGTCGTTCATCAACTTCGAGTTCGGCGTGGGTGCTGCCTTCAGTAACATCCTGATCCTGATCTCACTGGTGTTCGCGGTCATCTATCTCCGCGCCAACCGGCGCGCGGTCGACGAGTAAGGGGAGTTCCATGACCACTGTGGACACGATCGCCGCACCCGTTCCGGCGCAACGCAACGCAGGTAAGTACCGCACGCGGTCCGCCGGTTACACGGCGCTGGGAGTCCTCTTCCTGGCCGTCATGCTGTTCCCCATCTACTGGATGGTGAACGCGTCACTTCAGCCCTCGGGCAACACGCTGACCGCCAGCTTCTTCCCCTGGAACCCGAGCTTCGACGGCTACAAGCGGGCCATCTCGGAGCAGGGCAGCAATCTGGTGACCAGCCTGATCGTCTCACTCGGCACCGTGGTGTTCAGTCTGCTGATCGCGGCACCCGCGGCCTACGCACTGGCGCAATTCAGGTTCCGTTGGGTGAACATCGCCCTGCTCGCCATCCTCATCTCGCAGATGATCCCCGGGATCGTGATCGCCAACGCGCTGTATGCGGCGTACAACGACCTCGGGTTGCTCAACAGCATCCCGGGACTGATCCTCGCGGACGCGACGCATGCCATCCCGTTCGTCATCCTCATCATGCGGGCCTTCATGATCGCCATCCCCACCTCGATCGTGGAGGCGGCGAGAGTGGACGGCGCCGGCCTGGTCCGGGCGTTCGTCTCCATCGTGCTGCCCATCAGCCGCAACTCGCTCATCACGGCGGGCCTGTTCGCCTTCCTTTTCTCCTGGAGCGACTTCCTGTTCGCGCTGACTCTCACCACCACGGACGAGGTGCGGCCGGTGACCCTGGGCATCTACCAGTACCTGGGCACGCAGGTGTCCAACTGGAGCGCCGTCATGGCCACCGCCGTCCTGTCCTCCCTGCCCGCGATCGTCCTGCTGATCCTGGCGCAGAAATACATCGCCGCCGGTGCCACCGGCGGTGCCGTCAAATAACCCGGCCTTCCAGCCATGGACCTCTCACGTAAGGACAACACCATGAACACCACCGAACCGCTGCGCGTCATCGTCTGGGGCGAGAACCGTCACGAGAAGGAACAGCCCGAGGTCGCCGCCATCTACCCCGAGGGCATGCACACCACCATCCGCGAGGGCATCGAGGAGAACCTGGGGGAGCGCGCGCAGGTCCGCACCGTCACCCTCGACGATCCCGAGCACGGCCTCACCGAGGACGTACTGCAGAACACCGACGTGCTGGTGTGGTGGGGGCACGCCGCCCACGCCGAGGTCTCCGACGACGTGGTGGAGCGCGTGCACCGCCACGTCCTCGCCGGCATGGGCCTGCTGGTGCTGCACTCCGGCCACTGGTCGAAGATTTTCGGCAAGCTCATGGGGACCTCGTGCACACTGCGCTGGCGCTCCGAGGCCGACCGCGAGCTGGTCTGGACGGTCGATCCCACGCACCCGATCGCACAGGGCGTGCCGCACCCGTTCATCATTCCCGAGCAGGAGATGTACGGGGAGTTCTTCGACATCCCCGCACCGGATGAACTGATCTTCCTCAGCACCTTCAGCGGTGGCGAGGTGTTCCGCAGCGGCTGCACGTTCAAGCGCGGCTTCGGCAAGATCTTCTTCTTCAGCCCGGGCGACCAGGACTACCCGGTGTACCACCACAAGGACGTGCGCCGCGTGATCGCCAACGGCGTGGAGTGGGCGAGGACGCTGCGTCCCGAGCGCACCGA